>NZ_JBAFWT010000001.1:0-479783 GCF_043195195.1 Roseixanthobacter psychrophilus
CGGCGCCGGTCTCACCCTTGAGGCGGGCGAGCGTCTTGTCGAAGTCGTCGCCGAGGCCGACGGGCAGAGTGAGGCCGGTACTGGCCTTGCCGAAGGCGGTGCCGAAATTCTTGCCTATCTTGGTATGATCCTTGATCATCTTCTTAGCAAAAGCGATGACTTGCTTGTTCTTGCTGTTCTGGAGCGCGACCTGGCTGGTCACGATTTCGAACTGGTTCGCGCGCGCGGCGGTGTCCACGAACGCCGCCGTGCTCGGCACGGTCGCCGCCTTGGCGATCTCGGCCGGTGCGGGCTGGGCGGCCGAGGCGGCCGGCATGTTCATGGTCTGAGCCGAGGCGCCTGGCAGACCTGCCAACAGGGCGGCGGCGACGAGGGCTATGGACAATTTAGACATCTTTGTGCGTCTCCCAAGAATACGGTCGTGCCGCAGACTGCCGGTGCAGCTTCACCGGCATATGACAGACTAGTCTTTTTTATATGTTTGCGCTGCCGCGCGCGCGGATAGCCAGGTGGAGCGCGTCGCCGCGAGTTCTAGGCGTTCGGTCCCGGAGCGGTTTCCAGCGGAAACGGCGTGCGCTCCCAGATCTTGCCGAGCTTGAGTTTCTCGACGCTATAGGCCTCCCATTCGTGCAGCAGGCCGGCGAGGGTGACACGATCCTCAAGCGAGAGCTTGTTGCCGAGCGCAAGCAGCTTCTCGTCCAGGCCGAGGCGCTTCAGATGCGGTAGCCAGACGTGGGCGGCGGACTCATACGTGGAGATCAGGTCTCGAGCGCTATCGAGGTCGCCAAGAGCTATATCGTCAAGCGCGTGCGCAGCGCCGTAATATTTTAGATATGCCTCCGACCTGGGCGTAGATTTGTCGATATAAGTATCAATATCATCCCCGCGACTCGACATTTCCTGAATCTGAACCTCAACTGCATCGCATAACATTTCAGATGTATCCGGAAGATCAAGAAGCCACGGCTTCTTGTCTTTTCTGAATAAATGCTGAGCAGGACTGAGTGAAATATCGTCATACCGACGATATAATTTCATCACAAGCCACCGAGGATCACAGGCTCGCGCATATACCGTCCGCTCCACAAAAACACCCCGAAGAAAATGACGGACCGGCTTGATGACAACGAGACGGCCGATGAGAGCAAGGTCATGGCGTCGATCCAGCAAAGGTGCGAGAAGTTGCTTGACTTCTTTTACATTCGTCATTTCTTTGGCCGTATTTCTGTTACGATAATTGTACGTGTATCTGGATAACGCGCAAAGACTGCCCGGGAAATTTCGGCCGAACGGCTGGCTGACAGACCGCGCTTCCCAGCCTTTATGTCATAAACACACGTGACCTGATCGCTTGCATGCTCCAGGACGTCAATGCGAATTGACCCCCTTTTGCCGTATTTTATTACATCTTCTTGTGACCTAATCGGTCTTGCCCCTACCTCTTCGACTGTTTTCAAGAAAGATACTTCGGTTCCGAAATTTGGATTGTTTTCTGCCTTTATCCGATCGCTCAATGCCCAATGGACTGCGGTTCCATAACTAGCGGTGGTGGAAAAGTTCGATCTATTTAGTGACGATGAAATGTCATCCGCATATTTCTGCACATCGCTTAGCCTACGGCACGCCTTCTCCACCTCCTCCTTCGTCAAAGCTCCGACATAAGACGGCATCATCTGAGGAGATTCGCCGGGAGCATATTCGCGCGTCGTAAAGGCAACCACCGGCTGCTCGCCTGTCAACGCCGCGCGCGAGGATAGCCAGGTGTAGAGGGCTGCCGCGAGTTCTATCGTCGTCGCCGCCGCCGCCCGGACGACCGGCGCCACGTAGGCCGGCTGGATGATCGCTTGCGGCTGTGGGCCGGTTTCGGTCCAGACGGTCTGGCCAAGAAGCCGGTCATCCCCGTCGTAGATTTCTTGCGTCGTGCCTCTGTTGAGAAACACGCCGGCGGTCCCGTCGGGGAGCACGACGCGGTGAACATCGGTCCATTGCGGGCTGTCGCCGGGTGCTGCGTAGCGCGAGACGATGAGGGTGCCGTCGGCCTGGGCCACCGATTGCTCGGCCAGACTGCCATCGGCACGATAGGTGCTTCGGTCAACGCGCGCGTGTTCACCGCTGCAGCTCACCCGCGTAACGGTTCGCGGCTCCCGGGCGAGACCACCCGAGCCACCCGCATCCGTCCACTGCCCGCCATCGGAATTGCCCGCGGGAACCCGCGGCTGTGCCGGGCTGAACCCTGCCTTTAGGGCAAGGCCATATCGCAACAATTGGACTTCGAACTTTAACGATGCCAACGCGCTGGCAATCCCCGCCAGCTCCAGACGATCTTCGCGAAAAGACGGCATTCCCCCACCCCCATGCGCAAGTGCCTGCGCGTGGGGTATAGGATTAAATACCTTTTATCAATTTATTCCTAGCTTGTCCTGCCGGTCACGCGGGCATCCCCGCCCCGTGGCCGGGCTGCGCCCGATCCGTGTCCGCAGCCGCACCAGAAGCCTCGGGCTCGGCCACCTTCACCCGGAAGAAGGCGGCATAGAGCGCCGGCACCACCAGCAAGGTCAGCGCGGTCGCCACCAGAAGGCCGCCCATGATGGTGATGGCCATGGGCCCCCAGAAGACGCTGCGCGCCAGCGGGATCATGCCCAGCACCGCCGCAAGGGCGGTCAGCACCACGGGCCGGGCACGGCGCAAGGTGGCATCCACGATCGCCTGCCCCGGCACATGGCCGGCCTTGATGTCGGTGTCGATCTGATCCACCAGGATCACCGTATTGCGCATGATCATGCCGGCGAGCGCGATCAGCCCCAACAGCGCCACGAAGCCGAACGGCTGATGCGCCGCCAGCAAGGCCCAGGTGGCGCCGATCACGCCCAACGGCGCCGTGCAGAGCACCAACACCAGGCGCGAGAAGCTCTGGAGCTGGATCATCAGCAAGGTCAGCATGACCACCAGCATGATCGGGAAAACCGCCGCCAGCGACTTGTTGGCCTTGGCGCTTTCCTCGATGGAACCGCCGGTCTCGATGCGATATTCGGGCGGCAGGTTGGCCTTGATGGCGGCGAGCTTGGGCAGCAGGCGGGTGGTCACGTCGGGGGGCTGGATGCCATCCTTCACGTCCGCCCGCACGGTCAGCACCAGGTCGCGGTCGCGCCGCCACAGGATCGGTTCTTCCGAGGCATAGACGACGCGCGCCACCTGCCCGAGCGGCACCGCGACGCCGTTGCGCATGCTCACCGTGAGGCCGGCGAGGTTCTGCAGGTCCGCCCGCTCCTCGGGCACCGCGCGCGCCATCACGTCGATGAGCAGATTGCCCTCGCGATGCTGGGTCACGGTGTAGCCGGAGAGCAAGGTCTGCAAGGTTTCCGCGACATCGCGCGGCGTGGTGCCGAGGGCGCGCGCCCGGTCCTGGTCCACCTGCAGGGTGACCGACTTCACCCGCTCGCCCCAATTGAGATGCGGATCGATGAGGGCGGGGTCGCCGGTCATCACGACACGCACCTGCTCCGCGATGTCGCGCACCTTCAGCGGGTCCGGCCCGATGACGCGGAAGTTCACCGGGAAGCCCACCGGCGGGCCGAACACGAAGCGATCCACCCGCACCCGCGCCTCGCTGAGCGCGCCGTCGGCGATCTGCTTCTCAAGCCGCGCCTTGATGCGCTCGCGGGCCTCGGTATCGCGCGCCACGATGACCACTTCGGCGAAGTTCGGGTTGGGGAGAACGGGGTTGAGGCCGAGCCAGAAGCGCGGCGTGCCCTGCCCGACGTAGGTGGTGGCGGTGGCGATGTCCGCATCCCCCGCCAGCATGGCCTCGGCCTTCTTGGCGGTCGCCTCGGTCACCTTGATGGAGGTGCCTTCGGGCAGGCGCATCTCAAGGAACAGCTCGGAGCGGGTCGAGTTGGGGAAGAATTGCTGCTGAACCAGCCCGAAGCCGGCGATGGACACGGCGAACAGGCCGAACGTGGTGCCGATCACGAGAAAGCGGTGCCGCAGGCAAAAATTCAGCATCCGCCGCAGCAGGCGGTAAAACCGCCCGTCATGGGCTTCGCCATGGGCATGCACCTTGAAGGTGGGCAGCAGCATGTAGCCGAGATAGGGGGTGAAGATCACCGCCACGAACCAGGAGGCGATGAGCGCGATGCCGACCACCCAGAATATGCCGCCGGCATATTCGCCCGAGCTGGATTTGGCAAAGCCCACCGGCAGGAACCCGGCGGCGGTGACAAGCGTGCCGGTCAGCATGGGAAACGCCGTCGAGTGCCAGGCGAAAGTGGCCGCGCTCGCGCGATCGAGCCCCTCCTCCATCTTCACCACCATCATCTCGATGGCGATGATGGCATCGTCCACCAGCAGACCCAATGCGATGATCAGCGCCCCGAGCGTGATGCGGTGCAGGTCCATGCCGGAGGAGAACATCACCAGGAACACGATGGCGAGCACCAGCGGCACGGAAAGCGCCACCACGATGCCGGTGCGAAAACCGAGCGAGAGGAAGCTCACCACCAGCACGATCACCAAAGCCTCGGCGAAGGTGTGCAGGAATTCGCCGACGGATTCGCCCACGATATGGGGCTGGTCGGCAATCTGCGTCACGTCGATGCCGACCGGCAGCTCGGCGATCGCCTTGTCCATTGCGCGTTTCAGATTTTCCCCGAGGGTCAGGATGTTGGCGCCGGCCGACATGGAAACGCCGATGCCCACGGCCGCATCGCCGTTCTGCCGCACGAGGAAGCTCGGCGGGTCCTCGTAGCCGCGCCGCACGGTGGCGACATCGCCGAGACGGAACACCGCGTTCCCGGCCAGCACCGGCACCGCCGCGATGGCATCGACGCCGGAGAACGCCCCTGATATGCGCAGGTTCACGCGGTCCGCATTGGTGTCGACGGCACCGCCGGAGACCACCGCATTCTGCCGCGCCACGCTATCGAAGATCTGCTGGGGCGTGATGCCGAGGGTGGCAAGGCGCGCGTGGCTGAATTCGATATAGATCCGCTCGGGCCGCTCGCCCACCAGATCCACCTTCTCCACATCCTGAACCCGCAGCAGATCCTGGCGGATGATCTCCGCCTGCCGCTTCAGCTCGGCCGGGGCGACATCCTTGCCGCTGAGCATGTAGAGGGCGGAATAGACATCGCCATATTCATCGTCGAAGAACGGGCCGATGACGCCAGACGGCAGGTTCCCTTTGACGTCGCCGACTTTCTTTCGCACCTGATACCAGAGGTCCTTCACGTCCTTCGCCTGGGTGGAATCGGCGAGATAGATCTGGATGAAGCTGACGCCAGGCCGCGAATAGCTTTCCACCCGGTCGAGATGCGGCAGGGATTGCAGCTTCTTCTCGATGGGGTCGGCGACCTGCTCCTCCATCTCGGTGGAGGTGGCCCCCGGCCACATCGCGTTCACCACCATCACCTTGATGGTGAAGGAGGGGTCTTCGGCCCGCCCGAGATTGAGATAGGCGAAGGTACCGGCGGCAGCCAGCATCAGGATTGCGAACAAGGTGAGCGTGCGGTGGGTGATCGCCCAGCGCGAAAGGTTGAAGCCGTCCATGCCAGCCCCCGTCACTTGGCCGCGACGGTGCGCACGACGCGCCCGGCATCCAGGGTCTGGGCGCCCATGGTGACCACCAGATCCCCATCGGCCACACCACGCGAGACCAACGCCGCATCGGCGGCATAACCGGCGATCTCCACCGGCCTGGCAATGAGCGCATTGGTCTTGGGATCGACCACATAGACATGCGGGCCGGCGCCCCGGTCGAACACGGCGGACAATGGCAGGCGCGCGACGTCAGTGGTTCCGGCGGGCCGCAGCCGCACGGTCGCGGTCATGCCCAGCGCCACCTTATCGTCCACATTCTCGAGCGAGAAACGGGCCGGATAGGTGCGGCTCGCGGTGTCGGCCTGGGGCGAGAGCTCGCGCAACTTGGCTTTGATCTTGCGGTCCGGCTCGGCCCACAGGGTCACACTCGCCTCGGCGCTGCGCGCGTCGGCGAGCGCCGTCTCGGGTAGCGCGACCAGCGCTTCCTTCTCGTCCAGGCGGGCGATGCGGGCGACCGTCTGCCCGGCGGAGACCACCTGCCCCGGCTCCGCAGCCGTGGTGGACACCACGCCGTCCACGGTCGAGAGCAGGTCGGTGTAAGTCAGCTTGTTGCTGGCAAGATCGAGCGCGCGCTTGGCCCGCTCCAGGCGGCCCACCGCCTCATCCTTCGCCACCGACTTACGGTCCAGATCGGCGGTGGAAGCAAACCCGCGCGCGGAAAGCGTACGATAGCGCCCGTCCCGGCCGTGGTCTGGGCAAGATTGGCTTGGGCGGCGGCCAGTTCCGCCTCCGCGCTTCCGAGTTCCAGCTTGAAATCCTCGGGATCGAGCTTGGCGATGACGTCGCCGGTCTTCACCCGCTGCCCGACCTCCACCAGGCGCTGCTGGACCTTGCCGGCGACGCGGAACGAAAGGTCGATCTCCCAGCGCGGCCGCACGATGCCGACGAACGTCTTGTCCGCCTCGACCGGGCGCAGGGCCACGGTCATGACCTGGACCGGGCGCGGCGGCGGCCCCGCCTGCTCGGCGGGCGCCGGGTCGCCGCAGGCGGAAAGAACCAGCGTACTGCCCAGAAGAGCGGACCAGGCCAGGATGCGAGGAGAGGACGACATGACTCAGATTCCAGGCTGTCGAGTTATGATTCAACACTGATGATTTTCAACTTTCGTCAGACAAAAGGCGCAAGATCACGCCTCGGTTGACGAAACCCAGGCATCACAACGGGCGGCGATTGACCTCGATAGCGCGGAGCATGAACCGAACCGTATCGCGCGCCTGGCCTTCCAGATCCTCATCGATGCATTGAGCCACAAGGATGGGATGGCAGAAGCGCACGCAGCAGCCGAGCAGCATGGCGCTGACCTGGTCGCAATCGTGGGGTTGGAACGTCCCGTCGGCTATGCCCTCGCGCAGCAGGGCGGCGAGATACCGGCGAATGCGCTCCTTATGGGCCTCTATGGCGGACCAATTGTGCTCGATCGCCACCAGGACCATGTCGTGCACGCGCCGTTCGACCAGAAAATTATCCCGATGATACCGCAGGATGGTGATGAACACCTGCTCGATACGCTCAGGTGCCGAGAGCGGCGCGCGCGCCACCGCGGCCACCTGCGCTTCCACTTCCGCGAGGCTGCGGTCGCAGATGGTCTCGACGATCGCGTTCTTGGACGAGAAGAAGCGATAGATATTGGCCGGCGACATGTCCAACTCGGCGGCGATGTCGGCCACCGCAGTCTTCGCGAACCCCAGGCGGCGGAACAATTCCTCAGCCGCGATGGCGATCCGCTCGCGGGTCTCGTCGATGGATTCTTTTGGGCGCACGCTCACGGATTTGGCTCAAATTCTGTTTCTGACGATTATCATAAATCATCAGAAATCAAATACAAGCGTTCTTCGCACGTCCCACCACCTCGTGCCATATACCTTCAAGGCATTGATATTAGAAGGTTTTTCTCACATCTTGTCGCGCGCCGCCAGGGCGGCGGAGAGACCATTGAAGGAGATCGGCAGCGAAATGGGGCTCTGGGCGCGATCGAGAAACTCGACTTTCCCGCTGCCCTTGGCATTGCCCAGGGCCGTGGCATCGGCGGCGCTCAGCTCGACGTCCGCGATGCAGGCGCGGATGCAGAACTTGTAAGCGGCGGCGACGGGCTTGGCCTTTTCGTCATAGGTGAAGCGGGTGCCGGCCGGAAGCCAGACGCCGGCCGGAAGTTGCAGCACCATCAGAAGCGGCGCGTCGGGCTTCAGCCGGCCGAACGCGATCTGCGCCATGAGGCCCTGCTGCTTGTCGCCGATCTGCAGGGTCTGGGAGACTTCGCACACCTTGGCGGGCGCGCCCTCGGGTCGCTCGCACCGCACCACCCAATCCTCATAGGTGGCGGTGGTGCGGCTGGGGCTGTCGTCGGTGGCGGGAGCGGCGGCGGCGGGGGCCGCCGGCTTGGCCGGAGCGGGCTTCTTCGGTGCCGCGGCAGCCGGAGGGGTGGCAGGAGCAGCAGCGCCCTGCGCCCACACGGGTCCGGTCATCGCGACAAAGACTAACCCCACCAAAGCATTGGTAGAGAACCTGCGCCGGCGCGGCGCGGCAGCGCGGACAGGGGAGGCGGAAGGCGACGATACACGGTCCGGCATGTCAGGCTCGCTCGGGAATGACTCTGGCCGGCCCCTGATAGCGTGGTGCCGCGCATCTGCCAACGGGGCGCCCGTTAAATGATACCCTTTCCGTCCGCAAAGGCCGCTCCGCCACCGCGACCGTTTCTCATGCCGTTTTCGGGTTCTCATGCCATTTTCGCGCCGGATTGGCGCGCGTGATACCGGCCAAACCGGCTGGAAAAGGGAGACCTGCGAGGCACCGCCGCAGCCGCCCGCCAGCGCACGCCTTACGGTCGGCAGGTCACGCCCGCCCATGTGGCATTCTTGTAATATGGCTGCAATTCGAGACGTTTGATGCCCTGCCAAAGTGTGCTATGCGCCTGCGGGCAGAGTCGCATAAGGGCCGATGTCGGATTGCCCTGCCAGCTCGCTGGAATGTGGACCGTGACAGTAAAGCCTTCGAGGCGGTATTCGGGCGCGCCAGACCACCAGAGAGTTGGAAGAACGCTTTGCAGATGCTTGTTGATTTCAAGACGGGCATCAAACGGGAACGGGTTGCTATCGCCGGTGATCCCGAGGCCGTGCGCCGATCCCTCATCCTGAGACAGGGCCGGGGCGGACACCAGCAGGCACGCGGCAAACGCGCAGGCCAAGGCAGGCACCAAGCCCACGGCAGGGACCGGGCGCAGGGCACGCGCCAAACCTGCCAAAGGCGTGCCCCCTGGACGGGCGGGACGATGGAACGCGGATTTCATTCGTGCAACGCTCTCCAGGTCCGATACGGCTGCGGCCCGAGGCCGGCGCGTGCGCATCATCATCAGTTCGCATCCGCGCCTCAAGGCAGAAGCGCATAACGGGGTGAAGCCGGTTTCCATGCGCCTCAGCCAGCTCGTCACCACTTATTGGGCCTATGCCGCCGCGCTCGTGGTGCGCGGGCTGGAACTGGTGGGAAAATTCGGCCTCTACATGCTGGCCGCGCGGATTCTCGGCGCGCATGAATCCGGCCTGTTCTTCTTGTGCATGACCTGGATCGGGCTTGTCGCCACCATCTCGCGGGCCGGCTTCGAGAAGGCCATCATCCGCCATATGGCCGGGGAAATGGCGCTCGGGCGAACCCGCGATGCCCGCCGCGCCATGCTGACGGGATTAGGCTGGACCACCCTTGGCGGTGTCCTGGCGACCGGCTTGACGATTCTGTTTGCCGAGCCGCTGTCCATCCATTTGTTCAGCGAACCCGACCTCGTGCTGCCCCTCAAGATCGCCGCCGCCGTCATCCTGCCACAGGCGCTCTGCGTGGTCGTCGGTAGCGCCCTGTCGGGCTATCATCGCGTGGTGGCGGCCCAGTTCATCCAGAACGGGCTCTGGCCGATCGTCACGCTGGCGGCCGTCGGGCTCGGCGCGCGTTCGCTGAACGCCATGCTGATGGCGCTCGGCGCCTCCTATGTGGTCGCCATCCTTGTAGGCGTCGGCCTGATCCTGATGCAAAAGCCGGCGGAGCAAGTGCAGGGAGACCTCGTGCCCGACGCCCTGCCCGCCCTATGGCGCACCGCCATACCACTCGGCATCGTCGAGGTGGTGCAGATGTCGCTGAACTCCATTCCCGTCCTCGTGCTGGGCGTGTTCGGCACGCCCACGGACGTGGGTGCGTTCAGCGTCGCAAACCGCATATCGCTGCTGATTTCGGTGCTCGTGGTGTCGATCGGCACCATTGCCGCCCCCTCCTTCGCCAGCCTGCACCGGCGCGGCGAGATCGTCGCGCTGCGCGCGCTCAACCGCCGGGTTCGCCTCGTGGTGGCTTTGTGCGGCGTTCCGGCCATCGCGGTGATGCTGCTGGCGCCGGTGCAATTGCTGCACCTGATCGGTCCCGGCTTCGAGATCGGCGCCAGCGCCCTGATGGTGATGAGCATCGGCCAATTGGTCTATTGCCTGTTTCCCAACCAGGACATCGTTCTCGCCATGACCGGGCACGGAAACGTGCTGCGGTGGCTCAACATCGCCCAGTTCGTCACCTGTTGCGCGCTCGCGTTCGCGCTGATTCCCCCGTTCGGCATGATGGGCGCTGCGGTGCTGGCCTGCATCGTGGTCTCGCAGGGCGCGCTCGGCACGGCCATCGCCTTGCGGCGCCTGCTGCCGGCGGCCTATTAGGCCGGACGGACCGCTCGGAACCGCCGCGCGCATGCCGGACACGAGGCATTAATGTTAAGATTTTTGCCGCTTTTTAGCGAATGGCCGCACCCGCATCCAGCAGCGACGCCCCGGCGTCCCGTGGGGCGCGCCGGGCGCGATGGTGAGAGCAAGCGGAGCGGCCATTGGCCGAAGTGGGACCGAGGATTGCGATGACGGTTACGCACGCCGCAGAAGTGGAAGGCACCGCTCCGATCTCGTGGAGCGATGTCCGCGCGCCCGCCTTTACCGTGCGCGACTTCCTGATCGCGACCGCATACCATATCCGCATCGTTCTCATCGCGGCTTTGCTTCCGCTCCTGGTGGGGCTCGCCGCCTCGCTTTCGGCAAAAACCGAATATACCGCCAGCAGCCTGCTGATGGTCCTGGTCAACCGCGAGGTGAATTCCCAGAACGTCACGGACAGCGGCCCGACCACCCTCTCCATCGAGGGCCTCAAGACCGTGGAATCCGAGGTCCAGATCCTCGAAAGCTCGGACGTGATCCGCGATACCATCGAGGCCATCGGTGTCGACCGGCTGTTTCCTCGCGGTCGGCTCGGATCGCTGCTCGCCTATCTGCGCTTCGGCAAGCCTGCCGAGGGTCCCTTGGACAAGGCCATCGAGCAGTTCCGCAAGAACATGCGCGCCTCGGTCCAGTCTGGCTCCAACATCATTCTGGTCACCTACACCTCCCCCGACCGGGCGCTGTCCATCGAGGCCACCGACACGGTCGTGAAGTTCTACATGCAACGGCGGCGGAGCATTTTCGACAATCCGACCGCGGCGATCCTCACCGTCGAGGTGGAGCGCTTCAAGCGGGATTTGCGGTCGGTCGATCTGGAAATCCAGGCGCTGAAGACCAAGAGCGACATCATCGATTTCACCCAGGACGCCCTGCTGGCGGCAAACCAGGTGGACAGCCTCATTCAACGCCGCCGTCAGGTCGCGGAACGGCGCGTTTCTGTCGTGGCGCAGTTGAGCGAGGCAGAGCGGCAGTTGAAGGGCCAGTCGGAGACGGTGTTCGACTTCAACCAGAAAAGCGACGTCACGCCCAATGACGAGGATCGCAACGTCCTCACCGGCCTGCTGGTGGAGCGCGACCGGCTGGTGCAGCAATATGCGCCGGGCAGCCCCTTGATCAAGGAAGCCGACCGCAAGATCGCCACCGTCCGCCGCGCCATGGCGGAGGCCGAGCTGCGCATGTTCTCGACCAATCGCGAGGTGCGCAATCCCTCCATCGCCTATCTCAACAACATGATCCTCAGCCTGCGGGTCGAGGCGGACGCGCTGCAGTTGCAGATCACCGAACTCGATGCGCAGCAGGCCACCGCGGAGAAGCGGCTGGCGGTGCTCCGCTCGACCGAAACCCGGCTCGTGGAGCTGACGCGCCAGCGCGATTCGCTGAACGAGGGGTACCGCGAATATCTGCGGCGGGCCGTTGCCGCCTCGATCGAGGAAACGGCAACCAAGGTCCGCGCGTCGAATGTGCGCGTGGTCCAGGATGCCAGCTCGGCGGTCACGAGCCGCAGCATGGCCATTCCCTTGCTTGCGGGCGGCATATTCGGCGGCCTGCTGTTCGGCGCGGCGGCCGGCGCGCTCGCCTCCGCCGTGCGCACGGTCTTCATCCAGCCGGGCGAAAGCGAGCGGGCCCTGCATCTGCCCGCTCTGGCGGAATTCTCCGACAAGCGCGACGCGCTCAATTCCGACCAGGACATCAGCGCGCTGGCGACCCTGCTGCTGGATACGGAGCTGGACGGCAAGCCGCTGCGAACCCTGCACTTCGTCACCCAGGAGCGGGACGACGACGTGCCGCTCCTGAGCCGCCGCCTGGCCGAGGAGTTCAGCATGCAGCGCGGCCTGCGCACCCTTCTGGTGGACTTGTGCTCGGCCACGCCCCATCCGCTCGAACCCGCCCAAACCGAGGTCCAGGGCGGCCTGATCGTCACCCCCACTTCGGTGCCGCTGCTCTGGTCGGTGACCGACGACACCGAATCACCCTTGTTGAGCGTGCGCCTGCCCCTGGTCGACGCGCGGCAAATGATGGAAGAGCTGGAGGAAACCTTCGATGCGATCGTCTTCTGCTCCATCGCACAAATGTCATCACCGGTCATCCAGCGCCTGAATCTTCTTGTGGATGCCAATATTCTGGTCATTCGCGCGGAGAGCACGCGAAAAGCAGCGGCGCTTCGACTGCGTTCAACCGTCCTCGAAAACGGTGGATTTATTCTCGGCTTGGTTTTCCTTGGCCGCAGATACTACCTGCCCGAATGGATTTACAAAAGAGCTTGAGGCGAAACTTTTCATTAACCATGGGGGTTTAGCGTTGCTTTACCACGTTGATCGGTTCAACGGTTCTGCTTCGCGCCTCCTTTTTCGCCGCATGGGACCTGTCGAAGGGCCCAAAGGGGAAGCGCGGTGGGGTCCTGGACCGGGTCGCCCATTAGGAGCCTTCCTCGATGCCCTCCCCCGCATGCGGAGCGACCCGTCGCGATCGCAGCCCGGTGCTGGGTGTGCCTCACGGCCTTTCCGTCGGGCCGTGGGCTGCCCTTCGGATGCCCCTGTTCCTGCTCCTCGGCAGTTGCGCTTTGGCCGGCTGCACCACCACGGCGAACCAGAAGCCCTTCCTGACCGGACAGGAAATCAGCTTCGCGGAAGTCAACCCGCAGGGCTTTCGCCCGTGGAACCCCATCGTGCCCGCCTATCGGATCGGGCCGGGTGACAAGATCAAGGTCAAGTATTTCCTCACGCGCGAGATGGACGAGGACCTGACCGTGACGCCCGACGGCACCATCGGGCTGCGGGCGGTCGGGCAGATCAAGGTGGAGGGGATGACGCTGACCGGTCTTCAGGAGACCATCCGCGTCGCCTCGCGGCGCGAGCTGACCGACCAGAAGGTGGTCGTCTCGCTTGAGGACGCGGCCTCCTCCAGCATCTATATCGGCGGCATGGTGGCCCATCCCGGCGCCTTCAAGCTTTCCAACATGCGCATGAGCGCCCTGCAGGCGATCCTGCTGGCCGGCGGCTTCAACGAGGAGGCGCGCCTCGGCGAGGTGGCGCTGATCCGCCGCGATCTGAACAACCAGCCGATGCTGCGCATCATCAACATGCTCGACATCATCGAGACCGGTTCGGATGAACGCGAGGCACCGCTGATGGCCGGCGACATCCTCTATGTCCCGCGCAGCAACATCGCCGAGCTGGACTTGTGGATCGACCAATTCATCAACAAGGTCGTGCCGTTCCAGCGCAGCTTCAGCTACACCATCGGCAGCTACACCACCGCGACCACCGGCGGCGCGGCGAGCATCATCCCCTGACCCCGCTTCAGGGCAGGCATCTTCGCGCATGCGGTTGCGGCTGGTATATGCAGCCCAAGCCGGAGCCGCTCGGGTGGCGGGCACCCGAGGACAGAGGGCGGAACACACCATGCAGACCCATGCCGATCCGGCCGCGGCGGCGCGGCCCTTCGACGAGATCACCTATCTCGGCGTGCCGTTCTCGCTCCTCGACGTGCCGGCCGCCGCCAAGCTGATCGCCGAGCGCCCGTTCGGGGCGCCGTTCGCCTATGTGGTCACGCCCAATGCCCAGAACCTGGTGCGGCACGGCCACCTCAAGGACCCGCGCTTCATCGACATCTACGCCCATGCCTGGCTGCGTCTGCTGGACGGCAAGGTGCCGCGCGCGCTGGCGCGGAAGGTGTTCGGCCTGCACATCCCGCTCGCACCGGGCAGCGATCTGACCGCCGATCTGCTGGACCACCACATCCGCCCGGAAGATCCCGTCACCATCATCGGCGGCGAGGACGAGATGCTGCGCCGGCTGAAGGCGAAGTACGGCCTGCAAACGGTCCATCATTACAATCCGCCCATGGGCTTCATCAACAAGCCGGCCGAGGTCGCCGCCTGCGTCGATTTCGTGCTGTCCCATCCCGCGCGGTACATCTTCCTGGTCGTCGGGTCGCCGCGCTCGGAATATGTGACGCAACTGATCTTCCAGCACGGCGGCGCCGTGGGCACCGCGCTGTGCGTGGGCAGCTCGCTCAATTTCGTCACCGGCCTCGCCAAGCGCGCCGGCCCGTTCTACCGCAAGCATGGCCTGGAATGGCTGCACCGGCTGATCGTGAGCCCGGAGACCCACATCCGCCGCGTGTTCGTGGAATCCATGCCGCTGCTGCTGATGGTGGCGAAGGCCAAGCTCGATCCGAAAGCCTTCGGCATGGATGGCGGCACACAGACCCGCACCGTGACGCGCGCGGAGACGCGAAAGTGAACCTTACCGGCGCACACGGCCTGCGCCGCGAGAGACTGTCCCCCGCCGAGCGCGCGGCCTCCCCCGCGCGGCTCGACGAAGGCGAACGCTTCCCCCCGCACGTCACATGGACGATCCTGCTGTGCACGCTGCCGATGTTCGGCCAGTGCTTCCATTATTACAACGAACTGCCGCCGACCTACCTGCTCTCCAAGGCCTGGCCGATCCTCACCCTGCCGCTGACGATCTACACCATCGCGCAGGTCAAGCTGCCGGCGAAGGGCATCTATCTGATCTTCCTCGCCTATGCGCTGGGGTTGACGCCGCTCATCTCGATCATCCACCTCGGCAACGATTTCATCGGCTCGATCGCGACGACGGTGAAGATCTGGCCCATCACCTATTATTTCGGCCTGTTCGCGATGCTCCTGTGGCTCGCGCCTACCGACACCCGCACCCGGGCCGCCTGCATCACGCTCGGCTATTCCACCTATGGCATCATGCTGATGCTTTGGCTGGTGATCCCGCCGTCCTGGTACAATGACGATTCCGCGCTCGGCAAATTGCTGCTCAACGAACAGGAGCGCGGAAACCGCATCTACATGCCGATGTTCTTCGGCATTCTGCTGCTGTTCTATCTGGTGCGGTCGTTCATGCAGAAACCGCAGGTGTGGAAAGTGGCGGCGGTGATCGTCGGTTTCATCCTGATGCTGTGGATCTACAAGCAGCGCACCGCGATCGCCGCCGCACTGCTGATCTGCGGCTACGGCATCGTCGCCTCCTCCCCCGACCGCATCCGCCGGCTGTTCATCGCCGTTGGATGCGTGCTCGCGCCGATCGCCGCCGTGGCCTTCTTCCTGTCCGCCGGCAACGTCACGGAATCCTTGGGCAACTCGCTCTCGGTGCGACAAAACTCGCTCAACATCGCCATCGAGTTCCTCGGCGACAATCCCTTGAGCTGGCTGTTCGGTGTCGGCGCCACCACGCGGTTCGGCACGGTCACGCTCAGCGACATCTTCCAGGATCGCAGCTTCTTCATCGCCGATCTGGGCTGGGCCGGAGAGATCTTCGAATACGGGCTGGTCGGCGCGCTGCTGATCTTCATCCTGCACGCCTGGGGCTTCTTTGCCGTGCATGCCGCCGCGCGGCGCAGCCGCGACCCCTTCGCCCAGGCCCTGGGGGACTACATCCTCTATCTGTTCGCCACCTCGGCCGTCTATCCGCTGGTGTTCACCCCCGGCGAGGTCGGCGTGGTGATGGCGGTTGGTGTCTATCTCGACCGGTATCGCAAAAAGCGACTGGAGGCTCCCCCGCAAGGCCCCCATCTGTCGCTGCGCACCGCCCGCAAGCGGGTGACGGTGGCGATCCCGCGCGCCGTGCGCGTCACCCGCTCCGGCTGAGGCCCGTTTCAGGCTCCCGGAAGCTCCTGCGCCAGGCGGCCGGCAAGGCGCATCGCGAGCGCCACGGCGGTGAGGGTCGGATTGGCTTCCGCCGAGGTCGGGAAGACGGCACTTCCGGCGACGAACAGATTGGCCGCGCCGAATACCCGGCAGTCCTTGTCGACCACGCCGGTGCCCGGCCCCTCGCCCATGCGCAGGGTGCCGATCTGGTGATGCCCGTCATAGCATTGCGACAGGATGTAATCGACGCGTTCCGCCTCCGGCACGAGCCATCGCATGGTGCCGGAGCCGCTGCTGCGGAGCCATGCGGCAAAGCAGTCGTGTCCCCGGATCAGCGGCTCCGCATCGGCCGCGCGATACCGCAGATCGATGGCGAGCCGCGGCACCCCATAGGCGTCGTGCTGATCGGAAAGGGTCACCCGCGAATCCGGATTGGGCAATTGCTCGGCATGGAAGCGAATGGCGTATCGGCGGCCGGCATTGCGCTGGAAGAAGCCGGGCTTGCGGTGCTTGGCGAGATACCGCCCATAGAGGAACGAGGGGATGAAGGCCGTGGTGCGCGGCAACTCCCGCAGCACGTTGAGGATGTGCGGCAGGCGCTGCACCGTGTCGCCGACATAATGCCGGCGGATCGATTCCGCGACGATCATCCGGCCCACCGGTGGCACGGAGAGCGCGAGATAGGCGAGGGACAGCACGCCGTTCCGGTGCGCGGGGTCGCGGATCAGCGGATAATCCGGCCACAGGGAGAAATTGGTCAGGCCCATGCGCGCCTGAAGGTCCGCGCTGGGGGTGAAGCGCCGGCGCACATAATAGCCCTGCGGGTCGGCGAAATAATCGATGCCGGCATCCAGCGTCTCGGACGTGAGGTCCATCTCGGCGGCGACGCCATAGAGGTGGCCCATGTAATAACGCCCGAGCGGACCCTCGGGACCGCCGAAGCGGCCAGGCGCATCGCGGCGCGCCAGAAGCAGCAGGCGCGTGGATTCCAGCGCCCCCGCCGCCAGCACGACGGCGCGCGCGGCAAATGACGCCTTGGTGTCGCCGGGTCCGCGCACGTGCACCCGCTCCACCTGCCCGTCGGCGGCGAACGACAGCCCGGTGACCGTCGCGCGCAGTCGCAGATCGATGGTCGCCGCCTCGCGCAGCTTGCGCTCATACATCACGGAGAAGCGCGGCTGCAGGCTCCAGCGCTCCAGCCGCTTGAAGTCGAAATCTCCATCGCCGCCGTCAAAGCCGGGCAGCGGGCTTTCGAACACCGGCGCGCCGCAGCCGATATAGTCGCAGGCGGCGGCCATGTGCGGCTCAACGTCGGCCATGGAAATCGGCCACCCGCTATGGGGAATGGCGGGGCGAACGGTGAAATCCACGGGATCAAACGAAACGCAGCGCCCGCCCCACAGGTTCGACGTGCCGCCGAGGCTGCGCTGAACCGCGATGTCCATCGCCACATGGGTCTTCGGATCGGCGATCTCGGCGTCCGAGAGGCGCTGCGCCTCGGCGGAGGCTTGAAGTTCGCCGGACTCCAGCAGCAGCACCGAACGCCCGGCCTTGGCCAATTCGAAGGCGAGGGAAATGCCCACCGGCCCCGTGCCGATGACGCAGACATCGTGGACCTTCCCGTCCAGCCCGGACACACCCGTCGTGATCATGGCTCGGAAGAACTCCGTGCTTCATCGGGCGCCCGCCCGGAAGGGTTGTCAGGATCGGCGCCGGAGCCCGGACAGGGTCGGACCGTGCAAGGCACGTCCCGAAAACCCGACGATGGGGCGAGGCCATGCCATAAGGGCTGCGGCTTGACAAGGCGATGGATCAACCCCGGAAAAACCGGCTTGCGCGCGCCCCGTGCCCCGGTCCTTGACCGGCACCGGAAGGGTTTCGCGCAAACGCCGCGCGGGCTGGGCCAACGGCCGATGTGCCGGTCATCGGCCGTTGGCTTCAGCCCTCGGTCATCACGTCGATCGCGCAGATGATGTGGTAGAGGCTGCTGGCGCGCGAGGGTTCGACGATGGGCTTGCCGTCGGCGCCGATATGCTCCCACCACGCGCCGGGAACCGGGTGCACGAAGAAGCGCATGAGGCCGCGCGCCGCCTCCGCCACCTTGGCCTCGGCGAAGGCGCGCTCCTGCGGGGTCTCGGCAATTCCGGCAAGGGCGGTGAAGGCCTTGATCCGCTCGGTCTGCGGCCACAGGCGGGCGCGGTCGTCGCGCACCGTGAGATCGGCATTCAGCTCGTTGATGGCGAGCCCGCGCGTGGTGTCCACGCCCTTGGTCTCGGCGAGATCGATCAGGCGGCGGGCCGCGGCGATGGCATCGCGGCGGCGGCGCAGCAGGCCCCAGCGGATCAGCAGCCATGCCCATTCGAACTGATGGCCCGGCTCGACCACGCTGCCCTCATGGTCGGTGAGCGCGGTCCAATCGCCGTCGTAGAATTCCCGGAGCGCGCCGGTTGCCGGATCGAGGAAGCGGGCGAGGCACAGTTCGGCGATCTCATCCGCCTGGGCGAGCCATTCCGGGTCGGGGCTGGTCTGGCTCCAGGCGAGGCTCGCCTCGAAGATGTGCATGTGCGGATTGGCCTTCAGCGGCAGCGTGCGCGGCTGGCTTTCCTCGAAACCCGCCGTCGGGTGGGCGAACTCCGACCGCATCCGCGCCAGCAAGGTCCGCGCCCGCGCCGCCAGCTCCGCCGGGCGCTCGCCGGCGGCATGGGCGGCGGCAAGGCCGAACAGGACGAAGGCGTGGTCATAAAGATCGAACGTGCCCACCAAGACCTTGCCGTCCGCATCGATCACCGAGCGCACGAGGCCGTTGGCGTCGAAATAGCGGGCTTCCAGCGCATCGAGCCCGTGGCGCACCAGATCGCGGGCGGGGCCATCCCAGCCCAGCTTGGCGGCCGTGGCGAAGGAGAAGATCTGGCGCCCCAGCACCCGGGCGCGGCGCGGATCCTCGGTGGGGATGCCGTCCGGCGTGAGCTTTTCGAAGAAGCCCCAGCGCGCCCGGTCCACGCCCACGGTGGACCACAGCGGCAAGGCCTGCTCGAACAGCCATGCGAGGAGCTGGCGACGCTCCTGCTCGCGCGGCGAAATGTCGGTCATGACTCCCCCTCAATCTGTGCCGTCGGATGGGCCGCGAGAAGCGGTGCGATGAAGGTGTCGAGATTGCCGCCGGGAAACAGGTGGCCGGGAATGCCGGCGGCCTCGGCGGCTTGGATATCGGTCGGCTGATCGCCGATCAGGAAGCTGTGGGCGGCATCCACGGGCCAGCGGCGCAGCAGGTCCAGCAGCATGCCAGGGCCGGGCTTGCGCCAGTCCGAGACCCGTCGATAGGCCGCGACGATGCCGTCGGGATGATCCGGGGCGAAGCGCTCGTCGTCGATGTGCGCGCCGATCTGCGCCAGCTCGTCCCGCATATGGGCGCGCACGACGCGATAGGCGGCTTCGTCATAATGGCCCTTGGCGATGCCGGCCTGATTGGTGACGATGAAGGCGTAATAGCCGGCCTGGTTGACCCGGCGGATCGCCTCCCGCGCGCCCGGCACCCATTCGAAGCGCTCCACCTGCCCGATATAGCCGTGGTCCAGGTTCAGCACCCCGTCGCGGTCGAAGAACACGGCGGGGCGACGGCGGCGGGCGGGAATCTCATATTGCGCGCGGGCATAATCGTCGGGAATGCCGATATCGATGAAATAGCCGCTGGCCGGCACGCCCCGCAGATGCCCCGCACGGGCAAGGCCGGGCAAGGCGTCCTGCTCCAGCGACCCCTTGGGTGTCAGGGCGGAGAGGATCGACCGGCGGAACAGATAGACCCCGGCGTTCACAAGGCCGGCGCCGGGATGCTCGGGGCGGGCTGCGAACTCGGTAATCACCTCGCCTTCCAGCCGGACAACGCCGAACCGGCCGGTATCCTCCAGGGCCCGCAGGCCGAGCACGCCGGCCACCGCCGCATCCGCAGGCAGGGCGGCCGCCAGACGCTCCAGCGGCACGTCGAACCAGGAATCCCCGTTCAGAAGGAAGAAAGTCTCGTCGAGATGCTCCCGCGCGTGCCAAAGCGCGCCGCCGGTTCCCGCCCGGTCGGGTTCGATGCACACCTCCACCTGGATGTCGGCTTCCAGCCGTCCCGGCAAGGTGGCCGCGAAGTCGCGCACCTGCTCGGATTCGAACGCGGCCAGCAACAAGATGCGATCGACCCCCTGCCGGACCAGCTCTTCCGACAGGATCTCCAGGAACGGCCGTCCGTCCACCGGCAGCAGGGGCTTGGGGCACTGGGCCGTGAGCGACCCGAGCCGGGTCCCGAGGCCACCGCACAAGATGGCCGCTTGACGTATTCTCATCGTTCAGCCCTTCGCTGCGCCATCCGGCCCGCGGTCAGAATTGCCATACCTCGCACCCGTTCTGGGTGAACTTGACCGGCGTCGCCGCGGCACCCGCGGCGGTGAGCTTTTCCACCAGGCGATAGCGGTTTTCCGGGTGCACCAGGAAGAACATGAAGCCGCCGCCGCCCGCGCCCGAAACCTTGCCGGCGATGGCGCCATTGGCCATGGCGAGGTCGAACAATTCATCGATCTTGTCGGTGGAAATGCCGGTCGCGGTGCGCTGCTTGGCCTTCCAGGAGGCGTTCAGCACCTCGCCCATGCGGTCGATATCGCCCACCAGAAGCGCGCGCTTCATCTCGCCGGCATCGGCCTTGAGCTTGTGGAGCGCGTCCAGGGTCTGCGGGCTGGCCGATTTGATGCCCTCGGTCTGCTTGTCGATGATGGCGGCGGAGCTGCGCGAGCGGCCGGAGAAGCAGACGATCAGCGAGGATTCCAGCTCGTTATTGACCGCGCCGCGCACCCGCAGCGGATTCACGATCACCCGGTCGGAGGGCAGGAACTCGATATAATTGATGCCCCCGAAGGCGGCGGCATATTGGTCCTGCCGCCCACCGGACAGGCCAAGATCATGGCGTTCGATTTCGAATGCGAGATGGGCGATGTCGTAATCGCCGAGCGGCGCGCCGAGCAGGGCGCCCATACCGCTGACCAGCGCCACCACCAGGGCCGAGGAGGAGCCGAGGCCGGACCCGGCCGGCGCGTCCACTGTGGTCTTGATGGTCAGGGGCAGGCGCACGCCCTCGTTGAACTCGGCGATCATGCGCTCATACACGCCGCGATGCAGGATCAGCTTGGCGGCGGAGAGGGGGGCATAGAGGCCGAACGTCTCGGTGGCGCCGGTATCGTCGGACTCGAAGGTGATGCCCTCATCGGTCCGGGGCAGGAACGAGGCGAACGCGAAGCGATCGATGGTGACGTTGAGCACCGCGCCGCCGAATTCGTCGCAATAGGGAGACAGGTCGGTGCCGCCGCCAGCGAGGCCAAGCCTCAGCGGCGCGCGGGCCCGGGTGCGTCGGAACGTCTGGGTGATCAAGGCTGGCTCCCGCGTGCGAATGAGCCCATCGACGATGTGGCTCGGACTGGTTGCGATCGGATGGGCCTGCTGGCGCCGACGAAACCGCCGGCCCCGGCCGACGCCGGCTGGAAAGGCTGGAGCACGATCCGGCCAGGTTGGTCCAACCTGACAGGTGAATCGCCCGCTCCGTCATTGATAGAGAACAGTTTCCGATCCGAATGCGATGCAATCCAACCGGACCGTCCTCTAGAGCGTTTTCCCCGTTTCATGGACTGGAGGAAAACGCCTTATCTCATAGTGCCGACGCGTTTTCTTTACGCGAACCGGTTTCCACTTCGCCCGAAAACGTCCTAGGGGATCGATGCGGCGCATCCCTCCCCGCCCAGGACCGAACAAATGGTGGCGGCAAGATAGCGGTCGTCCGGATTGTCCGGCCCGATGGGGCCGGGCGGCCGATCCAGCAGACCGTATAGCATCGCGCCGGCCTGCGGATCGCCGAGCACGGACAGCAGCACCTTACGGGTGGTGTCGACCGTGAAGCGGGGCCCGCCCGTGGTGTCTGGCAGCACCAGGATGCCCAGGGCCAGGGGCCCTTTCCACACCGCGCGATAGGCGCGGAACGCCTGGTCCGGCCGGAAGCGATTGCCGGCGTCATAGGCCATGATGGACACCAGATCGATGTCCGCCGCGACGCGGGACCGCAGCACCCCGAGCGAGGAGCCGGTGTAGCGGCTGCGCGGCTGGGCATCGGCGAAGGCGCCCTCGCCGAACGCGCCCACATGCTGGACCGCCAGAGTCACCACATAGGGTCGCGGCAGGCGCTTGCGGATCGCCTCGATCACCGAGATCACCTCCCGGTCCGCCGCGCAGGCGAAGCCGCCGGCGCTGGTGGTGATGCATCCCGGATCATGGGTTTCGAAATCCACATCCACGCCGTCCGCCCCGAGATCGCGCACCAGGCGCGCCAGGGCATCGGGGTCGAACCTGTCCCAGGCCACGTATCCGCCGCTGCCGACCGAGACCAGGACCTTCATGCCGGGATGGCGCGCCTTCAAGGCGGCGACCGCCGCCTTCAGCACCGCGCCGGAGAAGGGAAACAACAGGCCTGTGTCCTTGAGATCGAGATCGCCGGCATAGACGAGGTCGGGCTTCACGAAGCTGAGCGCCACGTGGGTGAAATAGCCCGGCAGACGGGCAAGGACGGTGCCTTCGCCGGTGGATGCGGGCACCTCGTTCCAGCTCAGATGATAGGCAAGAAAGGGCCGTTCCGGCGCCGCTGCAAAAGCGGCGGCGCTCCAGGACACCAGCCACGCCAGCGCGATCATCAGAAGACGTCGCGACCCGCCATGCCCTTGGTGATGGTGAGGAGCATGATCCTGATATCGAACCATATGGACCAGTTTTCTATGTAGAACAGGTCGAGCTTCGCCCCGCGCTCGGCCTTTTCCACGGTGTTGATGCCGCCGCGCATGCCGTTGATCTGCGCCCAGCCGGTGATGCCCGGCTTCATCCGGTATCTTGCCAGATATTCCCGGATCGCCTCATAGCGAACGTCCTCGGCCACCTGCATGTTGGGCACATGAGGGCGCGGGCCGACCACGGACATGTCGCCCTGCAGCACGTTCAGCAATTGCGGCAGTTCATCGATGGAGAGGCGCCGCAGCAGGCCGCCGATGCGGGTGATGCGGGGGTTGAACTTGGTGGTGCCGACCGAGCCGTCGTCATTGGGGTCCACGGTCATGGTGCGCAGCTTGAACACCGTGAAGACCTTGTTGTTCAATCCCACGCGCGGCTGGCGGAAGAAGATCGGCCCTGGCGAATCCAGCTTGATGGCCAGCGCCGCGAGCATCAGGATGGGCGAGACCAGGATCAACCCGATCACCGCCACGGAATAATCCTCCAGCGCCTTGAGCACGCCGAGCGACCCCTTGAGGGGCCGCTGCTGCACCTGCAGCGCCGGCTGGCCGCCGATGCTGGTGACCCGCGCGAAGCGCAGGTTGAAGCCGTCGGGATCCAATTCTACCAGCACGTCCGCGGCCACGCGGTGCAATTGCTCGGCGATGGCGCTGATCTTCAGAGGATCGTCCCAACTCTCGACGATCGCCACCACGTCCACGCGCGTGTTCTGCGCGAAGGTGAGGAAATCGGCGATGCCGCCCAGCACCGGGGGCGGGGCGGACGGGTCAGTGGACGGGTCAGCGGCCGCGCGAGGGGCGGCGTCGCCGGCGGCGGACACCTGCGCCTTGTCGTCGAAGATGCCGAGGAACACGAACAGCCCCTCGTCGTCCTCCTCCGCGCAGCGCAGGGCGAGGGCCCGCGCGCGTTCCACGTCGCCCACCAGCACCACCTGGCGCCGCAGCACCTCGTGGCGGCGCGCCAGCGACATGCCGAAGCGAACGATCACCAGGCGGCCGAAGATCAGCGCCACGCCGGTCACCATGCCCCAGGCGAGCAGGCCCCGCAGATTGGTGGTGTGGATCGGTACCAGGGCATAATAGAACACCACCACCAGCACCGCCGCGGGCACCCCGCCGACGATGAGATGGCCGATCTGGCGCAGCGAATGGCCATAGTGCTCGACCCGGTACGCACGCCCAAGTTGAAGTATCTGCGTGAAAACGGCGGCGCCGAACGCGCACAGAATCGCCACCTGACTCCAACTCGCGAAATGCCAGACAGAATAGGCCACGGCAGCCGCGAGCACGATCATTGCCACATCGCACAAAGTCACAAGGCGATTAATCAGGCCATGGGTCCAACGCGTCATAGCCACCAACCCCGAAAACTCGCGACGTCGCCGCGCACGCCGAGCCAGAACGGGTTCTGCGCAAGAAGCGCAGGGGGGTCAAGAGTGACTTTTGTGCCCAGCGTATCGCTGCATTTGTTTTGCCGCCGAATTAATCTAGCGACGCGCGCCTCCGCAGAGGAATGCCGCGCATCGCTGACGCCCCATGCTTTAATCATCCCCGCAGCCTTCAATAGAGCTTTGTCATTAGATGCGCCGCAGACCATTAACGGATGCTTGACTCAGCTCAATATTTGGCCGCAAGGGCATGCACAATTGCAGTCGAACTCTGCCCCCCTGTCGAGCCGATAAACGGGCACGCGATTCAGGCGGCCGGCACGCTCCCGCTTTCCCGTGACACGCGCCGCTCTGCCCGTCCAAAACCGGGCTTTGCAGGTTAAAAATCTCAAATCCGATCTATTAAACGCGTCATCTCAAATAGAAATATCGCGCACCCCTTGAATTGCGCCCTATCCCAAAGGCCCATCAATGTGCCTCAGCGCAACCCCTCTCCCCGTGGGGGAGAGGGGCATTTTCCAACCGCCTCTGAGGGATCAGGCTTGCAGGATCGCCTCCACCGCATCGACAAACACATCCGCCTGCGCCAGCGTGAGGCACAGCGGCGGGCGCACCTTCAGCACATTGCCGAGCGGCCCCGCCGCGCCGATGAGAATATGCTTGTCGCGCAGGGCGTTGATGAGCGCCGTCGCGCCCGCCGCATCGGCGACGCCGTCCGCGACGATGTCCACCCCGAGATAGAGCCCCGCCCCGCGCACCTCTCCGAGCGCCGGGCAGCGCGCCCGTGCCGCCTTCAGCCGCTCGGTGATATGGCCGCCCACCCGCGCCGCATGGGCGATCAGCCCCTCCTGCTCGATCACGTCGAGCACGGCCAAGCCCGCCGCCGCCGCCACCGGATTGCCGCCGAACGTGTTGAAATAGCCGAAGGCGTCGCAATAGCCCTTCAGCAATTCCGGCCGGGTGACCACGCCGCCCATGGGAATGCCGTTGCCCATGGGCTTGCCCATGGTCACCACGTCGGGCACCACGCCGTGACGCGCGAAGCCCCACATGCCGGAGCCGGTGCGGCCGAAGCCCGGCTGCACCTCGTCGGCGATGAACAGGCCGCCGGCCGCGTGCGCCGCATCCACCGCCTCCTTCAGGAAGCCCTTGGGATCGGCGAACACGCCGTCGCTGGAGAAGATGGTGTCCACCAGCAGGCCGGCGAATTTGATCCCGTCCGCCTCCAACGCCGCGATGGCCGCGCGCACCGCCTGGGCGAAGCCCGCGCCGAGATCGCCGGGGAAGGTGCGCGGATCGGGCGCCGGCACGGTGCGCACATATTTGGGCGGCGCGCCCACCTTGTAAGATGAGGGCGAAACCTCGGTCACGGCGGTCGTATTGCCGTGATAGGCGGTCTGCGTGACGATGAAGCCGGTGCCGCCGGTGGCCATGGCGACGATGCGCAAGGCAAGGTCGTTGCTCTCACTGCCGGTGCATGTCAGCGCCAGATTGGACAGCGGCACCGGGAAGGTGGCAAGCAGGCGCTCGGCATAATCATGGACGTTATCAAATAGATAGCGCGTGTGGCAGTTTAAGAGCGCCACCTGCTTCTGCACCGCCTCCACCACCTTGGGGTGGCAATGGCCCACCGAGGGGACATTATTGTAGAAGTCGAGATAGTCCGCCCCATCCGCCGTACGGATCGTCGCGCCGGACGCGCTGACCACATGCAGCGGCTGCTGGTAAAACAGCACGGAGGAGGCGCCGAAGCTGCGCCGGCGGCGCTCCACCAGCACCGCCACATCATCCGAAAGCCCTGCGGTTTCCCCCGGCTGGAAGGCATTGAGAGACAGGATCTGCTGGGTCTTCATGGGCTTGTTTCCGGTTCTCTTGGCTGTCCCGGCACGCGGCCGGAACGCGTCACACGCGGGCGGAAAGGAAGGCTTCGGCAAGAGCGACCGTGCCGTCCGTGTAGGGAATGCCCATGGCCTGCGCCGTCGGCGTCTCGGCATGGGAGGCGATCCAGGCGGTCAGCAGCATGCGGCGCAGCATGATGAACACCGGCAAGTGCGCGGCCTGCGCGTCCGCCAGGGGCAAGCGGGTGCGATAGCCGGCGATCCAGGCGTCCATCAGCGCGGGCACATAAGGCTCGTGCTCGATGAACGAGATGGCGGCGGCGAAATCATAGAGGAACCAGGAGAAGCCGCAGTCGTCGAAATCGATCAGCGCCAGCTTGTCGCCGTCCACCAGCAGATTGGCGAGCCGCAGGTCCGCATGGACGAGGCCGAAACTGTCCCCACCGGTGCCGATGGCGGCAAGCTCGCGCTCCAGCACCTGGGCGGTTTTCTCCAAGGTGGCGCGGCCCTGCGACGTGAGGCCGAGGCCGGCGCGCCAGTCGCCCCACAGCGGCGCATCACCCAGCATGGAGCGGAAGTCCCAGACCTTGCGGGTAAAGCCCTGCGGCCGCTGCCAGGCGCGGGCCTGGGCGTGCAGGCCGGCATGGATGGCGCCGAGCTTTGCGAACCAACCCACCAGATCGTCGCCCTCGTCCGGCTCCTTGCCCGACAGGAATTCGAACGCCACCACATGGCGCGTGGTGCCGGCATCGTCGATATCGGCGATCAGCGCGCCGTCCCGCAGCGGGATCGGCCGCGGGGTGAGGATGCCGCCCTCGGCGCGCAGGGCTTCGATCCAGGCCAGCTCGGATTCGATCTCGCGGCGGGTGTGATACTCGGGCCGGTGGACGCGGAACACCAGATCGCCGCCGGTGCCGGTGTTGCTCGCGCGGAAAGTGGCGTTCTCCGAAATGGTCAGCAGCTTCAGTTCGGTTTGCGGGGCGATGTCCCAGCGCGGCAGCGCGCCGCGCACGCCGTCTTCAAGCCGGGTCAGGAATCCGCCGTCATAAAGCACTGGTATTTCTCCCTCTGGTCCGATGGCGTGTGCCTGGACCTTCCCCCTGTAGGATCCTTTCGTGCAAGCGGACGCACGCGGCGCGCCGCGCACCCGCCCTCATCGCGCCGTCTCCTGGGCCGCCAGCAACGCCGCGAATTCGGAAAACTCCATCACGTTGCAATAGATCATGTTGAGGATCGCAAGTTCCTGCGTGTGCAGGTCGAGGCTCGCGGCGGCGCACAGATCCTCCAACACCACCACGTCGAAACTCTCGTCCGCCAGGCTGCGCACGGTGGAGGCAACGCACTGGTCGGTGAAAATGCCGACGCACACCACGGTGCGAATGCCGAGATTGTGCAGGATCAGCCGCAAGTTCGTGCCGGTGAGCGCGCTGTCGGTGGTCTTGGTGACGACGATCTCATCCCCCACCGGCGAAAGCTGCGGCACGATCTGGGAGGCGTGCTCATCCTTCGGCAGGAGAAGATTATTGAAGCCGGGCTTCTTCTGGCTGAGCGAGCGTTCCCGCCCGTCCTTGGTGCGGCACGCGATGCGGGCGAACAGCACCTCCATGCCCTTGGCGCGAAACAGCTTGAGCGCTTCGGCAATGCCGGGGATCACCTGGGCGTGCATGCGGTCGTGGAACGGCGTCCAGGCATCAAAATGGGCAAGCTCCGCCCCGCTCAAACCCGCGCGCGCCGGCCGCTCCAGATAGGTGTTCTGCACGTCGATCACGAGCAGCGCCGTGGTGGCGGGATCGAGAACGGGATCGTCCGGCGCGGGGGCGGTGGCGTAATAGAGCGAGCGGTTGCGCTGCTTCCAGTGCGACTTGCTCATGCGTTCACCCCTTGCGCCACGCGCTGGAGAAAGGACAGCAGCACCGCGCCGTGCGCCTGCGGCTCCTCATAGGCCGGCATATGGCTGGAATGGGGGAATTCGTGCAGTTCCGCCTGTGGTAATTGCCCTTTCATACGGGCGGCGCAGGCGGGGGTCTGCTCGTCATGGGCGCCCACCAGGATCAGCACCGGCACTTTGATCTGCGGCAGATCGGCGAGGCGCGACCAGTCCTTGAGATTGCCGATATAGAGGAACTCGTTCGGCCCCTGCATGGCCTCATAGGGGGCCATGTTCCAATCGGCCAGCGAGCGCATCACGGGCGCCGGCCAGTCCATCAGCCGGCACACATGGCGATAATTCAGCACCGTGATGGCGCCCTGATATTCGGGATGATTGAGCGTGCCGTCGGCCTCGTGCCGGGCCAGCATGGCGGAGGTCTCCGCGCCCAGCGCATCGCGCAGGCGATGCAATTCGCCCATCAGATGGGGCAGGTCGGCGGCGGTATTCTCCAGCAGCAGGCTCTTCACCGCGTCGGGGTAAGTGAGTGCATATTCGATGGCGAGCCAGCCGCCCCAGGAATGGCCGGCGAGATGCACTTGGCCGAGCCCCAGCGCCTGCCGCACCGCCTCCACCTCCGCGACATAGCGCGTGATGCTCCACAGCGCGGGATCGGTCGGCCGGTCGGAGGCGCCGCAGCCCAATTGGTCGAACGCCACCACGCGGAAACCATGATCGGCAAGGAAGCTGTGGGCCTCGCGCATATAATCGCACGGCAGGCCCGGCCCGCCGTTCAGCAACAGCACCACCTCGGGCCCGGTGCCGAATTCATAGGCGACGATGCGATGGCCCTGGATCTCCAGTTCCACCCGCCGGTCGGGCGTTTTTTCCTGCCACATGGCTTTCTTCCTCAGGCGCCGCGCTTGCGCGCCACAATGACGTCGACCCGCGCGCGCTGCAGGGCGCGGGCGATGGTGCCGCCCGGCACTTCGTCGGTGACAAGCCGGCCCACATCGGCCCAGCGCCCCCAGATGGCGAGCGCTTGCTGATCGAATTTGGAATGATCGGCCACCGCGATGGTCTGCACCGCCCGGTGCATCATCGCCTTATAGACCGAGGCGGCGGCCGCCTCGGCGTCCGAGAAGCCCTCGGCGGTGATGCCGGTGGCGCCGAGGATCGCCCAATTGGCGTTGTAGGATTGCAGGAACTCGATGGTTTCCGCCCCCGCGATCATGCCCTCGCGCCCGTCATAGCGGCCGGGACACATGAGCACGGAGATGGTGGGGTTCGGCGCCAGCACCGTCGCCACCGAGAACGAATGGGTGATGACCGTGATGTCCCGGCACTCCGCCGCCATGCGGCGGGCGACGTGTGTGGTGGTCGCGCCGGCGCCGATGGCCACGACCTCGTTGGGGCGCAGGAATTTCACCGTGGCGGCGGCGATCGCCTCGCGCTCCTCCACCAGCATGCGATGGCGCTCGGCGACCGACGGCTCGATGCCGAGCGGGCGCACCGCCCCGCCATAGGTGCGGTTGATGAGCCCGCGCTCGCCCAGCTCGAACAAATCGCGCCGGATGGTCTCGGTGGAGACGTCGAGTTCCCCCGCCAGCTCCGAAACCCGCAAGGTGGAATTGGTCCGCATCTCCGCGAGGATGCGCGCATGGCGATCCTTCTTGGAGAGCTTGACCCGCTCGCCCGCACCCGGGGTCGGTTCCTCGCTCATGCCACAGCCCGCCGCCGCAGCAGCCACAGCACCAGCCCACCGAGCAGCAGCGCGCTGGCGGCGCCGAGCGTGCTCATGGTTCCAAGCGCCGGCACCATGGGCGTATAGCCCGCCACCATCTTGGAATAGAGCCATTTCGGCACCGTGGAATCCGCGCCCGCCGTATAGAGCGAGAGCGGGAAATTGCCCCAGGAGAGCAAGAACGCGAACAGAGCGCCGGACCAGATGCCGGGCCACAGGATGGGCAGCGTGACTTCGCGCATCACCTGCCAGCGGCTGGCGCCGAGATCGAACGCGGCTTCCTCCAGCGAGGGATCGAAGCTGTAGACCTGGATCGCGATCACCAAGGTCACCACCGGCACGATCCACACCAGATGGGCGAACACCGCCGTCATCCAGGAGGTGGGCACGCCGATGGCGCTGAACCACAGCAGCAGCGCCAGCCCGAGCACCGGCTGGGGGAAGAAGATCGGCAGGATGACGATCTTCTGGAACAGCCGCCGGCCCTTCCAATCATAGCGGGCAAACGCCAGCGCACCGAAGAAGGCGACCACCACCGAAATCACCGTGACCAGCGCCGCCACCAGCAGCGAGGTTTGGACGATCATGCCGATCTCGATGGAATCCACCGTCTTTTCCCACCATTCGGAGGTGAAGGCGCGGATCGGGAAGGCGAAGTAACGGCCCTTGGAAAAGCTTGCCAGCGCCCCGCAGGCGATGGGCAAATACAGCAGGACCACGACGAAGGCGGTCCAAAGCCAGATGAAGAGGCGCGTGCGGGCCTTTTCCTGTTCCATGGCTCAGCGCCTCCCCAGCAGACGATCGAGATCGAGGCGCGAGAACACCGCAAGCGTGAGCGCGCCGATGAAGACTGTGACCACCACCGCCAGCGCCGAGCCGAGCGGCCAGTTCTGCGAATAGGTGAAGGCGATTTCGATATCGTGGGAGATGACGATGACCGATTGGCCGCCGAGGATCTTCGCCTCCGCCACCGCGCCGATGCCGAGCACGAAGGTCAGCAGCATGCCGATGAGGATGCCGGGCATGGCGAGCGGCACTTCCACCTCGCGCCAGATCTGCCAGCGGTTGGCGCCGAGATCGCGCGCCGCATCGATCAAATCGCGCGGCACCATGGCAAGGCCGAGGGTCATGGGAAACAGCATGAAGGGCAGATACACATAGAGCATGCCGGCCAGGATCATCGGCGGCTGGAACAAGATCTGCGGCCCGCCCTCGAAGCCGAGCATCTTCAAAGTGCCGTCCAGCACGCCGTTCTTGATGAAGAACAGCACCCAGCCGTAGAGCCGCACATTCTCCGACACGAACAGGGGAAACACGAACAGGATGGAGACCAGCGACGACCATTTCCCGAACACGCGGTTGAGGCCATAGGCGATGGGATAGGCGATCACCGCCAGCAAGGCGCAGGTGGCGAACGCGAACCCCAGCGACCACAGGAAGGACAGCCACACCGTGTTGCTGCCATTGAAGATCTCCGCATAATTCACCAGCGTGAAGGAGCGGAAGACTTCGAAGGTGCGGGGCCTTGCGAAGGAATAGGCGAAGATGGCAATGAGCGGCGCCACGAAGCCGATCGCCAGTAGCGCGATCACCGGCAGCGAACAGCGCGCGCCGAGCGAAAGCAGCGTGTCGCGCTTGGTGGGCGCGGCCGGCGCGGCCTCAAGCGAGACGGGGGCCGCGGGGTGGGAGAGCGAGGTATCCGCCATGGCTCAGGCCCGCACCGTGATGGCATCGGCGGCATCCCAGCCCACCGTGACGCTGCGGTCGGCGGCAATCGGCAGGGCCTTGGAGCGCGACAGCTCCACCAGCATCACCTTCTCGCCCACGCGCACCTGATACTGGATCCGCGAGCCGAGCGAATATTCGTTATAAACAGTGCCCTTCAGGCTGTTCTGGGCCGTGTCTCCCGCGCCGAGGAAGCGCAGATATTCCGGCCGGATCACCACGAACGCGTGGTCCGCTTCGGCATCCTCTTCCGGCGGGCGCACATGGAAGGCGCCGGGCACGTCGACCCCGCGCCAGGGGGCGCCGTCTTGCTCCTTCTTCACCTCGATGACGTTCACCTCGCCGACGAATTCGGACACGAAGCGGTCCACGGGATGATTATAGATCTGTTCCGGCGTGCCCACCTGCACCAGGCGGCCGGCGCGCATGACGCCGATGCGGTCCGACATCACCATCGCCTCTTCCAGCGAATGGGTGATGTAGATGAAGGTCTTGCCGGTCTCCTTGTGGAGATCCTTCAATTCCTTCTCCAGCACCTTCTTCAACTTGTAGTCGATGGCGGACAGCGGCTCGTCGAAGAACAGCACTTCCGGGTCATAGGCGAGCGCGCGGGCCAGCGCCACACGCTGGCGCTCGCCGCCCGAGCATTTCATGACATTCTTGGAATGATAGCTTTCCGGCAGACGCACCACGCGCATCAGTTCGAGCGCGCGGGCCTTGCGCGTCTTGGCATCGACGCCGCGCACCTTGAGCGGAAACTCGATGTTGTCGCCCACGCTCTTGTGGGGAAACAGCGCCAGCGACTGGAACACCAGGCAGGTCGGCCGCTTGTTGGGCGGCACCTCGTTGATGCGCTCGCCGTGCAGGGTGATGTTGCCTTCGCTCGGCTGGTCCATGCCCGCGAGCATGCGCAGCAGCGTGGTCTTGCCCGAGCCGGACGGGCCGACGATGGTGAGGAATTCCCCTTCGATCACGTCGAGATCGATCCTCTCGACGGCGACGAAATCATTGAAGGTCTTGCGCACCCCGACGAGTTGCAGGATGGGCAGTTTCGGCGCGGCTTCTTGGGTCATCGCGGGTCTCGGCAGGCGGAAAGACAAGGCGGGTGAAAGTCGGGGTGGCGCGCTCTCCGGCCGCGCCCGCTCCCTCCCCCCGCGTACGGGAGAGGGAGCGGGAACACGCAGGGAGCCCTAAGCCCCTACCCCCGCACGCGCTTGGCGGCGTTCATGAGATCGAGCGCCTTGTCGTAATCGGGCACGATGTCGTACTCGACCGAGCGGTCCATTTCCTCGTCCAGGCTGTCCCACTGGATCGCTTCCAGCTCCTTCTTGGTGAACAGCTTGTAGCAATCGGGATTGCCCATCTGGGCCACCGGATTGAACGTGCCTTCGGCGAACGCCACCGCGTGGGCCACATCCGGCGCCTGGACATATTTGAGGAATTCCACCGCCAGCGGGGTGGGGTTGGGATTGTTGACCGTGGACGTCACCTCGATCCAGGACACGCCGCCCTTGCCGCCGGGCAGCGGGCCCTTGAGCGGGGTGATGCCGCGCAGTTCGGGATAGCCGTCGGCGCGCGCCGCCGAGACCGAATAGGTGCCGCCGGTGAGATGCAAATCGATCTCGCCCGACACCAGCGCCTGGTTCATGGTGGCGATGTCGCCGATCAGCTTGGCGCCCTTGAACACCTTCTTCGCCGTCTCCTCGAACTTGGCGAGTTCCTCCGGCGTGTGGACCTTGAACGGGTCGATGCCGGCCACCAGGAAGATGTTGAACACGTTCCAGTCGTCGGATTCCAAGATGCCGTATTTGCCGGACAGCTTGGGATCGTTGAACAGGTCCCAGCCCGTGGTCTCGGCGGTCTTGCGGTCGATCTTCTTGGTGTTGACCACGAAGGAATAGGGCCCGAAGCGCTGGATCGAGCCAAGCAATTCCTTGCCGTCGTCGCTCATGGCCCATTTGTAGGGCCATTTGAACATGGGCAGCATCTTCGCGAAGAACGGCTCGAACTCATCCTTGGGGAGCGGCTTGATCAGCTTCTCCGGCCACATCACCTTGCGGGCCCAGGGATTGTTGACGTTGATCAGGTCCCACACATTGATTTCGCCGGCGCGCAGGCGGTTGATCATGGTGGGATCGTTGGTGAGGCTTTCCGCCTTCACCGTGGCGCCGGTCTTCTTGCGGAACGGGTCCAGCACCTGGGCGGAATTATAGCCCTCCCAGCACAGGATGTTCAGTTCCTTCTCGCGCGCCGCGAAGGCGGAACCGGTCATGGCGAACGGGCCGCCCGCCATCGCAAGGCCGCCGGCCGCCATGCCCTTCAGCACGGACCGTCTGGAAATGGTCATGGGAAATCCTCTGGAATGGTCTGGTGGTTTTGATTTCGCGCCCAATCTCAGGTCCGCCGGTCCCGTCGGCATAGCGGTGCCGGTGCCGTCCGAGGGGCTCGGAAGGCCGGTCGCTGCGCCGGAGGAATGTTGGACTTCTTGTTGGACTATGTTGGATGTTAAGCCCTGTTTCGTGGGCTTTACAACATTTTTTTTGCAGCGCATTCTTCGCTTCGCACCGCGGGACCAAGCGCCCGCCGCCGCCGCGCCGCCCTCGCGGCCGGAGCCGTAAAACCTATCCAGATCAGCAGGAGAAGCGCATGTTCAAAGCGCTCGCAGGACGTACCGTCATCGTCACCGGCGGCAGCAAGGGCATCGGGCGCGGCATCGCGAAGCGCTTCGGCGCGGCCGGGCTCAATGTGTTGGTGGTGTCGCGAAAGTTGGAAGAAGCCACATCGGTTGCCACAGAAATCGGCGCCCATGCCTCGGGGTTTGCGGCCGACGTCACCAAGGCGGACGACTGCCGCGCCTTCGCCGCCGCGGCGCTGGAGCGCTATGGCAGCATCGACGTCTTGTGCGCCAATGCCGGCATCTTTCCCGCCGCCAAGCTCGACGTGATGACGGGCGATGATTTCGACCTGGTCATGGACACCAATGTGAAGGGCACGTTCCTGTCGGTGTCGGCCGTGCTGCCGCATATGAAGGCGCGGAAATGGGGGCGCATCGTGCTCACCTCCTCCATCACCGGGCCGATCACCGGCTATCCCGGCTGGGCGCATTATGGCGCCTCGAAGGCCGCGCAAATGGGCTTCATGCGCACCGCTTCCATCGAGCTGGCGCCCTGGGGCATCACGATGAATGCGGTGATGCCCGGCAATATCCGCACCGAGGGCCTGGACGGCCTTGGCCCGGACTATATTGCCAAGATGGAAGCCTCCATCCCCTTCAAGCGGCTCGGCAGCGTGGACGATATCGCCAACGCCGCCTTGTTCTTCGCCAGCGAGGAAGCCGGCTACATCACCGGCCAGGGCATGGTGGTGGATGGCGGGCAGATCCTGCCCGAATCGCTCGGCGCCCTGGAGGAGATGGGCGGGCCGGTGTAAAACGCAAAACGGCCCCGGTGCGTCCGGGGCCGGCTGTCTGTTGCGAAGCTTCGCGAGGCGCTGGCGCCTATTCCGAGCGGATGCCCATTTCCGCGCGCAGGCGGGCGCGCAGCACGTCGATCGGATGGCGCCGGCCTTCCTGCTCCACATGCCAGAAGGTCCAGCCATTGCAGGCTTCCGCCCCCTGGGCGAGCGCGCCCATGCGGTGGATCGAACCCACGGTCGGCGCCCCCGCCATGCCGGTAAGGGCGATGGTGCCGTCGGCGCGCACCACGGCGCGCACATGGCCCTTGGAATCGGTGAGTTCGACACCGGGCGTCACCAACCCGCGCTCCACCAGCGCCGAGAAGGCGACGCGCGGGGCTTCGCGCGCGCTCGGCGGGGCGGCGAGCGCGGAATCGGGCAGCGGGACGACGGCGGCGATGCGCTTTTCCGCCGCCGCCGCATATGTCGTGTCGCGCTCGATGCCGAGATAATGCCGGCCCAGGCGCTTGGCCACCGCCGCCGAGGTGCCCGAGCCGAGGAACGGGTCCAGCACCACATCGCCGGGCCGCGAGGCGGCGAGCATGATGCGCGCGAGCAGGGCTTCGGGCTTCTGGGTCGGGTGGGTCTTGCGGCCGTTCTCGTCCTTCAGCCGCTCAGGACCGGTGCACAGGGGAAACAGCCAGTCGGATCGCACCTGCGTATCCTCGTTGCCGCCCTTCAGCGCCTCGTAATTGAACACATAATTGCGGGCGTCGGCGTCGCGCGCGGCCCAGATCAGCGTCTCATGGGCATTGGTGAAGCGCCGGCCGCGAAAATTCGGCATGGGATTGGTCTTGCGCCAGATCACGTCGTTGAGGATCCAGAAGCCGAGATCCTGCATGGTCGCGCCGACGCGGAAGATGTTGTGGTAGGAGCCGATCACCCACAGCGTGCCGGAGGGCTTGAGCACCCGCCGCGCGGCGGCGAGCCAGGCCTTGGTGAAGGAATCATAGGCGGCGAAGCTCTCGAACTGGTCCCAATGGTCGTTCACCGCATCGACGCGGCTTTCGTCGGGCCGCTTCAGCTCGCCCTGGAGCTGGAGATTGTACGGCGGATCGGCGAACACGAGATCGACGCTGTTGGCCGGCAAGGCGTTCATGGCGGCGATGCAATCGCCCACCAGCACGCGGTCGAGTTCCAGATCCGGCACTGCCGCGAGGGCCGCCCGGGATAGACGGGGCGCCCCTCGGGGCGCCCCTTTACGCACCACATTCATGACGCAACCCATACGCAACGCTTACGATGGGGGCAGTGTCGCGGCGCGGACTTAAGGGCAGGTAAAGCGGGAGGGGGCGACATCGCGATTTCGCGCAAATCGCCGCGCGCGGGCAACCGCGTCGCTCGTCGGCATGCGGGGCGCCGGCCGGTGGACCGCCGCGCCGGGCGCCTCGGGCGAAATCAATGTCAGGAGAAGATGCCGAGGGCCTGCATATAGAGGTCGACGATCGCCTCGTGTTCCTTGCGCTCGTCCACGTCTTCCTTGCGGATCTTCAGGATGGCGCGCAGCGCCTTCACGTCGAAGCCGTTGGCCTTGGCTTCCGCGAACACGTCCTTGATGTCGTCGGCAATGGCCTTCTTCTCTTCCTCAAGGCGTTCCACGCGCTCGATGAAGGATTTTAGCTGTTCCTTGGCAAAGCCCGCCGGGGCGTCCGATACATCTTCCGACACGTGGTGCAACCTCACAAACAATCCAGGGGGCGGATCAGGGGCAAGATACAGGGCGCAGGACGCCGTCGCAGTCAACCCGCTGTCCCCGCAATCCTCCCAATCCCCTGCCGTGCGCAGGCGCGCCTTATGGTAGCGCGCTTCGCTCAAACGCCACGCGGGCCGAAGGGCCGGCGCGTCGGCTCTCAATGGCCGTCGTGCGGGGGCTTGAAGGCGGCCGCCTGCTCGGGCGTCGCCTCGGTCTGATAGCGGCTTTTCCATTCCTCGTAGGGCATGCCATAGACCGCTTCGCGGCTCTGCGCCTTGCTCACCGGCAGGCCCTGCGCCTCGGCGGCGTCGAGATACCAATTGGAGAGGCAGTTGCGGCAGAAGCCGGCGAGGTTCATCAAATCGATGTTCTGCACATCGGTGCGCCCACGCAGATGCTCCACGAGCCGGCGAAAGGCAGCAGCTTCCAGCCGCTCGCGCTCCGGCTCCGACAATGAGGTGGCGCCGCCCTGCGGGGTGGGATTTGGAAGCTGCGTGCTCATGGCGTTTTGTCCTTTTGTCGGCTTCATGTGGCGTACCGGCATGCGGAGCGCAAGGACCCCGAGGGTCATGCCATTCGCCCCGCCGCACGCCGAATCCGCCACGGCACCCCTCCCCTTGAGCGGGAGCGCCGCGTGATGCCGCCCAAGAAAAATGCGCCGGCGAAAAATGCGCCGGCACTGAAACACGCGCAGGCCCTGGAACAGGCGCCGCCGCCGCTGCGGCGCGCCTTCGGTATCGCCGCTTTGGTGGTCGGCGCCTTCGCCATGGGGGCGTCGGTGCTGTTCGTGCGGCTGGCCGATGTCGGCCCGTTCGCCAGCGCTTTCTGGCGCACCGCGCTCGCCCTTCCGGTGCTGTTCGCCTGGGCGCTCGCGGCGGACGGGCGCCGGGCGCTCACCGCCGACCGCGCCTCGCTGCTGGCCGGGGTGTTCTTCGCCGGCGATTTAATCTTCTGGCATCTGGCCATTCTCGGCACCAGCGTCGCCAATGCCGCCGTGCTCGCCACCACCGCGCCGGTGTGGGTCACCTTGTTCGCCTGGCTGGTGCTGCGCGCCGCCATCGCCCGCGCCACCCTCGCCGGGCTGGTGCTGTGCCTCGCCGGCGCCGCCGCGCTGGTCGGGCACAGCTTTCGCCTGGAGCCGGCGCATCTCATGGGCGATGCAGCAGGGCTTGTGACCGCGCTGTTCTTCGCCGCCTATTTCCTGGCGGTGGAACGGGCGCGGCGCACCCGGGGTGCGGGCGCCGTCACCCTGGTCTCCACAGCCGCCACCACGCTGATCCTGTTTATCGTGGCGCTGGCGGCGGAGCCCACCCTCATTCCCGCCAGCGCCTCCGGGGCCGCCGCGCTGCTGGGCCTTGCCCTGGTGAGCCAAGTGGGCGGCCAAGGCCTGATGGCGGTGGGGCTCTCGGTGGTGCCGCCGGTCTATGCGGCGCTGGTGTTCTTCCTGGAGGTGGTGTCGGCGGCGGCGCTGGGCTGGCTGGTGCTGGGCGAGGCGCTGGGCGTGCTCCAGGGGGCGGGCATGGGGCTGGTCCTGCTGGGCCTTTGGGTGGCGCGGCCGAGGCGGCGGGGGTGATCCGCCTCGCTTTGGCCCCGATCACGCCCGAAAACGCGGCCTTGATGCTTCACTTGAGCATCCTCCATTGACGCCCCTGCCGAACGAAGGCTAACAGCGCAGCCCATGGTGTTCCCTCGACCGTTCGCTTCGAATGGATCTCCCGGTTTCCGGCGCGGCCTGTGCGCCCTGGCGCTTCTCGCCGTGCTGGCAGCCGGTGCGCTGACCGCGAGCGCGAGCCCGGCGGCGGCCGACTTCCGCTTGTGCAACCGCACCCCGAGCCGCATCGGTGTCGCCATCGGCTATAAGGAAAACGATGTCTGGACCACCGAGGGCTGGTGGAACGTGGCCGCGAATTCCTGCGAGACCCTGCTGCGCGGCGACCTCGTGGCGCGCTTCTATTATCTTTATGCGGTGGATTACGACCTGGGCGGGGAATGGGCGGGCAAGGCCTATATGTGCACCCGCGACAAGGAATTCACCATTCGCGGGGTGGAGGATTGCCTCGCGCGCGGCTTCGACCGGGCCGGCTTCCTGGAGGTGGACACCAAGGAGCAGCGCGGTTGGACCGTGCAATTGACCGAGGCCAACCAGTCCAGCCCGGGGGGCGCGACAGCGCTGCCGCCCCTCGGCGCCCCCATGCCCATGCCCCCGCCCAACCCGGCGAGCCGCGGAAAATAGCGCCGAGCTAGCCGCCAATTGGCGGGGCCGCCCAAGGGCGTGGTACGTCTTCCAAATCTGCGGCGCGAGGCAACAGCGCAAGCACCCGGTTCAGGGAGACGCAACATGGCTCAGGTGGGACGTGTTCTGATTGCGGGCGCGGGGCCGGTCGGGCTGACCCTGGCCGGCGAACTGGCGCGATACGGCGTGCCGGTGCGGATTGTCGACAAGGCGGCCGAGCGCACCGACAAATCCAAGGCCCTGGTGCTCTGGAGCCGGTCGCTGGAACTGCTGGCCCGTACCGGAACGGCCCGCGATTTCATCGCCTCCGGCATGGAAGTGTACGGCGCCCGCATCTCCCACGGCGATTCGCTGATCGGCGAGATCAATTTCGACGAGGCGGAGAGCCCTTTTCCCGCCGCCGTCATGATCCCGCAGAGCGAGACCGAGCGGCTGCTGGAAACCCATCTCGAATCGCTTGGCGTAAGCGTGGAGCGCTCCACCGAGCTTGCCGCCTTCACCCTGACCAGCGATGGCGTCGCCGCCACCTTGCGCGATGCCGCCGGCGGCGAGGAAGCGGTGGAGGCGGACTGGATCGTCGGTTGCGACGGCGCCCATTCCCTCGTGCGCCATACGCTGGGCATGGACTTCACCGGCACCACCCAGCCCAGCGACTGGGTGCTGGCGGACGTGCATCTCGAAGGGCTGGTCCCCGACAAGCTCGACATCTTCTGGCATGCCGACGGGATCCTGGCGTTCTTCCCCATCGCGGGCGGCCGCTATCGCGTGGTGGCGGACCTCGGGCCGGCGCACGGCGCGGTGCGGCCCGATCCCTCCCTCGCCGAGGTGCAGGCCCTGGTGGACACGCGCGGCCCCGGCGGCATCCGCATGCACGATCCGTTCTGGCTGGCGAATTTCCGCATCAACGAGCGCAAGGTGAAGGATTACAGCCTCGGCCGGGCGTTCCTCGCGGGCGACGCCGCCCACATCCACAGCCCGGCCGGCGGCCAGGGCATGAACACCGGCATGCAGGATGCCTTCAACCTCGGCTGGAAGCTGGCGCTGGTGGCCCATGGGCTGGCCCGGCCGGCGCTGCTGGACAGCTATTCCATCGAGCGTAGCGCCGTCGGCGAGATGGTGCTGCGCAATGCCACGCGCATGACCGAGATGGCGGTAATGCGCAATCCGGTGGCCCAGGCGGTGCGCAATTTCGCCGCCCACGTGGTGCTCGGCTTGTCCCAGGTGCAGCGGCGCGCCTCCCTGAGCCTCACCGAGCTGGAGATCGCCTATCCCCATAGCCCGCTGTCGGTGACAGCGCCCCATGCACCCCATGGCGATGCCCCCAAGGCGGGCGAGCGCTGGCCCCAGCTTGAGATGAACGCATCCCCGATCGGCGCCGGGGCGACCCCGCGCTTCGCCCTGATCGCGGCGGGGAACGCGGCCGGCGTGCTCGCGGCCGCGTTCGGCGACCTGGTGGAGCATCGCGCGCCGCCGATCGGCCTTGAGGGCCTCTGGGTGGTGCGGCCGGACGGCTATGTCGGGCTCGCGGCGGGCGCCACCGACCTCGCGGCGGCGGAAGCCTATTTCGCAGGTATTCTAGTGTGATTTTGGGTTGGAGTACGCGCCCTGCGCATCCGGCACCGCGGGGCTCGCCGCCGCAATTCATTCGCGCGCGATTATCTCGCCCGCGCTGATTTGTTCGCCATGCAGAACTTCTGCGGAAAACCGCAAATTACGACCCGAACAATGAGAAATTGCCGCAAGAACACCCGGTTCTTCTTCGCCGTCCGGATGTTTCACATGAAACATTCGGCCCGATCACAGGCGCGGCGGCGGGGCTAGATATCCCGCCCCTCCACCTTTTCCTTCAGCTCGGTTTCAATGTCTTTGGCTGCGGTGAGGTGCGGATTGACCGACAAAGCCCGCCGTGCCGCCTCCAAAGCCCTGGTGTCGTCGCCAATCTCCCGCATGATCAGGGAGAGGCCGAGCAGCATGGAATAATGCCGCGGCTCCCGCGTCAGCACTTCCCCCACATCGGCGAGCGCGGCGGGATAATTGTCCTGGAGATAATAGATGGTGGCGCGGCGGCTGCGGGCGGCGATGAAATCGGGATTGGCCTCGATCACCGTGCCGAGCAATTCCAAAGCAAGATCATACTCTTTAGCCTGCGTGGCGGCCTCCGCGCGCGACATCAGCAGGTCGGCGGAAGGACTGCCGGACTGGGCGAACATGGCCTCGATCCGGCCGCCCAATGCTGTGGCGGTCTCATCGTCCGGTGCCAGGCGCAAGGCCTCGAACATGGCATCGAGCTGCACCCGTCGGTCGCGCGGCAGCTTGGGCCGGGCGGGGGCGTTTTCGCCCACGCCATCCTTCGGCGCGGCATTGGGAGGCGCGGCATTCGGCGCGGACGAAGGCTTCTCGCCGGTGGTCTGGGCAAGGCCCACGCCGGTTCCGGCGAGCACCAGCGGCAGCACCAACGCCAGCGCAAGACGACGCCGGGGCCGGGTCGGGGAGGAACAAAAAGGCGGCAGATCGCGCATCATCATCGGCAAAGTGTGAGACGGCGCGCATAAAGCGTCAACCGCCCCACCCCTTTCGGGGGGAGCGGCGCGATCAACTCATCTCGATGAAGAGAGCTTCGCCCCCGTAGGGGCGAAAAACGCTCAGCCCTGGCGGGCCTTATAGCGCTTCTGGGTCTTGTTGATGATGTAGACGCGGCCCTTGCGGCGCACGAGACGGTTGTCCCGGTGACGGCCGATGAGCGACTTGAGAGAGTTGCGGATCTTCATAACCTACTGCCTTCGGCCGACCGCGGCGCGGCTTCACCGCGCGGCTCGTCGACACAATGTATTGGATCGAGCCGGTTCGATAAGGGGCGCGCGCCGCAATGTCAACGGCGCGCGCTGTGGACGGCGTGCGTTTTGCGCCCTCACTTGTGTGGCGTTCATTTGCCGGCGAGCAGCGGCGCCAGTTCCTTTTCCAGCTGCTCCGGGCTCATGGCGCCCGAGACCTTCTTGCCGTTGATGAAGAAGGTGGGGGTGGAATCAACGCCCAGCTCCTTGTTGCCGTACTGGGTGCCGGCCTGAATCTTCTCCGCCAGGTCCTTGTCGGACAGGCACTTCTCGAAATCCGCCTCGCTCATGCCCGCCTGCTTGGCGACGCGCATCAGCCCCTCGGCCGGATTGTTGCCGAACGCCCAGCTGCGCTGAGTCTCGAATAGCGAGGACACCATGGGGAAATATTTGTCGGCGGGCATGCAGCGCGCCAGCATGAAGGCGGCGGTGGCGACCGGATCGAACGGGAATTCCCGCAGGATGTAGCGCACCTTGCCGGTGTCGATGTATTTTTCCTTCAGCACCGGGAAGGTGCCGGTGTGGAACGCCGCGCAATGGCTGCAGGTCAGCGAGGCATATTCGATGATGGTCACGGGCGCATCCGCCTTGCCCATCGCCTGTTCGGGCAGCGGAGTGGCGGCGGGCGCATTGAGCTTGGCCGGGTCGACGGTCTGGCCTTGCGCCGGCGACTGGGCGAGCGCGCCCTCCGACAGGCCAGGAAGCATCCCGGAAAGCTGGAGCAGGGGGCCGGCGAGGGCAACGCTCAGGGCAAACTGGCCCACGCCCAGCAGAAAGGTACGACGATGAAGCGACATGGAGTTCTCCGGGACAGCGCCTTCGCGTTCAAGGGAGCGCGCTAGCATGGCGCGCTGAGGGCGCCAATCCCCCACGGCGGTCGCCATGATCAACATTTAACGATCAGGACGCGATCAGGCCTTGCGGCGCTCACGCCGCACCAGCGCACCGAGGCGCGCCAAAGAGGCGCCGAGCGCCTCGTCCTCGAACGTGCCGAGCGTGCCGCGCACCTGCGCCAACGCCTCGGGTTCCGGCTCCACGCGTGGCGGCGGGCCGCTATGGCGCTGGGGCACCGGGCCCTGCCGCAGCACCAGCCGGCCGACACAGCGCCAGCCGAAATAGGCATTGATGCGATCGATCACCACGGGCGCGGCATATTGCAGCTCAATGGCATAGGCGCCTTCCACCCGCACCACCAGGGTGGCCGGCTCGCTCGCCTGCCGGGCATCCTGGCGCGGCCACTGCAGCTTCACCGGCGTCGAGCGCGGGGCCAGGGCGGGGCCGACGATCTCGTCCCAATGGGTCACGATTTCCACCACTGAAAAGCCCGCCTTGCCGCACAGATCGGCAATGGACGGCCCCACCAGATCGGCGAGGGGGCGGGCGGCGGGCCGCCGCTTCCAAGGGGATTTGATGGGCGTATCTTCCGTCATGGGTGAATACGGGAACGAACAGAAGGCGCATCCGCGCCGGGCCACCGCCCCCTTGCGGGCGACGCGCGGCCCCGGCACGGTGCCGCCATGGACGACGCCACCCTATCAGCCCCGCGCCCCCGCAAGAAGAGCGGCGCGCGAGCGGCATCCAAAGCCGAGACCCAGGCCACCGCCGTCGCCGCGCCGGCGACGGGCGACATCTCGCAAGCCCTGCTCGCTTGGTACGACCGCCACCGCCGCCGCCTGCCGTGGCGGGCCGAAGCGGACCGGCGGGCGGACCCCTATCATGTGTTCCTCTCGGAAATCATGCTCCAGCAGACCACCGTGAAAGCGGTGGGACCTTATTTTTCCAGCTTCCTGCTGCGCTGGCCCAAGGTTGCGGACCTCGCGGCGGCACCGCTGGAAGAGGTGCTCTCGGCCTGGGCGGGGCTTGGCTATTACGCCCGCGCGCGCAATCTGCACGCCTGCGCCAAAGCGGTGGTGGCGCGTCACGGCGGCACATTTCCGGCCGATGAGAATGCTCTGCTCGATCTGCCCGGCATCGGTCCCTATACCGCCGCAGCCATCGCAGCCATCGCCTTCGACCTGCCGGCGAGCCCGGTGGACGGCAATATCGAGCGGGTGGTGAGCCGGCTTTATGCCATGGACGCGCCCTTGCCCAAATCCAAGCCGCGCATCAAGGCGCTGGCCGCCGCCCTCACCCCGCCGGCCCGGCCGGGGGATTTCGCGCAAGGCATGATGGATCTCGGCGCCACCATCTGCACGCCGCGTTCGCCGGCCTGCGTCCTCTGTCCCCTGACGGCGCCTTGCCAGGGGCGGGCGCAGGGTGATCCCACGCGCTTTCCCGTCAAGGCGGCGAAGGGCGAGAAGCCAGCGCGGGCCGGCATCGCTTTCCTGATCACCCGCGCCGATGGCGCGGTGCTGCTACGCACCCGCCCCGAAAAGGGGCTGCTCGCCCAGATGACCGAGGTGCCCTCCACGCCCTGGACGACGGATATTCCGGTAGCCGGCGCCCATGCCCCTGTCTCCCCGGGCGCCAAAGGCTGGCGTGTGCTTCCGGGGAGGGTGAGCCATGTGTTCACCCATTTCGCCCTGGAGCTGGAGGTCTGGCGCGCCGACTTGCCGCCCTCCAGCGCCGCACCCGCGGGCCATCGCTGGGTGCTGCCGAGGGACTTCGCCCGCGAGGCGCTACCGAGCGTCATGCGCAAAATATTGGCCCACGGTCATATTCCCGGCGCGTGAGGCCGCCAAAGAGCGGATCTTAAGACCCCGCTTGAGATATTCGAAAAGACGCGGGAGAAGCGCGCCTGTCTCAAAGGCTTCCCCCGCCGAAATCCGCATTGCCGCGGCGGCGCGTTCGCGCCATAGGATCGCTTCAGGCAACTCATGGCGGTGGGCATGCGCGACGACCGACCCCGCTCCTTCTCGCACCCCACATTGGGAGAAGAGAGCGATGCGCCGGCTGAATTCAGCATCGATCTGAGCGCCGCCGTGGTCGCTGTGACGGCGGAGGAACCGCGCGTGCTGGCGTTGCGCGTCGGCGACCGCCCCGCCCTGCCCTCCGGCCCGCTGGAAGAACATCACCGCACGCTGGAAGGCGGCCTGCGCAGCTGGGTGGAGCGCCAGACCCACCAACAGCTCAATTATATCGAGCAGCTCTACACGTTCGGCGATCTCGACCGGCACGACGGCGGCCCGGCACGGGCGCTCTCGGTTGCCTATCTCGCGCTGGTGCGCGAGGCACGCCCAGCCGGCGAAATGGCGGCGGCGTGGCTCGGTTGGTATGCCTGCTTCCCCTGGGAGGACTGGCGCGCCGGCCGCCCGGGCGTGCTCGATCGCATCGCCGCCGGCCTTGAGGCCTGGGCCTGCGCGGCCCCCGATTCCCGCACCGCCGAGGTACGCCGGCGCCGGCGTGTGCTTGCCTTCGGCCTTGAAGGGGCAGAAGAAATCTCATGGAACGACGAGCGGGTCCTCGAGCGCTATGAACTGCTCTACGAGGCCGGACTGGTGGCGGAAGCGGCCGCCGAGGATGGGGCACCGGCTGCACCGGAGGCGCTTCCCGGCCAGCCGCAGCTTGGCCAGCCCATGGCGCTCGACCACCGGCGCATCCTCGCCACGGCCATCAGCCGACTTCGCGGCAAGATCAAATACCGCCCCGTGGTCTTCGAGCTGATGCCGCCCGCCTTCACTTTGCTGCAATTGCAGCAGGCGGTCGAGGCGCTCTCGGGCATGCTGCTGCACAAGCAGAATTTCCGCCGCCTCGTGGAGAGCCAGGGTCTGGTGGAAGAGACAGGGGAGACCACCAGCGGCACCGGCGGGCGCCCCGCGCGCCTGGTCCGCTTCCGCCGCGACGTGCTGCTGGAGCGCCCCGCTCCCGGCGTACGGCCACAGGGCGTGCGGCGAGGCTAGGCTTTCCAGGGCTTCGGCTTCTCACCTCTGCGCTCAGCTTGGAGCGATGATGCTGCCAAGTCCCCCTCAGGTCCCCGCGCGTAAAGGATTGGGAGGGCAAGCGGCGGAGAGCGAGAAACGCAATTTTTTCAAATTCCCAAGCGACGCGATTCCAATCGCTTCCCGCAACGCACCTCGCCGAATGGTGCGGCGCCACTAAAAAAGTTGCGCCAATGCCAATTGACGCCCCTTATGCTCCGTGTAAGCATAATAAAAAGAAAGCCGGCTTTGCTCCGGCTATTTTTCGGCTTTTGATATGCTCATATCGAGCATATGGGGAGACATTCCATGCTCGATGCCCCGGTTTCGTCGGCCACCGATTTCGCGCGCGCCGAAGCATATGTCGCCCCGGCGATGCCCTTGCCCGACCTCTACGCCAAGGTCTCGCGCCATGTGCCGGCGATGGAATGGGCGGCGTTGGCGGACGATGTGGCTGCCATCCTGCGCCTGAAGAAGGAACGCAATGCGATCCTGCTGGCGCATAATTACCAAGCGCCCGAAATCTTCCACACGGTCGCCGACATCGTCGGCGACAGCCTTGCCCTGGCGCGCGAGGCCGCGAAGGCCGATGCCGACGTGATCGTGCTCGCGGGTGTGCATTTCATGGCCGAGACCGCAAAGATCCTGAACCCCGACAAGGTGGTCCTGATCCCCGACGAGCGCGCCGGCTGCTCGCTCGCCGACAGCATCACCCCGCAAGACGTGCGCGGCCTGCGCGCGCGCTATCCCGGTGTGCCCATCGTCACCTATGTGAACACCTCGGCCGCCGTGAAGGCGGAATCCGACGTGTGCTGCACCTCGGGCAATGCCAAGAAGATCGTCGAAGGGCTCGGCGTGCCGCGCGTCATCATGATCCCGGACGAATATCTCGCCCGCAACATCGCCGCCCAGACCGATGTGGAGATCATCACCTGGAACGGCCATTGCGAGGTGCACGAGCTGTTCTCGCCCTCCGATATCACCGACATCCGCGAGATCTATGCGGACGTGACCGTGATCGCCCATCCCGAATGCCCGCCGGACGTAATCGCGGCCGCCGACTTCTCCGGCTCCACCGCCGAGATGGTGCAGTTCGTGGCCGATCATCGCCCGGCGCGGGTGGCGCTCGTCACCGAATGCTCCATGGGCGATAACGTGGCGGTGCATTATCCCGAGATCGACTTCGTGAAGCCGTGCAATCTCTGCCCGCACATGAAGCGCATCACGCTGAAGAACATTCGCCGGGCGCTGGAAACCATGTCGCCCCAGGTCCATGTGGACCCCGCCCTGGTGCCCGGCGCCCGCGCGAGCGTCGAGCGCATGCTGGCGATCAAGTGACCGCCATGGCCCACGCAGCCAGCGAGAGCGACGCGGATCGCGTCATCATCGTCGGCGCCGGGGTGGCGGGCATCGCCTGCGCCCTCGCGCTCGCGCCCCTCAAGGTGCTGGTGGTGGCGCCGCAGGGTGTCGCCGCCGTTCCTGCCACCGCCATGGCCCAGGGCGGCATCGCCGCCGCGATCGGCGCGGACGATCATTTCGACCTGCACACCGCCGATACGCTCAAGGCCGGCGCCGGCCTCACCGATCCCGAAGCGGCCGCGCGCGTCACAAGCGCCGCCGCCTCCGTCATCGCCCGCCTCGCGGACTGGGGCGTCGCCTTCGATACCGATGCGGCGGGCGCCATCGCGCTCGGGCTGGAAGCCGCCCACAGCCGCAATCGCATCGTCCATGCCGATGGCGACGCCACCGGCAAGGCCGTGCTCGATGCGCTGATCGCCCGCGCCCGCATCAGCCCGCATATCTCCCGCCGCACCGACCTTACGGCCATCGACCTGCTGCGCGATGCCGACGGCCGCGTCACCGGCGTGCGCTGCATGGGCACCAATGGCGCGCGCACGGACCTCATCGGCCGCGCCGTGGTGCTCGCCACCGGCGGGCTCGGCGGGCTTTATGCCTCCACCACCAATCCGCGCGCCGCGCTCGGCAGCGGTCTGGCCCTCGCCGCGCGGGCGGGGGCGGTGCTGCGCGACGTCGAGTTCGTGCAATTCCACCCCACCGCGATTGCCGCCGCGCGCGATCCCATGCCGCTCGCCACCGAGGCGCTGCGCGGGGAAGGGGCGATCCTGCTCAATGACCAGGGCGAACGCTTCATGGCCGATGTGGCGGGCGCCGAACTTGCCCCGCGCGACGTGGTGGCCCGCGCCATCCATGCGGAGATCGCCGCCGGCCGCCGCGTCACGCTGGATGCCCGCGCGCGCCTCGGCGATCGGTTTGCCGCGCGTTTTCCCTCCGTTCACGCCCTATGCCTGGAAAGCGGCATCGACCCGGCGCGCGAGGCGATTCCCGTTCGCCCGGCAGCCCACTACCACATGGGTGGCGTGAAGGTGGACGCCAGTGGGCGAACCAGCGTTCCCGGCCTCTATGCCTGCGGCGAGGTGGCTTCCACCGGCCTGCATGGCGCCAACCGGCTGGCGAGCAATTCGCTGCTGGAGGCGATCGCCTTCTCCGGCTGGATTTCCAAGGCCATCTTCGCCGAGACCGCCCGCGAGGCCGGCACCGCCGAGGCGCCGGTACGCGCGATCAAGCCGGCGCTCGCCATTGAGACCCTGCGGCGGATCATGGATCGCCATGTGGGCGTGGTGCGTTCGGCGGCCGGGCTCGGCGAGGCGCTGCATGCGCTGGCGCCCTATGCCGACCACGACGATGCGGCGCTCGTTGCGAGCCTCGTCGCGCTCGCGGCTCTCAAGCGGGAGGAGAGCCGGGGCGGGCATTTCCGCGCCGACCATCCCGCGCCCGAACCGCAGGGCCGCCATAGCGCGCTTGACCCCGTGCAGATCGCCGCCGCCCTCGCCCCCTGGCAAGTTCCGTGGCAGGCCGAGCCCGCCTTCAAGGAAGCCGTCTGATGTCCGCTCTCGCCGCCCGCTTCGTCGCGGAAACCGCGCCCGAACTCTCGCCCTTGCCGGCCCTGCTCACCGAGGACGTCGTGCGCGCCGCCTTGCTGGAGGATCTCGGCCGCGCCGGCGACATCACCAGCGAAGCCGTGGTGCCGCCCGATGCGCGCTTCGCGCTCACCATGACCAGCCGGCAGGAGGGCGTGGTCGCTGGCCTCGGGCTGGCGGTGCAGGCGTTCCATCTGCTCGACCCGGCGATCGCGCTGGAAATCGTGCGGCCGGACGGCGCGCCGGTTTCCCCCGGCGACGTGGTGATGCGCATCGAAGGTCTCGCCCGGCCGATCCTGAGCGCGGAGCGTGTGGCGCTGAACTTCGTGTGCCGCCTGTCGGGTATCGCCAGTGCCACCGCGCATCTGGTTCAGGCAGCGCGAGCCAACGGACATGCCCGCATCACCTGCACCCGCAAGACCACGCCGGGCCTGCGAGCGCTGGAGAAATACGCCGTGCGCGCCGGTGGCGGCGCAAACCATCGCTTTGGCCTAGATGACGCAGTTCTCATCAAGGACAACCATCTGGTGGCCGCCGGCGGCATCGTGCCGGCCCTCACGCGCGCCCGCGCCCATGTGGGTCATCTGGTAAAGATCGAGGTGGAGGTGGACACCCTCGCCCAGCTCGAAGAAGCGCTCTCGGTCGGTGTTGATGCGGTGCTGCTGGACAATATGAGCCCCGAAATGCTGCGTACCGCCGTCGACATGGTGGCCGGGCGCGCCATCACCGAGGCCTCGGGCCGGGTGAACGCCCAGACCGTGCCGGCCATTTCGGCGTCCGGCGTCGATCTCATCTCGTGCGGCTGGCTGACCCACAGCGCGCCCATCCTGGACCTCGGTCTGGATGCAGCGTGAGGTGTGAGATGAATAAACCTGAGGTTCGCGCGCGGAATTCCGGGGGCTTAAACCCTGCCCTTAGCCGCGCTCGGACCTCAGCAGGTCGATCTGCAGTTTGATGCAATCACTGCGATAGACGATATCAGCGACATATATGGCGATGTTCTTGGAATCCACCACCACGCAATGACTTTCCACCGTCGCCGCACCGAGCGGGACCTTCATGAGGTCAGCCACCGTCGGATCGGCACTGCTGATGATCAGCGTCTGGTGAGCATCCTTCACCTTGATCTTCTTGAGGCCCGCGAGCGCCGGCAGCGCGGGGCTCGTTAGGAAGACGTGGCGGTCCATTTCAAAGACATGGCGGGCGAGCAGCAGGTTGACGATGGAATAGGGCTGGTCATCGCGGAATTGCAGGCTCTTGAGCGAAACATATTCAGGCGCAAGTTCGCCATCCTCGGGCTTAAGCACCGGGGGCGCGACATTCTCGGTCAAGGTGATGGGACGGGGCACATTTTCCTTCACCGAGGCGATGAGGCTGGCCCAAGTGGTCTCCAGCTTCAGCCAGTGGCGATCCGGCACGACGCTGGAGACGAAGGTGCCGCGGCCCTGGCGCGCGCTGACAAGCCCCTCGTCGCGCAGCATTTCCACCGCCTGCCGCACGGTGACGCGGGCGACCTGGAACTCTTCTTCAAGTTCCTCAAGCGTGGAAATCTTGTCGCCTATGGACCAATGCCCGGCTTGAATGCGCTGGCGGAGCACCGATGCGACCTGGATATAAAGCGGAACGCGGCTTCGATCGTAGGCTGCCGATAATTTGGACTTTGTTTGCATAAAGGACCATCGGACTCGGCGGCGCTCAAGCAGAAACCGTCTCCACCTTACGCCTAGGCAGTCAGTGTAGCCTCACAATGCCCAAAGGTGAATAGGCAATGCCCGCGGCTTGTGCATATCACCTCACCTTGACACGCTTGGCACAGAATTCACCCACCCCCACATGGCGCCAAAAACCGCCGAGCACAAAAGCAAGCCCCCTCGCGCAGGCGGATTCTGCGTTGATTACAAACATATTTTTGAAAATATTTCTTAAATTACATAAATATATTATGTTATTATAAAATTTAAGAAATATATTTGAAAATTATAGTATATTAATAATGTACAATGTAAAATTGAGTTGTATAAACTTAATATCTAAAAATTCAACCGCCCCGGTGTGTCATGGCATCTTATCTCGCAAATCAACGTGCAGACCTGGATGCCTTCGACCTCGCCATCCTTGCCATCCTGCAGAAAGACAATACCACGCCGCAGCGCACCATCGGCGAGCGGGTAAATCTCTCGGCAGCCGCCGTGCAGCGGCGCATCAAGCGCATGCGCGAGACCGGCGTGATTGCCGGGGATGTCACAATCCTTAACCCCGCCCGCGTCGGCCAACCGCTTACCCTGGTGGTGGAAGTGGTGGTGGAGAGCGAGCGCATCGATCTCGTGGACGCGGCCAAGGCCAATTTCGTCCGCTGCCCCGAAGTGCAGCAATGTTATTATGTCACCGGCGACGCCGACTTCGTCCTTATCGTCACGGTCGCCACCATGGCCGACTATGAAGACCTGACTCGCCGCCTGTTCTTCGAGAACAGCAACATCAAGCGCTTCCGGACCTTGGTGGTGATGGACCGGGTCAAGACCGGCCTTGCCGTTCCGTTGGAACGATAAGGCGAGCCGCAGAATGATCGAGGTGGCAGCATTTCTCCCCTCTTCAGCCCTTCCCCGCAAGCGGAAGCGGGGACAGCTGTACAAATGGGGAGCGCCCATTCGTCTTTTCCCGCGACAATGCGCACCCTTTGCCCCCTGCGGACGCGGGCTGGGAAGGGGACGAGGGCATAAAACCGTCGGCCGCCTGCAGAGCATCACCCCACAATCTTGCGCCATATCTCTTTCAGCCGCGATAGGAACACCGAATAAACGAGTGAACCGGCATTCAGCTCGGTCACAACAGGAGCCGACGGCGCACCCTCGCCCTGGCCCAGCCGTGCCTCCAGATTTTGCACGAACGCCGCTACGAGACGCCCGGCGATATCCTGCACCAGGCCGGAGCGGCCGAACTGGGCCAGCATGCCGGTGAGCGTATAGCCGATGCTCACATCCACCCGCGTCGCGCGGCCGTCCTCCACCGGTGTCAACGTGTAGCCGATAAGTCCGCGCGTCGCGGAATTGCTGCGCGTGTCACGCCCGCTCCCGGAAATGCGCCCGGCATGGAGATCACTGTCGCGAGTGATATCGGCCATTCCCTGAAACTCGGCCACGATCGGACCGACCTTTACGCGAATTTGCCCTTCCACATGTTCCGGGGTCGGCGTGCCCGTGAGGGACGCGCCCGGCAGGCAGGCGGCAACCTCATCCACGCGGCCGAAGAAGTCCCACACCACGTCCACGGGGTGAGCGACCACGAAGCTCTGGGGGAAACTGGTCTGCGGTACGAAATCGGCGTCCAGCTTGGCGGCCTGCGTGCCGGCGAGCCGGTTCACGGGCGCGGCCGTGGTGGTCTTCTGCACGCTCTCTACGCGCACTCCGGCATGACCGGCGCCAGCGGGGCCTAGCGCGGTGCGGATGTCCTTGCGGGGAGCTGCGCCACGCGCCCGCCGTTCCTCGATCACCGAGCGCACGGCGCGCACGATGCCCACATAACCGGTACAGCGGCACAGGTTTCCGCTCATGGCGACGCGGATCTCGTGCTCGCTGGCATCGGGCAGGCGCAGCACGACGTCGCGGGCTGAGACGATCATGCCTGGGGTGCAATAGCCGCATTGAAGGCCATGCTCGCGGGTAAAGGCGGCGCGCAGTTCGCCCGCGACCTCGTCGTCGTTGAGGCCCTCGATGGTCGTGACTTCGGCATTCTCGCAGGCGACGGCATATGTGATGCAGGAACGCACCGGCTCGCCGTCGACGATGATGGTGCAGGCGCCGCATACACCATGCTCGCAACCGATATGGGTGCCGGTGAGATCATGGGAGTCACGCAGAAAATCGGCGAGATTTGTACGCGGCTCGACATCGGCGCACAGAGTGCGGGAATTGACGGTGAGGGAAACCAGGGTCATGCCGCGTCCGCCTGCTCGAATGCGCGGCGCAGCGCCACCGCGTGCGTCCTGCGGTCCAGCAGGTCGCCCATGCCTGCGGACTGCGCCACCTCTTCCGCAGCGCCCGTGGAAAAGCCAGCCGGGCTAAACAGCGCCGCGCGCTCGGCAATGACGATCGGGCGCGTCTCGGTCGCCCCCATCACGGCACGAAAGACGCCGCGCTCCCCGTCGATCAGCACGGCACCGATGGCATGGGCGAATTCCCCGGTCTTGCGGCAGCTCTTGAAATAGCCCCAGCGCGCGGAAGCACTGCATTTGGGGATACGCACCGCCTCCAGCAATTCTCCGGGATTGAGATCGGCGGCGAGCGCGCCCAGCATATATTGCTCGACAGGCACTTCACGGACCCCGGTGGGCGCGCGCAAGATCACGCGCGCGCCCACTGCCGCAAGAATTGAAATCCAGTCGGCGGAAGGGTCGGCATGGGTCAAGCTGCCGCCCACCGTGCCGCGGTTGCGCACCGCACGATAGGCGATGCCCCGGGCAACTGCCGGCAGGGCCCCAGCCGTCACGTCCGGCACCCGGCGATCCTCGAAATCGGCATGGGTCACGCACGCACCGACGATGATGTGGTCAGCATGGTCTTCAATGCGCTTCAGAGCGGGAATGGCTGTGATGTCCACCAGCAGTTCCGGCTGCACCAAACGCATATTGAGCATTGGGCCGAGGGATTGGCCGCCGGCGATGATCTTCACCACCCGGCCCTCGTCCTGCAGCAGGGCCAAAGCGGCGTCGATCTCGACCGGGCGCTCGTAATCGAAACGGACGGGCTTCATGCGGCGCTCCCCGCAGGTTGAGCCAAAATTGGCCCGCGCGCCGCCTTGGCGGCCTCGATGGCTTCCAGGATGCGGCGCGGCGTGATGGGCGAATGCAGCAGTTCGGCCCCGAAACCCTTCAGCGCATCGTTGACCGCATTACCGATGGCCGCCGGCGGGGCGATGGCCCCACCCTCGCCGATGCCCTTCACCCCGAACTCGGTATAAGGCGCGAGGAATTCCATATGGTCGAGCCGCGGCTCCGGCACCTCAGTGGGGCCAGGCAGGAGATAATCGGCGAAGGTGGAGGCGAGTGGCTGACCCGAGGCGTCGAACTGCATTTCCTCGTAGAGGGCCGTACCGATGCCCTGGGCGAGACCGCCGTAGATCTGGCCGTCCACGACCATGGGGTTCACCAGCTTGCCGCCGTCCTCGACGATCACGTAGTCGAGGATCTCAACCCCGCCAAGCTCGGGATCCACCGCCACCAGCGCCACATGAGCCGCATAGGAGAAGGTGCCAGTATCGCGCACCGGCTTGTAGCCGACGGTGGATTCGAGCCCATGGGGATCGATGCCGGCCGGCAGGTCCTGCGGCCGGCGATACCAGGTGTGGGCGATCTCCTTCAAGGTCACCGAACCGGAGGGCGCGACGGCGCAGCCGTCTTTGATCACCACCTCCGCCGGGTCCGCCTGGAGCAGATGGGCCCCGATCTTCGCCGCCAGGGCTGCCACCTCCCTGCACGCGGTCGCCACAGCACCGCCCGCCATCACCATCGAGCGCGAGCCCCAGCTGCCGGTGGAATAAGGCGTGTATTCGGTATCGCCATGCACCAGCTTGATTCGGGCGGTGTCGATGCCGAGCACTTCGTTAGCCACCTGCGCGAAGGTGGTCTCCATGCTCTGGCCATGGGAATGCACGCCGACGCGCAATTCCAGCCCACCGTCCGGGGTCATGCGGGCGGTCGCCTGCTCATGGCCCGGCACCATGGGGATGCCCCAGCCGGAATAGACCGAGGTGCCGTGCGCCCCCTGTTCGCAATAGATGGAATGGCCGATACCGATCAGCCGCCCGTCCGCCTCGCCCTTCGACTGGCGCGCGCGCACCTCATCAAGCCGAGCCATGGCGATGGCGCGGTTCAGCGCCTGTGGATAGTCGCCGCTGTCGAAATGCTTCTTGGTGATGTTGTCGAACGGCATCTGCTCGGGCCGCACCAGATTCTTCAGCCGCAGTTCGTGCGGCTCCATGCCGATCTCGCGGGCAATGGCGTCCAGCACCAGTTCGAGCGCGAAACACACCCCGGTGCGCGCCACGCCCCGATACGGAAGGATCGGGCATTTGTTAGTGGCGACCGACCAGGTGCGGCAGCGATAGGCGGGGAAATCGTACGGGCCGGGCAGGATGCTCACCACCTGCGCGGCCTCCAGGCACGCCGAGAAGGGATAGGAGGAATAGGCGCCGGAATCGACGATCGCTTCGCAGTCGATGCCCCGCAGCGTGCCGTCGCGGTCGGCATAGGCGGTGATGGAATAATGATGCTCGCGGCAATTGGCGCCAGCGGTCAGGCTTTCGCGCCGGTCCTCGATCCAGCGCACGGGATGGCCGAGGCGCATGGCGAGCCAGGAGAGACAGATGTCTTCGGGCAGCAGAATTCCCTTGTAGCCAAAGCCGCCGCCGACATCGGGCGAGATGATGCGGATCTGCTCCTGGTTGAGACCCAGGCACTCGGCCAGACCATTGCGCACGATGTGCGGCATCTGGCTGCCGGTGTAGAGGACGAGCTGTTCCTTGCGATGGTCCCAGTGCGCGACCGTCCCGCGCCCCTCCATGGGCGCCATGCTCTGGCGCGCGGTGGATATGGTCCGGGTGATTTTGACGGGGGCGTCGAGCGCCTTCTCGATGTCCACTTCCATGAAGCTTTCAAGGAAGACGTTGTCGCCCCAATGCTCGTGCACCAAAGCGCTGCCGCTTTCGCGCGCCTTCACCATGTCGTGGACGGCGGGAAGCTCTTCCAAGTCCAGCTCGATGGCGGCGGCAATATCCTCGGCCTGGGCGCGCGTGGCGGCGACACACATGGCAAGCAGCTCGCCCACCTGGCGCACCTTGTCGGTGGCGAGCGGCCATTGCTCGGAGACTTTGAATCCCGGAAGCGCGGTCACTGCGCGTATCGGCTTGACGCCGACCATGGCATCGGCGGCGAAGGCGACGTCGCGATAGGCCTCGGGAATATGGATATCTTGGATACGGGCATGGGCCAGCGGGCTGCGCACGAATGCCACGTCCCTCAGCCCCGGCAGGCGGATATCCGCCACGAACTGGCCGCGTCCGCGCAGGAAGCGATCGTCCTCCTTGCGCGGGAGACGCGCCCCGACACCCTGCTTCGTCATCGCGTTCTCACCCTTGCGCCATGCCCAACCCCGGCCCGCGCATCATGGCCGGAGATATGTTCGTGCGGGCCGTCGCCGCATCCTGCGGCCGCCGTGAAAAAAGCGGGGCATCGACAGTGTCAGGCGCTGGCCTGCCGATGCCCCGCCCAGCCGGAAAGAGCGGGGGTTCAGGGGCCCCTTCCGGATCAGTGAACGACTTGGATCAGTGGGCGACCTGGATTTTGCCGTCCACGATCTTCACGATATAGGTCGCCGGGCTGCTCTGGCCGCTCTCGCGACCTTCGGGACCGGCCTTCGCGAACACGATCTTGCCGTTGAGGCCAGGCACTTCCACCTTCCAGAGGGCCTCGGTGATCTTGGCCGGATCGGCGCTGCCCGCCTTGGTGATGGCCGCGGCGATTACATTGATGCCGTCATAGCCGCGGAAGCTCTCGGTCAGGCCGGCCATAGGAAGGCCCTTCTTCTTCCAGGCTTCCACGAACGCCTTGGCGCGATCCGGATAAGGCGTGGCATCGGGCGACCAGGGCGTGAAGAACAGCAGGTGATAGGTGCCGTTGGCGGCCGTGCCAGCCTGTTCGGCAAGCTGGTCCGGGCTCTGCGAGCCACCGGTGGTAATGATCTGCTTCTTGAGGCCCAGCGCCTGGGCCTGCTTCAGCACCAGGGTTAGCTGCTCCACGGCGGTGGTTACGATCAGCGTATCGCTGTCGGACGCCTTGATCTTGGCGAGTTGGGCGCTCAGGTCCTGTGCACCCTGGTCCATGGTCTCCACAGTGCCAACCTGGATGCCCTTATCCTTGAACATCGCCGAGAAGTCGCTCGCGGTGCCACGACCCCAGTCGTTATTCACCACCAGAAAGTCGGCCTTCTTGATCTTGAAGCCGTCGATCACCTTCGCGAAATTCGCCGCTTCCAGCGACGAAGGCGCGGAGATGCGAAACACGTAGGGATTGCCCTGAAGGGTAATCTTGGAGGAGGAGGAGGTCTCCACCACCATTGGTATGTTGTACTGCATCAGCTTGGGCATGACGGCGAGGGTGAGGCTGGAACCCCAGGCACCAAGCATGACCGGCACCTTGTCGCGCACGATCAGCTTTTCCGCGACAGCGGCCGCCTCGGTGGGATTGCTCTTATTGTCCTCGACGATGAGGTTGAGCTTCTTACCAAGCACGCCGCCCTTGGCATTGATCTCCTCGACTGCAATCTTCGCGCCGTCCGCAACGAAATTGCCCGAAGCCGCGAAAGCGCCCGTGAGGGGCATGTTGACGCCAATGGAAATGTCCTGGGCCGCCGCCGGAAGGGCGACCACTAAGGACAATCCCAATGCGCAGGCGGCAGACGTCAGAAATCCGGATTTGAGCTTCGCCATGTCACCGATCCTCAGAAGGAAGTTATCTTATCTTTGTTGAAGCACTGACATCGTCTTGCTGCGATGAATAGGCGTTAAACGGCCCTCATGACACGCATGACGGACGTGTGCGCCGTCGGAAACTATCCGAAAACCAGCGTCGGACGTCAATCATTCTATATACCATCAGATAGGAAAACTCCTTCTGTCAAGACTCTCTTGCGTAATCCTCCAAGGAGGTGCAGCATTTTTTTAGGGCATATAGGGCATGAGGCGCCCCGGCTCACGGCAAACGCCTTGATAAATAATTGAAATTGCAAGATTTTCAGCGTCAGTTTTGGGGTTCCGAACAGGGACCAAATGCGATTGAAAAATTGAGTTGTCTTATCATTCTGTTTATAGCACCATTCGATTGTATCGAGACCTAAATCTCCTGGGCGAATGCGCCTGCGCTCCGCCTCAAGGGATTGTCCCAACTCAAAAAATCAGGAAAAGAGCCCATGCCCGGCGACGCCAAGCCCATTATCGGCATTCTCGGAGGAACGGGCGACCTCGGGTCGGGTCTGGCCAAATCCTGGGCGGCCGCGGGCTACAGCGTGGTGATTGGTTCGCGCAGCGCCGAGAAGGCCGCCGAAGCCGCCGCTGCCATGGGGCCCGGAGCGCGTGGCGCGGACAATATCGGCGCTGCCAGTGCGGCCGACATCATTGTGCTCGCCGTGCCGTTTTCGAGTCATGAGGCGACGCTTCTGGACGTGCGCGAGGCCGTGCAGGGCAAGATCGTGGTGGATGCTGCCGTGCCCCTGGTGCCGCCCAAGGTTTCCACTGTCCAGCTTCCCGCCGAAGGCTCGGCGGCTCAGATCGCGCAGGGTCTCCTGGGCGAAGGCGTGCGCGTGGTCTCCGCCTTTCATAATGTCGGCGCCACCAAGCTGCACGGTGGCGGCAAGGCCGATTGCGATGTGCTGGTGTTCGGCAATGACAAGGATGCCCGCGACCAGGTGATCGTGCTCGCCGGCGTGGTGGCGACGCGCGGCGTAGACGGGGGTGTACTGGCCAATTCCGCCGCCGCGGAGGCCCTGACCTCGGTGCTGATCGGCATCAACCGCCGTTACAAGGTGCCGGGCGCGGGCATCCGCATCACCGGCCTCGACATTCCCGCAGTGGGCTGAACCTGTCATGACCGCGCCCGCTTTGTCCCTGCACGCTTTACCGGGGATTCCCCTGGTGGAGCCGGGCGACGACCTCGCCGCGCTGCTTGGCGCGGCGCTGGAGGAAAGCGGGCTCGGGCTTTGCGACGGCGACATCCTCGTAGTCGCCCAGAAGATCGTCTCGAAAGCCGAGGGGCGCTATCTCGCTCTTGCCGACGTAACGCCCTCTGCGCGCGCGACCGAAATCGCCGTGCGCCTAGGCAAGGACCCGCGCCATGTGGAAGTCGTGCTTGGCGAATCTTCCGAGATCGTGCGGGAGGGGCCGCATGTCCTGGTGGTCGCCCACATCCTCGGCTTCGTCATGGCGAATGCGGGCGTCGACGAATCCAACATCGATCATACCGACGGCGCGCGCGTTCTGCTGCTTCCGCGCGATCCCGATGGCTCTGCCGCGGAATTGAAAGCCAAGCTCGACACCCGCTTCGGGGTCCGCGCCGGCATCGTCATCAACGACAGTTTCGGCCGCCCCTGGCGGAACGGGGTCATCGGCGTCGCGCTGGGTGCGGCGGGCGTGCCAGCGCTGGTGGATATGGTGGGCGCGCCGGACCTGTTCGGCCGCACCATGCGGGTGACGGAAATCGCCGTGGCGGACGAGCTTGCCGCTGCAGGCTCGCTCCTCATGGGCCAGGGCGACGAGGGCCTACCCGCCGTATTGGTACGCGGCTATCGCCGCGTTGCGCCGGAACGCCCTGCCGCAGCCCTGATCCGCCCCCGCGAACGCGATATGTTCCGATGAATGTTCCGATGAACGCGCCCCTCGCCGCGCCGCCGCTCCGCTCCGGGCCCATTGTCGCTTTGTGTGGCGGCGTAGGCGGCGCCAAGCTCGCCCTCGGCCTGGAGCGGGAATTCGGCGCGGACGTATCCCTGATCATCAATACCGGCGACGATTTCGAGCATCTCGGCCTGTTCATCTCGCCGGACCTGGACAGCGTGCTCTACAAGCTGAGCGGCCTCAGCGACGAGGGGCGCGGCTGGGGCCGGGCGGACGAGACATGGAATTTCATGGCATCCCTTGGTGAGCTTGGCGGGGAAACCTGGTTCCAGCTCGGCGACCGCGACCTTGCCGTGCATGTGGAGCGCACGCGGCGCCTGCACCTTGGGGAAAGCCTGACGCAGGTGACGGATTCACTGCGCGCGCGTCTCGGGATTTCCGCCCGCCTGCTGCCCATGAGCGATGCGCCGGTGCACACCCTGGTGCACACCGATGAGGGCATCCTGCCGTTCCAGCGCTATTTCGTGGAGCGCCGCTGCGCCCCGGCCGTCACCGGCTTCGCCTTCGAGGGTGCCCGCACGGCCCAACCGACGCGGGACGTCCTGGCCGCGCTCGCCGCACCTGACCTTCGAGCCGTGGTGATCTGTCCTTCCAACCCCTATCTCAGCATCGATCCCATCCTCGCCGTTCCCAGCCTGCGCGCCGCGCTTGCAGCCGTGCGGGCGCCCATCGTCGCGGTCTCCCCCATCATCGGCGGGCAGGCGATCAAAGGCCCGACCGCCAAGATCATGGCCGAGCTGAAGGTGCCCGCAACCTCGGCGGCCATCGCCTCCCATTACGGTTCGCTGATCGATGGCCTGGTGATCGACTCCGCCGACCGAGACGAGCGGGCGCGGATCGCAACGCCGGTGGAAGCCGTGCAAACCTTGATGAAAAGCGCCGAGGACAGCGCCCAATTGGCACGCGACGTGCTGCGCTTTGCCGATGTGCTGGCTACGGCGGGCGCGGTCATCCATTCCGACAGGAAGGCGGTGGGCCAATGAACCAGCATGTTTCCGCAAGCAGCTTCAATGCGCCCCGCGACCTCTGGGCCCTGGTGCCGGTGAAGCGCTTCGCGCTCGCCAAGCGCCGTCTCGCGCCTCAGCTTTCCCCTGCCGAACGCGCGGACCTCGCCAGGGCCATGCTGCGGCAGGTGCTGGGCGTGCTCGCCTCTTGTCGGGATCTCTCTGGCATCCTTGTCGTCACCAGCGATCCCGAGGCCATGGCGCTCGCCCGCGCCTTTGGCGCACATGTTCTGCCGGATGCGGTAGAGAGCGGTACCAATGCCGCCGTCCGCGCCGGCATGAGCGCCCTCGGCCGGGCTGGCAAGGGTGGCGTGATCGTGGTGCCCGGAGACGTGCCAGGCATCGTGCCGGCGGAAGTGGAAGCGGTGATCGACGCGCTCGCTCACACACCGCTGGTCCTCGTGCCGGCGATGCGTGACGGCGGCACGAACCTGCTGGCCACTTGCCCCCCGGACCGCCTCGCGCCCTGCTTCGGGCCCTCCAGCTTCGCCCGCCACCTGGAGGGCGCGCACGCTGCCGGCATCGTGCCGCAGGTGCTGCACCTGCCGGGCCTCGGCCGCGACATCGACGTAAGCGAGGATCTCGCCGCCCTGCCGGCCGCGTTCACTCCCGCCTTCTTTCCGTCCCGCGCCCGTCCTGGTCCGGTCCCGACCTTGTCTGCGCCGCTTGAGGAGCCGCTGCCCCTATGATTGCGTCTTTCCTCCTCGCCGACCTCTCCGCCGGTGCTCGCCTCTCCACCGAACAGGCGCTCGGCCTAGTGGAACTGAGCGATCTCTCCCCCCTGCTAGCAACTGCGGCGCAGCGGCGCGACCTGGCGCACGGAAATTTCGTCTCCTATTCGCGCAAGGTGTTCATACCGCTGACCCAATTGTGCCGCGACGTCTGCCATTACTGCACTTTCGCCCACGCGCCGCGGAAGGGCGAGCGCGCCTTCCTCTCTCGCGATGAGGTGCTCGCCATCGCCCGCGCCGGCCAGAAGGCAGGCTGCAAGGAGGCGTTGTTCACGCTCGGTGACAAGCCGGAGCTGCGCTACCAGTTCGCACGTGATGCCTTGGCCGAGCTCGGCCATCCCACCACCCTCTCCTATCTTGCCGAGATGGCGGAGCTGGTGTTCCGTGAGACCGGCCTGCTTCCCCACGTCAATCCCGGCCTGCTCGCCTCAGAAGATGTCGCGGCGCTTCGCCGTGTCTCGATCTCCCAAGGCATCATGCTGGAGAGCACCTCCGAGCGCCTCATGGCCAAGGGCGGCGCACACTACGGCTCGCCGGACAAGATTCCAGCGGCACGGCTGGAGACCATGCGCATCGCCGGCGAACACGGCGTGCCTTTTACCAGCGGCATTCTGATCGGCATCGGCGAGACGCGTGCCGAGCGGATCGAGGCGCTCGTCGCACTGCGCGATCTCAACGACACCTACGGGCACATCCAGGAAATCATCGTCCAGAATTTCCGCCCGAAGCCCGGCACCCGCATGGCCGATACGGAGGCGCCCTCCCTCGACGAGCATGTGTGGACCATCGCCATGGCGCGCCTGCTGTTCGAGCCGGCAATGAACATCCAGGCACCGCCCAACCTCAGCCCCGGCGCGCTCAGCAAGCTGGTGGCCGCCGGCATCAATGACTGGGGCGGTGTCTCGCCCGTCACGCCGGACCATGTGAATCCGGAAGCGCCCTGGCCGCATCTGCGGGTTTTGGAATCGGCGACGAAAGCAGCCGGCAAGACGCTAACCGAGAGGCTCGCCATCTATCCCGCCTTTGCCACCCATTCCGGACGCTGGGTGGACGAGGGGCTGCGCACCAAGCTGCTCGACCTCATCGACGGCGACGGCTGGCCGCGCGCCGATGACTGGTGCCCCGGCTCCACCGACCGCCTGCCGGCCAAGGAAGCCGCGCTGCTCAAGCCTTCGGCGCCCGCCAGCACGGACGGCGCACTGGCCCGCATTCTCGACCGGGCCGTTGCCGGCATCGCGCTGGACGAAGCGGAGATTGTGCGGCTGTTCAGGGCGCGTGATGAAGAATTCACAACTGTCTGCCGCGCGGCGGACGACCTGCGCCGCACGGTGAACGGCGATACGGTAAGCTATGTCGTCACCCGCAACATCAATTATACCAACATCTGCTATTTCAAATGCCAGTTCTGCGCCTTCTCCAAGGGCAAGCTGAGCGAGAATTTGCGCGGCCGCCCCTATGACCTGGAGATGGAGGAAGTGGCGGACCGGGTGCGCGAAGCCTGGGCACGCGGCGCGACCGAAGTCTGCATGCAAGGCGGCATCCACCCCTCCTACACGGGGCAGAAATATCTCGACCTCTGCAAGGTGGTGAAGGACGCGGTGCCACAGATGCACATGCACGCCTTCTCGCCCCTGGAGGTGAGCCAGGGCGCCAAGACGCTGGGCGTTCCGATCCCCGACTTCCTCGCCGCCCTGAAGGAAGCGGGCCTTTCCACCTTGCCCGGCACGGCAGCGGAGATCCTCGACGACGAGGTGCGCGCCCATCTGTGCGCCGACAAGATCAACACGCAGGAATGGCTGGACGTGATGCGCGCCGCCCATTCGCTCGGCCTGCGCTCCACCGCCACCATCATGTACGGCCACATCGAGCGCTATGAGCATTGGGCACGCCACATCATCCGTGTGCGCGACCTGCAGATGGAGACCGGCGGCTTTACGGAATTCGTGCCGTTGCCGTTCGTACACATGGAAGCGCCGATCTATCTGAAGGGGCGCTCGCGTAAGGGGCCGACCTTGCGCGAGGCGCTGCTCATGCATGCGGTGGCGCGGCTCGCGCTCCACCCGCACATCACCAATATCCAGGCCTCCTGGGTGAAGCTCGGCCCCGAGGGGGTGAAGCTTGCGCTCGCCGCCGGAGTGAACGACCTCGGCGGCACGCTGATGGACGAGACCATCTCCCGCTCCGCCGGCGCGAGCCACGGGCAGGAGATGACGCCGCGTTCCATGGAGATGATCATCCGCTCCGCCGGCCGGGCGCCTCGCATGCGCACCACCCTCTATGGCGATGCGCCCAAGCTGCATGGGGAGCGCGCCCGCAACGTGAACGCACCGACGGCCTTGCAGATCGCCGCCCAGGGCTGAGAAAACGCGACCGGACGCCGGTTTTGCAGCAAAAAAGATTTGCCATTCCCCAAGTGTATTGTACTAATAATAGTATGATAATATGACATTAGGTCGCCAGATCCGTTTCGGCGGGGGAGTTGTCTTGAGATGAGTGCAGCGCACGTACCCGGATCGGCTCCGGGCATCGTCAATGCTGAGCAGCGGCAGGCCGCGATCCGGCACATGCGGGACGCGGGCTTGAGCCTGCCGACCTTCGGCCAATTGGCCGATCCCTCGACCATTCCCGCCGAGCGTATCGCCGCCTTGGCGAACCTTGACCGCAACGCGCCCGACGGTGCCAATCTGTGGCGCATCCACTGGAACAACGCCGCCGACGGACGCGGCACGGTTTCGGTTCCCGACCACATCGTTCTGCCGAGCGCCCTCACCGGCGTCGCCGCCCCCATCGTGGTGCTGCTGGGCGCGCGCTTCCCGCTCATCGGCGCGCACAAAGTGCTGCCGGCCTATGCGGGCCTCGTCACGCAGCTCGTCACCGGTGCGTTCGATCTCTCCCACCACAAGGCGGTGTGGCCGTCCACCGGCAATTATTGCCGGGGCGGAATCGCCGTCTCGCGCATCATCGGCTGCGCCGGCGTTGCCGTGCTGCCGGCGGGCATGAGCCAGGAGCGCTTCGACTGGCTGGAGAAATGGGTTTCCGACCCCACCCACATCGTCCGCACGCCGGGCACGGAAAGCAACGTCAAGGAAATCTACGACGCCTGCAATGAAATGCAGAAGGATGAAAGCAACGTCATCCTGAACCAGTTCTCGGCCTATTCGAACTATATGGTCCACCGCGCCGCCACCGGCGCCGCCTGCGCCAGCGTGTTCGAAAACCTGAAGAGCCAGGCGCCGGGAAGCCGCCTCGCCGCGTTCGTCTCGGCCACCGGCTCGGCCGGCACCATCGCGGCGGGCGATCACCTCAAGGCCATCTACGGCACGCGCATCGCGGCGGTGGAGGCACTGGAATGCCCGACCCTGCTGGAGAACGGCTATGGCGAGCACAATATCCAGGGCATCGGCGACAAGCATATTCCGCTGATCCACAACGTCATGAACACGGATTTCGTGGTCGCCGTCTCGGACCGCGCCAGCGACCGGCTCAACCTGCTGTTCGGCACCGAGGTCGGCCGCGCCTATCTCGCCGACCGCAAGCAGATCGACCCGGCGCTGATCGCCGCGTTCGACAATGTGGGCATTTCCGGCCTCGCCAATATCGTGGCCGCCATCAAGCTCGCGAAATACATGCGCTATGGCGCGGACGACGTGGTGGTGACCATCGCCACCGACGGCGCCGGCCTCTACGAGACCGAGCGGGCGTCTTATCTCGCCAAGCATTACGGTGGCAGCTTCGATCAGGTCGACGCCGCCGAGAGCTACACCTTTGCCATCGAGGCGGCCTCCACCGCCGACATGCTGGAATTAAGCGAGAGCGACCGCCGGCGCATCTTCAACCTCGGCTATTACACCTGGGTGGAGCAGCAGGGGATCGCCTTCGAGGATTTCGAACGCCGCAAGCACCAATCCTTCTGGGACGGGCTTGCCGCGCAGCTCCCGGTCTACGACCGGCTGATTGAAGACTTCAATGCGGAAGTAAACGCCTCCTAGCAAAGCAAAAGCTTCCAGGGACAAAAAGGAGACGAAGGTGACGGCATCAGGCGTAACGCCCTATGCGCAGTTGCGCGAAGACCTCTCGCAGCGGGACAAGAGCCTGCGCGAGAAGGTCGTGACGCTGGAGGAGGCCGCCTCCTTCGTGCCCGACGGCGCGAGCGTGGGCCTCGGCGGCTCCACCATGTCGCGCACGCCCATGGCGATGATCTGGCAGCTCATGCGCTCGCGCAAGAAGGGCCTCACCTGCTCGCGCAGCATCATTTCCACCGATGGCGATTTGCTGTTCGGCTCCGGCATCTGCGACCACATCATCACCAGCTGGTTCGCCCAAGGCATCCTGTGGGGCCTGTCCAAGGTGATGCGCCACCATGTGGAGAACGGCGGCGCCAATTATGAGGAATGGAGCCACATGGCGGTCGGCATGCGGTTCCGCGCCGGCGGCATGGGCGTGCCGTTCTTGCCGATCCGCTCCATGCTCGGCTCGGACGTGCTGCGCATTCGCCCCGAGGCGAAGGAGATCGACTGCCCCTTCACCGGCGAAAAGTTGCTGCTGGTGCCGGCCCTCAATCCCGATGTCGCCCTGATCCACGTTCAGCGCTGCGACGCCTACGGCAATGCGCAGATGGACGGGCTGCAATTCATGGACATCGACCTCGCCATGGCGGCGAAGCGGGTGATCCTGACCACGGAGCGCATCGTCTCCAACGACCAGATCCGCCGCGCCCCCGACCAGACGAAGATCCCGTTCTTCTGCGTCGATGCGGTGGTGGAAGTGCCCTATGGCTCGGCCCCGCACGAATGCTACGGGCTGTATGAGCCGATGATGAAGCATATGTCGCAGTACGTCGCCCAGGTGAACAAGGCGCCCGTCGAGGGCATGCGCGAATACCTGGAAAAATACGTCTACGGCCCCGCCTCCTGGAACGAATACCTCTCGCTCATCGGCCTTGAGGAAATCCTGGAAGCCAGCCAGCGCGGACGGAGCATCTACAATGACTGAGGCGCATCGCTACACGGCGACGGAAATTCTCGCCATCCTCAGCGCCCGCCAGCTCAAGGACGGGCAAGTGGTGTTCGCCGGCGTCGGCATTCCCCTGCTCGCCGCGACCCTGGCCCAGCGCCTGCGCTGCCCCGGCCTCACCATCCTGTTCGAGGGCGGCGTGGTGGGCGCGTTCGTGGAGCCCGGCAAGCTGCCGCCCTCCACCAACGACCAGCGCTGCACCAAGCGCGCCAACATGGTGCTCGGTTCCACCGACGTGCTGCTGCTGCTCCAGCGCGGCTATGTGGACATCGGCTTCATGGGCGGCGCGCAGATCGACCAGTTCGGCAATCTGAACTCGTCCTTCATCGGCGATCCCGCGCACCCCAAGACCCGCCTGCCCGGCACCGGCGGCGGCAATGACATCTCCTCCCTCACCAACATGATCGTGGCCATGAAGCACGAGAAGCGGCGGTTCGTGGAGCAGGTGGACTTCATCACCAGCCCCGGCTTCCTCCGCGGCGGCACCTCGCGCGCCGACAGCGGGCTGCCGGCGGGCGGCATGTTCCGCGTCATCACAGAGCTTGCGGTGTTCGGCTTCGACGATGCCGAGCGGCGCATGAAGGTGCTCGCGCTCAATCCCGGCGTCAGCCGCGAGGAAGTGCAGGACAACACCGGCTTCGACCTGGTGTTCGATGCCCAGAACGCCATCACCGAGCCGCCGACCGAACACGAATTGTCGACCCTGCGGATGCTCGATCCCGAGCGCCTATTCACCGCCTGACCTCAACTTAAGTCAACGCGTTTTCTCTCCCGCGAACCGACAACCGTTTCGCCCGAAAACGCTCCAGGGCCAATGGAGGAACAAGAATGACCATCCTGTCCAAGACCTTCGGGGTCGCCTCGCGCAACTTCACGGCCTATCCCGAAATGCCCGATGCCCCCGGCCTCGTCGAGTACGGCGTGAAGTGCGAAGAACTCGGCTACGATTCCATCTGGGTGTGGGATCACATGCTGCTCGGCGTGGAGCCGAACTTCCCGATCATCGATTCCCTGACGGTGCTGACCGCCATTGCCGCCCGCACCACCCGCATCAAGCTCGGCACCGGCATCCTGGTCCTGCCGCTGCGCAATGCGGTTGCGCTCGCCAAGCAGCTGTCCAGCATGGACCAGCTCTCCAAGGGCCGCATGGTCATGGGCATGGCGTCCGGCTGGTACAAGCGCGAATTCGATGCCATGGGCATCCCGTTCGAGAAGCGCGGCAAGATCATGGATGAGAATCTGGAGATTCTGAACCGCCTGTTCACCGAAGACAAAGTCGACGGCGAATACATGTTCCACAAGATCTCCGCAGCCGTGATGTATCCCAAGCCCTACCAGAAGCCCCGCATGCCGATCCTGATCGGCGGCTATGTGGACAAGGTGCTGCAGCGCGCCGCCACCGTCGGCGACGGCTGGCTGACCTATTTCTACCGCCCGGAGGACTTCAAGAAGTCCTGGGCTAAAATGCGCAACTTCGCCGAAGAGGGCGGCAAGGATCCCGATGCCCTGCTCAACGCTTCCCAGCTCCCAATCATGGTCGGCGATTCCCGCGCCGCCGTGGAGGGTGAGATGATGGATTGGCTGAACAAGGAATGGGATTTCCCGGCCTACAGCGACTGCACGCGCGAAAGCGCGATCATGGGCAATGTCGACGAGTGCGTCGCCCAGCTCCAGGAGCAGATCGACGCTGGCGTCCAGAAGATCATCTTCGTTCCCTACAAATATCGCCCCGATCAGGTCGAGGTGATCGCGAAGGAAATCATTCCCCGCCTCAAAGCCCTCTGAGGCGGTGCCTCCAGCCCCCGGATCCAGGTCCGGGGGCACTTTCTTTTGTATACCGCGCACACCGCCAAGAATCCTTCCGGAGACACAGCAATGAGCGACCCGAATCGTCAGGCCCTGCTGGACACCATTGATGCCAATCGCGACAAGGCGATCACGTTCCTGCAGAAGATGATCACCATTCCGAGCGTCACAGGCGACGAAGCGGCGATCCAGAACTTCCTCAACGAGTACATGACCAATATCGGCCTTGACGTCGATATGTGGGAGACCGACTGGGAAGAACTAAAGAAACACCCCGGCTATCGCCCCGTCGACCGCGGCTATGAGAACCGCCCCAATATCGTCGCGACCTTCAAGGGCGCCGGCGGCGGGCGCTCGCTGCTGCTGAACGGCCATACCGACGTGATCCCCGTGGGCAACGGCGAAGGCTGGAGCGACAATCCCTGGTCCGGCCTGATCCGGGACGGTCGCATTTACGGGCGCGGCTCGGCCGATATGAAGAGCGGCGTCGCCAGCCACATCATGGCTGTCGAATTCATGAAGGAGCTCGGCCTCCAGCCCAAGGGCGATGTCTACATCAACGTCGTGATCGATGAGGAAGTCAGCGGCCACGGCACGCTCGACACCGTGATCCGCGGCTATAAGGCGGACGCCGGCATCTCCGGCGAGACCAGCGACCTGCACGTGCAGCCCGCCTGCATCGGCCGCATCTGGTTTGAGATCGAGATCAACGGCAAGCCGGCCGGTATTCAGCAGCGCTACAAGGGCATCTCCGGCATCACGCTCGGCAACAAGATTGCCGCCGCGGTACAGGAGCTTGAGGACGAGCGGGTCGCCACCGTCACCCACCCGCTCTACCCTAACGCCCTCGATTCCCTGCCCTGCATCATCGGTAGCTTCCAGGCCGGGAATTATCCGAGCGCCTTCCCCGCCACCTGCCTGCTCAAGGGCTCCATCGGCACGGTTCCGGGCGAGGACCATGAGGGTGTCAAGCAGAGCCTCGTGAAGAAGATCGCCGAGCATGCCGCGCGCGACCCTTGGATGAAAGACCATCCTCCCGTGGTGCGGTTCGTCGGCTATGACGCCGAAGCCTCCGAAATCGCCCACGATCATCCCATCGTCGATATCGTGAGCAAGACATACACGGAAATCTCCGGCCTCCAGCCGATCATCTCCGGTCGCCAAGGCGCAGCGGACACCCGCTTCCTGAACCTCTATGCCGACACCCCGACCGTAATCTTCGGACCCGGGTCCACGGCCGTGATGCACTCGAACGACGAATATGTGTCGATCGAGGACTACATCACCGCCATCAAGGTGATGGCACTGAGCATCTACGACTGGTGCGGTGTCGAGAAGAAGTGAAGCTTCCTTTTCTTACGTCGTGACATCCGGCGGCCGGTTCGAAAGAGCCGGCCGTTTTCTTTGGGTCGCCTTCCTCACGACACGCGGCAGCGCTGGGATGGAGCAGCAACTCGATCTATTCCGAACGCGAGCCAAAGCGCCTCTTACTCGGCATCAGACGCAACATCATTGCATCCAGATCGACGATTCAGAGCGCCGTTCGCGCTCTCCGCACACTAACGTTGCGCGAAGAGCACAGGAACGCGGCATGCTTATTCCCAATGCACACCCCCTTCATGGCCTTCCCTTGGAGGCGCAAGACGCGGACTGTCTGTCGTTGACGGCGGCAGACGAAGTGGAGCGATTTCTCGCCCATCGGCCCGAGCATGTTCCGACCCCACTCCATCTGCTGCCCGCCCTTGCCCGCGAACTGAAGGTGGCTGAGATCGCGGTGAAGGACGAGAGCACCCGGCTCGGCCTCGGCAGCTTCAAGGCGTTGGGCGGTTCCTACGCGGTGATCCGCCTCGTGCTGGAGGAAGCGAGCCGCCGGCTCGGCCGCTCCGTGGACATCGGTGAGCTGCTCATCCCCGACATCCGGGCCATCGCGCAGACCATGACATTTGGCTGCGCCACCGACGGCAATCACGGACGCTCGGTCGCAGCCGGCGCGCAATTGGTCGGCGCCACCGCCGCGATCTTCGTGCATTCCGGCGTCAGCCCCGACCGGGTCGAGGCAATCGCCCGCTTCGGCGCTCATATGATCCATGTTCCCGGCACCTATGACGATGCGGTGGACGAAGCGACACGTCGGTGCGGGGCCGAAGGCTGGACCATCGTTTCGGACACCTCCTGGCCGGCTACGAGCGCATCCCCGGCCTGGTGATGCAGGGCTACACCGCGATGATTCGCGAAGCCCTCGCCGCGATGCCCCAGCCACCCACCCATGTGTTCATGCAAGCCGGCGTCGGTGGCCTGGCAGCGGCCGTGGCCGGACATCTCGCGGTCATCTACGGCGCGTCACGCCCGCGCTTCATTGTGGTGGAGCCGGCACGCGCCGCCTGCCTGCTAGAAAGCGCCAAGGCCGGCAAGCCGGTGAAGATTGAGGCGAGCGAACCCACCATCATGGCGATGCTGGAATGCTATGAGCCCTCGCTCGTAGCCTGGCGCATCCTCTCACGCGCCGCCGATGCCTTCATGACCGTGGACGAAACGGACGCCGAGGGCATCATGCGGCGCCTCGCGCGGCCGCTGCCGGGCGATCCCGCCATTGTCTCGGGAGAGAGCGGCGGCGCCGGCCTCGCGGGTCTGGTGCGGGTGGCGCAGAATGAGAATCTGCGGGCCTTCATCGGCATCAACGAAAGCTCTCGCGTGTTCGTCATCAACACCGAGGGCGCGACCGATCCTGGCCGATACGAGGCGGTTGTGGGCGCCAGCGCTGCTGAGGTTGCCGGCGCATCCAGCGCACCCGCTCGCTCCAGCGACGCGACGGTGTAGAATTCAAGGTCCACGCTGCCACGGGACTTGCAATCCCCCTCACCACTCGTATTATTGTGCTAATAATAATACGTTTGAGTTTTCGGTTGTTTTTCGCTCGCTGCGTTGCAGACGCTCCAAGTCATTCGCACCATCAGCAGACTGACGATGTGCGCCATGCAAGCAGCCGAACACTTCGGACAATAATGATAACCGGTACGCTGTTCACGCAGTGAGGCAGGCCGGATACCTCCAGCGGGAAATTGACGGCGGGTCGGTCCTCCTCCTTCCTCAGCTTCTCGGGATCCATGGGTTCCGCCGTGCCGGCCGCGAACATGCGCAGTCCGTACCGGCCTCGACGGAGCCGCCAGAAGGAACGGTCATGGACCAGTTGCTGCAACATCTTGCCAATGCGCTCATCATGGGTGGCACCTACGCCCTGTTGGGCATCGGGTTGACGCTGATCTTCGGGATCATGCGCGTCGTGAACTTCACCCACGGCGAACTCTACGCGCTCGGCGCCTACATGATGTATTTCATCGCCGGCATGCTGGGGCTCAACTTTTTCCTGGCCATCGCCTTTGCCATCTTTGCCGGTCTGCTGCTCGGCGCGGTTATCGAGCTGGTGCTGCTGCGACCCAAGCGGACCGCCGACATCGACACCACCATGCTGCTGATGATCGGTGCCTGGATCGTGTTGCAAAATGTGGAGACGCTGACCTGGGGCAGCGTTGCCAAATCCATTCCCTCGCCGCTCCCCACCGAACCGCTGGTGATCGGTCCGGTATCGCTCTCCTGGCTGCGTCTTCTGGTGCTTGGCCTCGCTCTGGTGCTGATCGCAGGGACCTATGCCCTCATCAACCGCACCAAGCTCGGCAAAGCGATGCGCGCGACATTCCAGGACAGCAGCACCGCAGCCTTGATGGGCGTGAACATCAACTTCGTCTACACCATGACTTTCGCGCTCGGATCGAGCCTCGCGGCGGCGGCGGGCGCTCTGCTCGGCCCGGTGTTCGTGGTGACCCCCACCATGGGCGACCTCGCCTCGCTCAAAGCCTTCGCCATTGTGATCCTCGGCGGGCTCGGCAGCATTTCGGGCGCCACGATCGGCGGGTTCATCCTCGCCTTCGTGGAGGAATTGGGGGCCGGCTACATCTCGTCCGGCTACCGCGACGCCATGGGCTTCATCATCATCATCCTGGTTCTTCTGTTCCGGCCCACCGGCCTGTTCGCGCGCGTGGAGCGTATCGGATGAGACGCCTGCTTCCTTATCTCGTCATCCTCTTCTTCGCGTCGGTACCGCTTTGGTTGAAGGACCAGTATTTCCTGCACACGCTGGTGGTCTCGGGCATCTTCATCCTGGCCGCGCTGAGCCTCAACCTGCTGCTCGGCTATACGGGACAATTGAGTCTCGGCCACGTCGCCTTTTTCGGCATCGGCGCATATGTCAGCGCCCTGACCACACTCGGGTTCGAGGTCACGCTGTTCGGTCACACCTTCGTGCACGGCCAATGGCCCGCAGTGGTGGGGCTGGCACTGGGCACGGTGATCGCAGGCCTGTGCGGCTATATCATCGGGCGGCTGTCGTTCCGCGTGCGCGGCGCCTATTTCGTCATCGTCACGGTGAGCTTCGCCGAGGTGACGCGCCTCGTCGCCCTCAATTGGGTGGAACTCACCAATGGCCCGCTGGCCCTGCCCGGCATCCCGCCGCTGACCCTCGGCTCCAGCCTCACCGGCTTCGTGACCCTATGGGCGAAATGGCAGAACTATTACGTGGTCCTGTTCTTCATCCTGGTCGGCTACGTCATCATCAAGCGAATTGTGAACTCGCCCTATGGGCGGGCCATGATCGCGCTGCGTGAGAACGAATCCCTCGCCATGTCGGTTGGCATCGACGTGACGCGCTATCTGGTGCTTGCGGCAATCATCTCCGCTGCGATGGCCGGGGCGGCCGGCGGGCTCTATGCCCATTACCTGCAGATCATCGACCCCATGATCTTCATGTTCCTCAATACGGTGACCATGGTGATCATGGTGATCACCGGAGGAAAGGGCACCCTCGCGGGGCCCCTGGTGGGAGGCCTGATCTTCGGCATCGCACCGGTTCTGCTACGCGAGTATGTCGGGCCGGAGGTGCAGTGGATCCTCTATGGCGTGCTGATGATCCTGATCGTCTTCATCCTGCCGCAGGGCATCGTGCCGGCGATCGAGCGCTGGTTCGCGCTGCCGCCCTCGGGGCCCACTTCCAAGGCCGCTCCGATGACGCTGGACGAAAAGGGGGAGCGCGCATGAACGCCTTCGCCAAAGCCAACATCGCGCTGTCCATCGAACATGTGGCGGTGCATTTCGGCGGCCTCGTCGCCATTGCGGACATGAACTTCGATGTGCGCGAAGGAGAACTGGTCAGCCTTATTGGTCCCAACGGGGCGGGCAAGACCACAGCCTTCAACGTCATCACCGGCTTCCTGCGCCCGACCAAGGGACAGGTGACGTTTCGCGGCACCTCGCTCAACGGGTTGAAGCCCCACCAAGTGACCAATCTCGGCCTGGTCCGGACCTTCCAGCGCACCAGCGTGTTCGACAAGAACACCGTGTTCGAGAATGCGCTCATTGGCCTGCATCGCCGCAACCGCGCGACCCTGTTCGGCACCTTGCTCGGCTTGCCACGGGAAAAGCGCGAGGAGGAGAAACTGCGGGAAGAGGCGTGGGACATCCTGCGCCTCGTCGGCATCGAGCAGCAGGCTGGCGAACTCGGCGGCAGCCTGCCCTATGGCGACCAGCGCCTGCTGGGCGTCGCCCTGGCGCTGGCGGCCAACCCCTCGGCCCTGCTGCTGGACGAGCCGGTTTCCGGCATGAACGCCACCGAGACCGCGAACTTCATCAAGATCCTCCGGAAGATCCGCGCGCGCGGCGTCACCATTCTGCTGGTGGAGCACGACATGCCCATGGTGATGGGAATTTCCGACCGCATCGTCGTGCTCAACCACGGCCGGATCATTGCGGAAGGCCCGCCGAGCAAGATCCAGAACGATCCCGAAGTGATCCGGGCCTATCTCGGCCAAGGGGTGAAGCATGCTTGAGATCCGCAACCTCGTCTGCCGCTATGGCAAGGTCACGGCCCTCAAGGGTATCTCCCTCAAGGTCGAGCGTGGGCAACTGGTCGCGCTGGTTGGGGCGAACGGGGCCGGGAAAAGCACCACCCTGCGCTCGGTCTCCGGGCTCGTGCCCGCCGCGAGCGGACAGATCCTGTTTGACGGCGAGGACATCACCCGCGCCTCCCCGGCGCGCATTCTCGGCAAGGGCATTGCGCATTGCCCGGAAGGCCGGCGGGTGTTCGGCCAGATGAGCGTCGCCGAGAACCTGGAGATGGGCTGTTTCCTGCGCTCCGACGGCAAGGCGATCGCGGCCGATATGGCCCACATCTTCGAGCAGTTCCCCCGCCTTGCCGAGCGCCGCCGGCAGATCGCCGGCACGTTGTCCGGCGGCGAACAGCAAATGCTGGCCATCGGCCGGGCGATGATGTCGCGACCCAAGCTGATCTTGTTCGACGAGCCCTCGCTCGGCCTCGCGCCGAACATCGTCGAGCAGGTATTCGAAATCATCCAGGGCATCCGCGCCGCCGGCACCACCGTGCTGATGGTCGAGCAGAACGCCTATGCCGCCTTGGAGATGTGCGACTATGCCTATCTTCTGGAAACCGGCACGCTGGCGCTAGAAGGCAGCGGGCAGGCCCTGATCGCGGATCCGCATGTGCACGAGGCCTATCTCGGCGGTGGCCTGTCCCATTGACCTGTGTTCCAGAGTACGCAGGGCGCGCCGGCACCCTGATCAAAATGCGGGCGGCATAAACGCCATGCCCGCCGGCAAACTTGCCGACACATTGAAGGAGGGGGTTGCGCATGTGGCCTCCTCCTTTTTTATTTCCCTTTGTTTTCCCTGCTGTAACACGCACTACTCTTTTCGCGGGCGACCACGGCACGTTCAGGCGGATGTCTGGCGCGACCTTTTCGGGAGGGCGCGATCTGCCGCCATAAGGCGGCGCTCGCCAAACATGCAGGCGAGATGAAAAAAGCGTCTTGACTCAAATCTAGATGACTAGTCTTCTACTTCTACCAGCGTCGAAGAACGCATCCAGAGGTAGCAACAATGTCATCGCTTCACGCACGTCTTGCGGCGGGCCTTTTGCTCGTCGCGTCCTGCCTCCCAGCCTCCGCGCAGACCAAGGTGCGCTATCTGCTCACCTCTCCGAGCCCGACCGTGGCCGAGGCGCCCCACTCCTCCGTTCCCGAGACGCTCGGGTTCTGGAAATCCCAGGGCCTGGATGTGGAGGTCTCTCCCTTCAGCGGATCGACAGCCGCGGCCCAATTGGTGATTGCCGGCACCGCCGAATTCACCATGGCGAGCCCTGAGGCTCTGCTCTTCGGTCGCCAGGACGGCGCAAAGATCATCGCGGTCTACAATCATGTGCGCGAGCCGATCTATACAATCGCGGTCCTGAAAGACAGCGGCATCACCCAGTTGAAGGACCTGAAGGACAAGACCATCGGCGTGGTCAGCCTGTCGAGCGGTGCCGTGCCCGTGGCCAAGGCGATGCTGCGGTCCATCGGCTTCGATCCCGAGAAGGACGTCAAGTGGCTCCCCATCGGGCTCGGTGCACAAGCGGCCGCCGCCATCAAGGCCAACCGCGTGGACGCGCTCGCTTTGTGGGACTGGAGCTATGCCCAGCTTGAGAATTACGGCCTCGCCTTCCGCCATTTCGAGACGCCGGAAACCTCCAAGCTGCTCAGCCTGATGCTGCTCGGCAACGAGGATTATGTGAACGCCAATCCGACCGTCGCCGAGAAGATGGGCCGCGGCATCGCCATGGGCACCCAGTTCACGCTGGCCAATCCGGAAGCGGCGGTGCGCATCCACTGGCAGAAGTATCCCGCCTCCAAGCCGACCAACATTTCCGAGGAACAGGCGCTTAAGGACGCGATCCACATCCTCCAGGCCCGGCTCGCCAAGTACAAGATCGAAGGCCGCGCGGATCCTCGCTTCGGCGCCTTCACCCGTGAGGAGTGGTTGCAGACGGAGGATTTCTTCTACAACGCCGGGCTGATCAAGTCGAAGCCGGACGTCAGCACCTATTACACCAACAAATTCGTTGAATATTACAATGCCTTCGACAAAAAGGCGATCATCGCCCAGGCGAAAGACTACAAATGACCGGCCAGGGTGCGCCTGCAATCGCAATCCGGGAGGTCAGCAAGACCTTCCGGTCCCGATCGAACGATGTGGTCGAGGCCCTGCGAGAAACCTCTCTCGATATCGAAGACAAGCAGTTCGTCTGCATCATCGGTCCATCGGGCTGCGGCAAGAGCACCTTGCTGCGCATGATCGCCGGTCTTGAGAAGGCGTCGGCCGGCACGATCGCGATCCGTGGCTCCACCATCACCGGTCCGCGCCGCGACACCGGGCTGGTGTTCCAGACTCCGGTTCTGCTGCCCTGGCGCACGATCCTCAAGAACGTGCTGGTGCCGGCGGAAGTGCTGAAGCTGAACCGCCGCGAGGCGGAGGCACGCGCGAAGGACCTGCTCCATCTCGTGGGTCTTGAAAAGTTCATGGACCGCTATCCCGACGAGCTGTCCGGCGGCATGCGCCAGCGTGCCGCCATCGCCCGCTCGCTGATGCACGATCCCGACGTGCTGCTGATGGATGAGCCGTTCGGCGCGCTTGATGCGCTGACACGGGAATCCATGAATCTCGAACTGCTGCGCATCTGGCAGGCGAGCGCAAAGACGGTGGTGCTGGTTACCCATTCGATCGAGGAGGCGCTGCTGCTCTCCGACAAGGTGGCGGTCTTCTCGCCCCGCCCCGGCTCGATCATCGAGGTGGTGGACGTGCCCTTGCCGCGTCCGCGCAGCAGTCGCACCCGCGTCGATCCCGTGTTCGTGGAGCTTGCCGACAAGCTGCGCGCATACTTCGCCTCGGACCCGCATTGAGCGCATCGGAAAGCAAACGCCATGAATTCGCGCCTCAAGCAAATCCTCCATCGCTACGGCCCGCCGCTGGTCGCGGGCATCATCATCTTCGGCCTTTGGGAGGCGCTGCCCCGCCTGTTCGGCGTGTCGGCGCTGCTCATCCCGCCGCCGTCGTCCGTGCTGCGGGCGCTCTGGATCATCTTCGATCGCGGGCTGCTGGTGGGGGCGACCCTCGTCACCTTGTTCGAGGCGCTCTCCGGCTTTCTCATCGGCTCCGCTGCGGCGGTGGCCTGCGCGTTCCTCGTCACCCGCTCCGAACTGATCGAGCGCGCGCTGATGCCCTATCTCGTGGGCTTCCAGGCCCTGCCGAAGGTGGCGCTCGCCCCGCTGATCGTGGTGTGGGTGGGCATCGGGATCGAGTCCAAGATCGCCATCGCCGCGATCATCTCCTTCTTCCCGGTGCTCATCAACGCCATCATCGGCTTCTCGACCATCGAAGCCGAGAAGATCGACCTGATGCGCTCGCTGGTGGCCTCGCGCTGGCAGGAATTCCACATGGTGGTGTTCCCCAATTCACTGCCCTTCATCTTCGCCGGATTGAACGTTGCGATCGTCTTTTCCATCACCGGCGCGCTGGTGGGTGAATTCATCGGCGCCGACCGGGGCCTCGGCAATCTGCTGATGCAGCTGAACTACAATATGGACGTGTCGGGCATGTTCGCGGTGCTGGTGGTGCTGGCCCTGCTCGGCATCGCGCTGCACGCCATGGTGCGCTTCTTCCATGTGCGCCTGGTGTTCTGGGGGAAGCCCAAGGGTCTCCAGGGCAGCGACCATTGACTCTCGAAATAGAAAACAAGATCGGAGAAAGTTCATGAGCGATCCTCTCGTGAAGATCGCGCGCGACGGCCATGTCGTGACGCTCACCCTCAACAATCCGCCCGTGAACGCGCTCTCCTCCGCCGTGCTGGAAGCCTTGATCGCGGCGCTGGACACCGTGGAAGCCGAGGGCGAGGCGCGCTGCGTCATCCTTACCGGCACAGGCGAAAAGGCCTTCAGCGCCGGCGGCGACTTGCGCCAGGAGCGCGATTTCGGCGGACCGGAAGCCGCCAAGGCGTTCCGCGAACTCGGCCGGCGCACGCTGAACCGGCTGGAGGGCTATTTCGTGCCCGTGGTCAGCGCCATCCACGGCTATTGCATCGGCGGCGGCACGGCCATCGGCTGGGTGTGCGACATCCGCATCGCGGCGGACAACGCCATCTTCCGCGCTGGCGATGCCTATATCGGCATGGTGCCGAGCTGGGGCATGGGCCTCACGCGCCTGCCGCGCCTGGTCGGCCGCAACCGCGCGCTCGACATCCTGTTGATCGGCGAGAATTTCGACGCCAAGACCGCGCAGGAGATCGGCCTCATCACCAAGGTGGTGCCACGCGAGAAGCTGATGGAAGAGGCCACCGCCATCGCCCGCCGCATCTCCAAGGCGTCCCCGAATGCGATCCGTGCCACCCGCGAGGCGATCGCCTTCAACATGCGCGAAGGCTGGAGCGCCATGGCGCAGTTCGAGGAGGAGATCTGCCAGCAAGTGTTCTCCCATCCAGACGCCCATGAGGGCCCGAAGGCCTTCACCGAAAAGCGCGAGCCGGTTTTTGCGAGGGTTTGATGGGTATCGAGAGTCTGCTGCGGCCGCGCTCTATCGCCATTGTCGGCGCGTCCGACAAGGTGGGGCCGGGCCTGAACGCCTGGAACGCCCTTCAGCATGTGGGATTTGAGGGACAAGTCCATCTGGTGAACCCCCGCCGGGCCGAACTGCTGGGCCAGAAAGCCTATGCCAGCCTCGCCGAGATCCCAGGCACCGTGGATGCGGTGTTCGTGGCGGTGGGGGCGGACGCGGTGGCCGGCGTTGCGCGCGAGGCGGTGACGAAGGGCGCGGGCGCCCTCGTCATCCTCTCCAGCGGGTTCGGCGAAACCGGGCCGGAGGGCGTCGCAGCGCAGGCGGAGCTGGTTGAAATCGCCCGAGCGCACGATCTCGCAGTGTGCGGCCCCAATTGCCTGGGCCTGCTGAATTTCGCCGGCAAGACCGCGCTGTTCGGCACCTCGCTGCCGGACCAGATCGCGCGTGGCGGCATCGCGGCGGTGCTGCAGAGCGGCTCGGTGGGCATCGCCCTGCTGAATTCCGCGCGCGGCCTCGGCTTCAGCTATGTGGTGACCTCCGGCAACGAGGCCGTGACCAGCGCCGCGGATTATATCGAGGCGTTCCTGGACGACCCGGCGGTGACGACCATCGTGGTGTTCGCCGAGCAGATCAAGAAGCCCCAGCATTTCATCGCGGCCCTGCGGCGCGCGCGGGCGAAAGGCAAGCCGGTCATCGTGCTGAAGAGCGGCCGCTCGGCCAAGGGACAGGAAGCGGTGAAGGCCCATACCGGCGCGGTCGCAGGCAGCGTCGAAGCCTGTGATGCCGCGCTCGCGGACGCGGGCGCGATCCAGGTGTTCTCGCTCGACGAATTGATCGAGACCGCCTTGCTGGTCTCGCAGCTGGCGCAGGTGCCGACAGGGCGCAAGGCGGCGGCGCTCTCGCTCTCCGGCGGGGAAATCGCGCTCGCGCTCGACATGGCGGAGGAGGTGGGCTTTGAATTTGCCCCCATCGCCCCGTCCACGGCGGAAGAATTGACCCGCCTGCTGCCGGATTATGCCCATATCGGCAACCCGCTCGATCTCACCTGGGCCGGCTTGTACGATCCGGAGGTGGCACGCGGCTGCGCCCGTGCGATCACCAGCCAGGAGGACGTGGGGCTGCTGGTGCTGTTGCAGGACGCGCCGTTTGGGCTCGGCGCACAGCAAGCGGCGCGTTATTCCGCGCTGCTGAAATCCGTGGCAGCGGGTGCGCAGGACAGTGGCAAGCCATTGGTGGCGCTGTCCAATCTTTCCGACCAGCCGCATGTGGAGCTGAACGCCGCCGCCACCGCGCTCGGCGTCCCCTATCTGCGCGGGACCCGCGCTGGCATGATGGCGCTCTCGCGCTATGGCCGCTGGGCGGCGGCGCAGGCGCCGGTTCGCGCCGAAGGGCTTTCCGCCCACGCCCCGCTCGCCCGGGCGCGCATGAGCGCGATCCCCGCCTCCCGCCTTGCCACCGAGCGCGAGGCGAAGGAGGTGCTGGCGGCCTATGGCATCGCCGGCCCGCGCGAAATCCAGGTCACGACCGCCGATGAGGCGGTGCGTGCGGCGCAGGCTCTCGGCTATCCCGTGGTGCTGAAAGGCCTGGTGGAGAACCTGGTGCACAAGTCCGACGCCGGCCTCGTGAAGGTGGGACTGAAAACCCCCGACGACGTGCGCCACGCCGCCGAACGCATGCTCGAAGCCGCCGACGCGGTGGGAACCGGCGCGGTGCTGGGCCTGCTGGTGCAGGAGCAGGCATCTCCCATCGCCGAGCTGTTCGTGGGTGCGCGCGTCGATCCCGATTTCGGCCCGCTGATCGTAGTGGGCGCCGGCGGCGTGGAAGTCGAACTCTACAAGGATGTGGCTGTGCGCATCGCGCCCATCACGCGGGGAGAGGCGCTCGAAGCCCTGCACGCCACGCAAGTATCACGTCTTTTGAATGGCTGGCGCGGCAAACAGCCCGCGGACAAGATGGCGGTTGCGCAAACCATCAGTGCACTTTCGATTTTTCTTTCAGATTTCGCCGACGACATCTCCGAGGTGGAGATCAATCCTCTTGCTGTATTTGCGGAAGGGCTGGGTTGCAGCGCACTCGATTGCGTGATTATACCAAAAGCAGCCCGTCCCGATTGAAAGTCCAGTGCGTCCGATGAACGAAAGCAACCTCGCCGCCGCAGACATTGGCCGGGCCGCCGCTTCCTACCGTGAGATCAAGTCGCGCATCATGGACCGCCGCTACGTGCCCGGCGAGAAACTGAGCGAAGTGCGCCTTGCGGCGGAATTGGGGGTGGGCCGTTCGCCCATCCGCACCGCCCTGGCCCGCTTGCAGGGAGAGGGCTGGATCGCCGTTTCCCCCCAGAGCGGAACCTATGTGCGGGGCCTGACGGATGCTGAGATGAACGAGGTCTTTGAGCTGCGCCTGATCTTGGAGCCTGCCGTTGCCGGCTTGGCCGCCGAGCGCATGGCTGACCAGGAACTCTCAAAGCTCCGGCACGCATTCGAAGCCTTCGGTACGGAAATCGCCGAAGGGAGGGTGGAAGAATATCTCGCCCTCGACCTGCAGACCCACCGCGCCATCTACAGTGCCGCCGGCAACCATCTGATCCACGGCATCTTGGTGAACCTGCTGGACAAGGTGCATTGGATCCAGCGGGCAAGCGTTGGCTCGCCGCCACGCCAGACCCGTGCTTTCGGCGAAATCCGCGATCTTCTGGCCGCGCTCGAGTCGCGCGATGCGGATCGGGCCGCAAGCGTCATGCGCACCCATATCCTGCGCACGGCGAAGTTCCGCAACCTGCCAGCCGGGTTGCCCGGCGCGACTGCCGAGGCGGCCGCCCCCAGCAAGGAAAAGCCAGAACCTGCCCGCCGCCGCAGCCGCGCGGCCGGCTGAACCGGTCGCGCGCAAAGGCGCGGTGCTCCAAAAGACCCGAGCGCAGTACACGATGCCGTTAGGGCAAGCGCTCCGTCAGGCGCACATTGGCAGATGCGAACATATAGGTGGGCAGCGAGGCGATGGCCGGGCCCGAGAAGCGCTGGGTCGAAAGCCCTGCGGTCGCATCATAGGAGAAGCCCATCGCGACAACCTCGCGCGGTGCGGTCAGGAAGGCCGTGAACACCCGCATTTCCGGTGCCCGCAGATAGGGTTCTGCGGTCAGGCTGGGCGCCAGGAACATGCGGCCGAAGGGAATTTCCGCAGCTTTGGCCTTTTCACGGAGCCGCGGCTGCGGCCCGGCGGACATCACCAAATTCTGCGGCATGCCGCCCATGGGATCGTTTGCCGAGGCGTAGCCGAGCGCTGGAGCAATTGGTGCGTCGGTGCCGCGGGTGATGACCGCGGGCAACGGCACCGGGGCGAGGCTCGCGGTCTGTACGGGAACGGCTGGCGCGGGGGTATTGGGTCGCTTCAGCGGGAGAGGCGCGAGCGTCGCCTGCGCCGTTACCTGGGCCGTGGCGAGAGTGGCGGCAATCTCGACCGGGCGCGCGGAGGGCAGCGGCGCAGCGGCGACCCTGGTGGGAGCCGGAGTGTCGTCATCGTCCTTGACTGGCGAGGTCTTCGCGGTCGCAACCTGGGTGCGGGCCGGCGGCGCCTCGTCCGCCCCCTCGTCCTCGTCCCCGCCCTTCTTGCCGAATAGCGCGGAGAAGAAATTCTTGATGCCTTTTCCAGCATCGTTGGAGGCCACCATGGTGGGCGCCGACGTACCGCGCGCCTCCAGCTCGGCGACCGCTGCGTTATAATTGACGAGCGGCTTGCCGTCTGCAGGGATATGCACGGTCTTGCCGTCCGGGAACACCTTGACGAGCTGGTCGTGGGTCATGCGCGGCCACATACGGACGCCGCCGGTGTCCATGTGCACGAAGGGGGAGCCGGACGTGGGATAGAAGCCGACGCCGCCGCGTTGCAGGCGGAGGCCGGCGGCGCGCAGATCGGCGAGATTCACGCCGGGAATATAGAAATCCATCGCCTTGCCGCGGGTGTGCTGGCTCTGCTGGGCAACGCCCTTGCTGCGGGCCCGAAGCATGGCGTTGGTGGCCGGTGAGCGATAGCCGCACACCACATGGATGCTCTCCGTGGCGTCGACTTCGCGATAGACCTCCCAGATCAGGTCGAACAGCTGGGGATCCATGTCGGTGGGTTCGTCCTTGCGCCAGTCGCGCAGGATCCAGTTGAGCTTCTTGAGCACCTCGGGGTCGTACCGGCCCTCCTTCTTGAAGGTGAAGGCGCCCTTTTCCCCGGTGTGCATGTTCTGGATGTAGATCGTGCGGGTATCGCCGTTCGCGACCGCATTCTGCAGAGACGTGGCACCGCCCGCCACGACGGCGACGGCGATCGCGAAACACCTTACCCCTCTTGCCAGCGCGGCGCGGGATAGGGTCGGCGATGCGGAACGGGAGGTTTTTTGCAAAGGCTCGAACCCGAGGCTCATATTCATCTCAGTCGCGCAACCGGCTGGTCGCGTGACGCGAAGCTCAACAGAGTCTTATCGGGTTCGGTTAAGGGCGCGTTGACGCCCCGTGCCCCTACCCCAAGCTTGCCCGGTTTTTGATCCGGTTCACAAGGTCACAGCAGCGTGACTAAAGGGCGAGTATGGCAAAAACGTGCTGGTTCCATGTGGCATCATTGTCACATGCAAGCTTGAAGTCAGCCACAATCAGGGACTTGATGGTATACGGGTCAGCGGGCTGCGGACTGAGGCCGGCCCGCCGCCACGGTTTGGCCACCCGATAGGCCGAGCTGCGCTTTGACCTTTTCGTTGATGCCATAGAGGTCGTCGCGCATTTGCAGCCGCCCGTTTTCGACGAAGGCGGTGAAATACACGAGATGCACGGGAATATGGTGCTTGAGGTTGATGTAGCGCTCCGCCCCGCCCAGCATCTTGCCGATGCGCGCATCGGTCCATTCGCCGGAGCCGAGACCGAGGTTGAAGATCAGTTCGCCGAACTTCAAAGGCTCCTGTACGCGGATGCAGCCATGGGAGAAGGCGCGCTTATCCTTGGTGAACAGGCTCTTCGACGGCGTGTCGTGCAGGTAGACCGACTGGTTGTTCGGGAACATGAACTTGATGCGCCCCAGGGCATTGCGATCGCCGGGAGGCTGACGGAAGGAATAGCCGCCGAGACCAGCCTGCCAATTCACCGAGCCGGGATCCACCACACGCCCATTGCGCACCACTTCCATGCCCTGGCGGGCGAGGAAGTAGGGATCCGCTTGGAGCTTCGGCAGCATTTCCTTGCGGGCGATGCTGGGCGGGATGTTCCAATAAGGATTGAGCACGACATATTCCATGTCGTGGCTCAGCAGCGGGGTCGGGGTTTCCGGCTTCCCCACCACCACGCGCGCCTCATGGACCTCGCGACCATCGTCATAGATGCGCACGAGGAACTCGGGGATATTCACCATGACCCGCGTCGTGCCGATGTCACGCGGCAGCCAGCGCCAGCGCTCCATATTGGCAATGATGTCCGAGGTGCGGTCCACGCCGACATAGGACGCCGCCAGATTGAAGGCCGCGACCGTACCGGCGCCGATGACGCCGTCCGGCTCAAGCCCGCTGCTGGCCTGGAACATTCTCACGGCGTCTGCAAGATCGGCGTCATAGCGGCGATCGCCGGCGGCGCGCAGACCAAGCCGGGTCCGCAACGCAGGCACGCGTGGGTCGATGTCGCCGGGCCTCAGGGTCGGCCCCGGCGCAATGCGCACCACCGGTGTCGAAGGCAGGGTACGGCTCGCGGCCAGTTGCGCCTTGAGCGCGCGATAGCCCTCGTGTGGGGGATTGTAGGCTTGCAGGGCGGCGCTCGCATCCGAGGTGGTGCTGAGATTGGAGAGCACCTCGTGCGCATCCGGGAAGCTCCGGGTCGGCTCCAGAAACTTTGAGATCCGGCTCGGATCGAACCGTCCCGCCTGAGCGTGCCGCGCATAGAGAAGGGCGGATGCGGCCAGCTTGAGTTCGGCCCGAGCCAGGGCCAGCGGGTCAGCGCCGGACGAGAGGCGGGGCCGGGCATAGTCGGTCGGCTCCAGCCCATCCTCGGCCGCGGCGACCAAGCGGGTCAGCACCGCCTTGCCACGCGTATTGAAGCCCGTGGCATCGACGAATACCGGCGCATCCATGCGCGCCGCATAGAAGCTGAGCAGGGCTTCCTGCTCCTTCGCCGAGCCGACCAGGGCATCGGCACCGGGCACCGCCAGCAGTTTTGCGATCTGCTCGGAGATGGGCGCGAGCGGATCCGCCGCGACCGCCGCAGGAGCAGGAGTAGCGGGCACGGGATTGGGGGCTGCGGCCTCATTGGGCACCTGCGCCGGGGTGGCCGGCACAGCGGGGGCTGCAGCCTGGGCCGGGGTGGTATCCACCGGCGGATGCGCGGGCATCGAAGCGGAGGATGATGAAGAGGAGGATGGGGAAGCGGCGCCGGCGGGCGCGGAATCGCTGGCCTGGGCGGCGCTGGTGGCCGACGCCTTTTCGGGCGCGACCGCATTGCGAACCGGAGGAGCCAGGGCGGCAGGCGGGGCCGTCAGTTGCTCGGTCGCGGGCTGGGCCATACGATCGATGGCGGCCTGCGGATCCTCCTTGGCAGCCTCGGCCGCAGGCGCGACGGACTTTGTGTCTGCGGCAGGCGTCGTGGCGGCAGGCGTCGTGGCGGCAGGCGTCTCGGCCACAGCCTTCGGCTCGGGCAAGGTCGCTTCCGCCGGCGCGGGGCGGATCGCATCGAGAATGCCTTCAACGCCCTGCGCCTGGGGTTTGGCCACGACGCTGGGGGCGGACGGCTGCTCGGTCGCGAGCTCGGCAGCGCTTGCCGGCGCTTGCCGCTCCGATTGCGGGCTCGCGGCGCCGGGCGCCGGGATCTGGCTGGAAACCGGAGCTGCGACGGAAACGCCTGATGATGCAGCACTTGGAGCCGGGCTCGGCGCGGATGGCGATGCCGTGCCCATGCCGGCATCGCCCATGACCGGGCTTTCCGCGATGCCGGCGGGCGCGCCGGCGATCAGCGCGCAGGCGAGGATGGCGGCTGTGGCAAATGCCTTCTTGTCCTGACGGCCCATCGGGGCTCTCCAATCCCTTGCCAACGCCAAACTTCCGCCCGAAGGGGAAGGTTGCGCGAGTGCCGCCGCGCATCAACTCACAAGCGTTGGCGTGTCGGTTTTTTCCACGTTTGCTACTCGGCAGCAACAGCCAGCGGGTGGTAAGGTTCCGCTACAGCTAGGCCGAGCGCGTTGAGCCGGCGATAGAGCGTCGATCGGCCGATGCCGAGCCGGCGGGCCACTTCGCTCATGCGCCCGCCATAAAGGCTCACCGCCGCGCGGATCGCTTCTTCCTCGATCTGCACGAGGGACCGCGCATGCCCTTGCGGGTCCAGCAGAGGCACCTGCGGAACGCTCTCTTCGCCCGCGGGCGCAGGCGCTTCGACGGGGGCCAGCGTCACGACATTGTGTCGGGACGCGCCGGCCTCCTCGTCGCGCCGGATCAGGCGCGCCAAGGTGACCGCATTGGTGATCGCTACCTGCAGGCGCACCGCGCCCACCGGCTTGACCACGAAGTCCCGTGCGCCAAGGCGGACCGCCGAGGCCACGGCTTCGAGCCCGGCGGCGGTGACGCAGGCCACCACGGGAACCGAGCAGCCACGCGCCTTCAAGGCGCCCAGCACTCCGAGCCCGTCCAGGCCCGGCAGGACCAGATCGAGCAGGACGCAGTCGAACGTCTCGACCGCGAGCCGCGCCAGGGCGGCGTCGCCGTCGCCGACGCTGGTGCACTCATAACCGAGATGGGCAAGGCTCGATTCGAGCCGGCGGCGTTCGAGAAGATCGTCTTCCACCAAAAGGATGCGAGGGGTCATGGCAATCCGATACGGCTGATTCGCCAAGCTTCGGCCAAGATGGTTAAGACAGATGTAACCTTCGCCGGCCCGGCCGCGGTTCGCTGGCGGGATCCAACCCGCCACGTCGCCGTTGAGGGGGCAGGCCCCACGCGCTATGACGTGCGGTGCAAAAGAGCGTTCGCCCTTTTTCCTGTTCTGGAGGTCTCATGCCCGGTTCCGCGACATTCGCACCCGCCGCCACCGCCGCCGCACCCGGCGCCGAGGCGCTGCCCGAATGGAACCTCACCGACCTCTATGCCGCCATGGACGCCCCCGAGCTGAAGGCCGACCTTGAAAAGGCGGACCTGGACTGCAAGGCGTTCGAGGAGGCCTACAAGGGCAAGCTCGCCGCCCTGCTCGCCGCCGCCGATGCCGGGGAGAAGCTGGCCGAGGCGCTCAAGCGCTACGAGGCCATCGACGACCTGCTCGGCCGCATCGCCTCCTATGGCAGCCTGGTCTATGCCGGCGATACCTCCGACCCCACCCGGGCGAAGTTCTACGGCGACATCCAGGAGCGCCTCACCGACGCCTCCACCCATCTGCTGTTCTTCACGCTGGAGATGAACCGGCTGGACGATGCCGCCCTTGAAGCCGCCATGGCAGTGGCCGCGCTCGGCCATTACCGGCCCTGGATCGAGGATCTGCGCGCCGACAAGCCCTATCAGCTCGAGGACCGGATCGAGCAGCTCTTCCACGAGAAGTCGAACCCCTCGCGTGGCGCCTGGAGCCGGCTGTTCGACGAGACCATGTCGGCCCTGCGCTTCACGGTGAACGGGCAGGAGCTGGCGATCGAGCCGACCCTCAACCTGATGCAGGACCCGCAGGAGAGCGTGCGCAAGGCGGCCGGCCTCGCGCTCGCCGACACGTTCGGCAAGAACCTGCGCCTGTTCACCCTCATCACCAACACCTTGGCCAAGGACAAGGAAATCTCCGACCGCTGGCGCGGCTTCACCGATGTCGCCGCCTCCCGCCATCTGGCGAACCGGGTGGAGAACGAGGTGGTGGATGCCATGGTGGCGGCCATCGGCGCCAGCTACCCGCGCCTCTCCCACCGCTATTATGCCTTGAAGGCCAAATGGTTCGGCAAGGACAAGCTGGAGTTCTGGGACCGCAACGCGCCGCTGCCCAAGGTCGCCACCCGCGACATCGGCTGGAGCGAGGCGCGCGACACCGTGCTCGGCGCCTACCGCACCTTCTCGCCCGCCATGGCCGACATCGCCGGCACCTTCTTCGAGAAGAACTGGATCGACGCGCCGGTGCGCCCCGGCAAATCGCCGGGCGCCTTCGCCCATCCCACCGTTCCCTCGGCCCACCCTTACGTGCTGCTGAACTACCAGGGCAAGCCGCGCGATGTGATGACGCTTGCCCATGAGCTGGGCCATGGCGTGCACCAGGTCCTGGCCGCCCGGCAGGGCGCGCTGATGGCGCCCACCCCGCTGACGCTGGCCGAAACCGCCTCCGTGTTCGGCGAGATGCTCACCTTCCGCCGCCTGCTGGCCCAGGCCGAAACGCCGCAGACCCGCAAGGTTATGCTGGCGCAGAAGGTGGAGGACATGATCAACACGGTGGTGCGCCAGACCGCCTTCTACACCTTCGAGCGGCACATCCACACCGAGCGGCGCCAGGGCGAACTGACCGCCGAGCAGATCGGGGCGATCTGGATGCAGGTGCAGACCGAAAGCCTCGGCCCGGCGATCCATCTCGGCGCCGGCTACGAGACCTTCTGGACCTACATTCCCCACTTCATCCACTCGCCTTTCTACGTCTATGCCTATGCCTTCGGCGATTGCCTCGTGAACTCGCTTTATGCGGTTTATGAGAAGGCGGCGGACGGCTTTGCCGAGCGCTATCTCGCCATGCTCTCCGCCGGCGGCACCAAGCACCATGCCGAGCTTCTGGCCCCGTTCGGCCTGGATGCCCGCGACCCCGCCTTCTGGCAGACCGGGCTCTCGCTGATCGAGAGCATGATCACCGAGCTGGAGCAGATGGAAGCGGCCTGAGGGCTTTGCGAACATTCGGCGGGAGGCGCGCCCCTCGCTTCGCCCCCGCCGCACCTTTGCTCGATCCTGAACCGGCGGGGCCGCTTGAGCGCGGCGCCGCCGTTTTTGCATGCGGCCCCGCCCGCCCCGCGCCGCCGCGCCCGAGGCCCTCGTCCGGGCGGGCCGACCGGATCGGCATGGGCGTTTTGGAATTCAAAGTCGTTTTGAAAAAAAATCCGGCGCCAAAAACCGGGATCGCCGCCGCCCCGACCCGCCCCGACCGCCCGCAAACCCAATGTTTGCGCCAAATGTTTCATGTGAAACATTTTCCCGGCCAAGAAGAACAGGCTTGAACATCGGCTTATTCGCGATGTTCCGCGGGGAAAAGGGGATGTTCTGGAGGAAGTTTTTTTGGGGGGTCTGGGTGAGGGGCTGTCTGGTGGGATATATGATGGACTTTTTCCCTGCGGATGCGAGTGACCGCCTTGCGCCGCTATGCCCGTCGTTCACACGAGCGGATTTGCTCCCTTATAGCGGTCGATCCGCTTCGCAAGCGACCGGGATGCTTGCCGCCCCCCTTATCATCCGTGGGCTGTTTATCCTGCTGAGGGGATGAGGCGAGGTCGAGCGTTCGGCTTGCGCCTTGGCCTGCTCGAGCGTTTCGCCGCCCCCAACGCCGCCCCGGCTGTCATGAGCGGTTATGTTGCTTAATGCTCCCCGGCAACGTCAATTTTATCACTCGATCTTGACGCCAAATATGAGTTGGTTGCATTCTATTTAAATGTGTAAATATCTACACGGCGCACGTACGCGTGGAGTAAGGCATGATGTCAGACGTTGAGAAATTGTCTTCACTGCTTTATCGAATCAACTCTAGCAAAGGCGACTGGATCGCAGAATTCGTTGCGGCTGCCATTTTTGAGGACGGGAAGCTTCGTGGCTTCCCAATGCAGCCAATTTTCGAGAATCTGACCGTTCAACAATTCATGGACTTCTTGAGTGCGCAAAGTCTAAAAGTACAGCTGGGCGAGCCCGGCGCGAGAGACATCTGGTTAAATCATTGGCCCTCGAATGGTCCTCACGGTTGCCGCTCGGAACCAAATTTTACTTGTATACCAACCTGAGAGCATTCTTCACTTGGCTCGGTCGCAGGGTCGCTGTCAGCCTCCTCCCCAACGCCTTGGAAAACCCTGGGTCTCGGTTAAGTTGACTCAGGAAGGGCACGAATGTTTAGTAGAAAACCTGTGGCGAACACGTGTGACGATCTTGTTGTGCTGCCAGCGCAAAACAACGGGCGCGTTCGGAACCAGAATTAAGACTAGAAGCCCATACCGCCACTAATTCTAACGCCAGAACATCGCTTGATTTAGCAGTAGAACCGAACCGATGCCCCCCGTCAGGAGGACACTTCGTTGACTGATGAATATGTTCAAAAAAATTCACTTTCATTCTCTGAATTTGTATCGCTGTCAAATCAGTCGGCGGAATTTAATCGTGGGCTCGCGGATGCAAAACTTCGCGAAATGTCGGGATATTTTACCTGGAGGTCGGAAAGTCCAGACTATGTTTACTTCGGTTTAAGTCCTTTCGCTTGCCCGAATACTCCCATTTACAAAGATGACATCGAAGCGATTAGGCCTGACGCTACCTTCCAATGCGGTGGGCCTTCCGGACAAATGTGGAGTGGAGTGATACTCTTAAAGGCGCGCTCGAACTTTGATTACTTCGAATTAAATCGGAGCTTCTTGGACGCGCTGCCGTTTGAAATGGATCAAAAATCTTTAGAGCACACCAATACATTTATTTGGTATTCTCTCGAATCTAATCTTAGGAAAGAGGCCCAAGGATTTCTGTGGGGGAAATGGTGCGATAGTATGAGTGACGTATGCACGGGTGTTGGGCTATATAAGCCTATAGACACGAGATACTTGATTCGATTTTTTCGTGTAGGATATTGTGCAGGAACGCAAATATTCCTTGCCGAAGTCCCAAAGTATGCCGCATAGCGTAAGGCGATTTTCTTGCCAAGATTCAATGAAAATGCTCGAGTTGCGTTAGAACGACGTAATCGTGAATTTATACTCGACGCGTAGCAAATGCCTTTTTAACCGTATGCCACACCACAAACCGCAATTTCATGGATCAAACTGCCCCAAATTGAAGCGCTGGGTGGAGGCATCGGAGTGCGGTAATGGTTCTAAAAGAGATTCGCGGGGAGCCATGCAGGAGAGCATCCTGTTATATTTTTCGCCATAGCAGCGGTTGGCAACATACCCATTTTGAGGGGCTGTGTTTACGTCCTATAGCGAAGTGTCGCTCGCTTTCGCCGCTCTACTGGCGTTTGCCATTTTGACCTTTCCGTGGTGTTTGTCGCTTTGCCACTTGCTCACTGTGGGATGGTAACTCCCTACGAAACGCTATTCATCATGATGCCGCTGTGTGGAATTTTGGGATACGTTCAGTGGGCGCGCGTCCTACCAGCCTTCTACAGAAGACGGCGCTAGTTCGGCTGCGCGGATTAGCCGGGCTTGAGGCGCAGTAGGGATTATTGCCTAATCTCCGGTTAGTGCTGATAGCGGCCGTGGGCGGGCCTCGGCGGTTCAACCGCTTTTGTCAATTTTTGTTCAGGAAGCGGCCAGTCCGCAAACGGCCCCTTTTCGGACGTTCAGTCGCACGCGTGTCAATGTCTGCGGTTGACGTAAGGCTGCTTCTGCAGGTGGTTTGGTGTCCCCCTCCCCAGCCCTCCCCCGCATGCGGGAGAGGGGGCGCCGAGAGAGCGGGAGAGAGCAAGAGGGAGAGCGGGCGCCGTCATCCTGCCTTCGCACATCCCCCTACCCCTCGCGCACCGGCTTGCCCTCCCCCCTTGCGGGGGAGGGATGGGAGGGGGGTGTCTTTCCGATTGTCCGAGATAGGGTGGTCTTGACCGCGCCAATACCCCCCTCCCCAACCCTCCCCCGCAAACGGGAGAGGGGGTGTCGAGAGAGCGGGAGGGGCCGCCGAGGGGGCGGGAGAGGGGAACGGTGCGGGTTTGACGAGAGATTTTTGCGCGGCCCGCGCCGGCGCGGGCCGGACCGGGAATCGACCGGCGCTAAGCCGTCAGGACGACCACCTTCGTTTTGACCGGCGTGCGGTCATACAGCTCGATCATGTCCTGGCTCAGCAGGCCGACGCAGCCGCTGGTGACGCCTGAGCCGATCGATTCGGGGTCGCTGGACGCATAGATCGTGTAGAGCGTGTAAACCCCGTTCTGATAGAGATGAAGCGTGCGGGCGCCGAGCGGGTTGTCGAGGCCGCCCGGCATGCCGTTGGCCCATTTGGCCGCTTCGGGCTGGCGCTTGATCATCTCCCGGGGCGGTGTCCAGGTCGCCCATTCGCTTTTGCGCCCGACATAGGCGTCACCGCTCCACAGGAACCCGGCGCGGCCGACATTGGCCCCATAGCGGGTGGCGGTTCCCTCGTCCTCGACCCGGTAGACGTAGTAATTGCTGGGATCGACGATGATCGTGCCGACCGCTTCCTTGGTCTCGTAGGGGACGGTCTTGCGGAAATATTTCGGATTGACCTTGGCGACTTCGACCGCCGGAATCGGGAATTTCTCATTGGGCAGCGGCCCGTAGACCTTCTGCGCCTCGGCAAGGCTCATGTAGTCGGATGACGCGCAACCGGTCAGCCCCAGGGCGCCGAGGCTGACGGCCGAGCCGACCAGAAACGACCGGCGGCTGAGAAGCCCCGCCCGTCCGGGCAGAGCCATCTCGCTCCTCTTGCCGGCATCGGCATTCTGATCGTCCATCATCATGATCTGGCTATGTCCCATTTCGTATTCCCGGCGAGACATGACTCCGGCATTGCCCCGCTGAGCGTCGTGCTGCGGTGAATTTGCCGTCACTCGGCCCGGCTGGCAAGCTCGTGCTGCGCAGGCAGGGTTGTCATGTACCAAAGTTGTCATGCACTAAAAGAGCCAGGGGCCGACTGTTGGCCCGCCGCCCCCTGTACCACACGTTCCCCACCCCGCCCCCCGCACGCGATAGAGGGGCGACGTCACCCCTCACCGTCTCCCACCCAAAAACGTATCCACGAACCAGCGGTCCAGCGTCATGGGTTCCTGCTGCTGGGGCTGGGGTTGCCCGGGGATCTGGCCGACCACCGCGGGCGGCGCCTCGTCGGGGATCACGCCGGGCGGAAAGGGCTGGCCGAACCCGGGGGAGCGGGCGCCGCCGGGCAGTTCCGCCAGGGGCACCCCCTGGTGCGCCACCTTCATGTAGCGGCTCCAGATCTCCGCCGGCAGATTGGCGCCGGACGCCTTCTTGGTGGGCGAGGAATCGTCATTGCCGAGCCACACGGCGGTGACGAAGCGGGCGGTGTAGCCGACGAACCAGGCGTCGCGATAATCCTGCGACGTGCCGGTCTTGCCCGCCGCGTCCCAGCCGGGAAGCTCGGCCCGCCGGCCGGTGCCGGAAATCAGCGTCTCCTCCATCATGTGGTTCATCATGGAGACGTATTCCGGCGCGATCACCCGGCCCGGCCCGGAGGTGGTGCGGGCATAGAGCATCTTGCCGTCAGCCCCCTTCACGCTGTCGATGACATAGGGAATGACGCCGATGCCGCCATTGGCGAACGGCGTATAGGCCGAGGCCAGTTCCAGCACCGAGACTTCCGAGGTGCCGAGCGCGATGGAAGGATTGGGATCGAGCGGAGAAACGATGCCGAGCCGCTTGGCGGTAGCGACGATCGCCTTCGGCCCCACTTCCAGCGCGAGCCGCACCGACACCGTATTGAGCGAGAGGGCGAGCGCGGTCTGCAAGGTCACGGGGCCGCGATATTCGTGGCTCGCGTTCTCCGGCCGCCAGCCCTTGAGCTGGATCGGCCCATCCTCGCGCACCGTGTCGGGGGTAAGGCCGCGCTCCAGCGCCGTGAGATAGACGAACGGCTTGAAGGCCGAGCCGGGCTGGCGGCGCGCCGTCACGGCGCGATTATACTGGCTGTCCTCATAGGAGCGCCCGCCCACCAGCGCCTTCACCGCCCCGTCGGTGTCGAGCGAGACCAGCGCCCCCTGCCCGACGCCGTATTTCCCGCCCGACTTCGCCAAGGTGTCGGTGACGGCGGCCTGGGCGGCGGATTGCAGGCTGGCATCGATGGTGGTGCGCACCGTCACGTCGCCGGACAATTCGCCCACATAGGAATCCATCTGGTCCATCACCCAATCGGCGACATAGCCGATGGATTGCGGGCCGGTGGGCTTGGCGACGGTGGCCGGGCGGGCGAGCGCGATCTTCGCCATGTCGGCGCTGATCAGCCCCTGCTCGCGCATGGCGCCGAGCACCAGGGCCGCGCGATCCTGGGCGGATTTCAGATTGCGCGTCGGCGCCAGGCGCGAGGGCGCGTTGACGATGCCGGCCAGCATCGCCGCTTCCGACAGCGTCACATTGCGCGCCGACTTGCCGAAATAGCGCTGGGCGGCCGCTTCCACCCCATAGGCGCCGGAGCCGAAATAGACCCGGTTCATATAGAGGTCGAGAATCTCCGACTTGGAGAATTTCTTCTCCAGCCACAGCGCCAGCACCACTTCCTGGATCTTGCGGGAGAAGGTGCGTTCCTGGGTCAGGAAGAGGTTTTTCGCCAATTGCTGGGTCAGCGTGGAGCCGCCCTGCCGCACCCGGCCGGAGGTGAGATTGGTGATGACCGCGCGGGCAAGGCCCAGCGTGTCGATGCCCCAATGATCATAGAAGCGCCGGTCTTCGATGGCGATGAACGCATTGGGGAGATAGGCGGGCAATTCCTTCAAGGGCACGGCGGCCCCGCCCATGTCGCCGCGCGTGGCGAGCGGCTTGCCGTCGGCCGCCTGGATCATCACGGTCGGCGGGCGCTTCGGCACCATGAGGGTCTGCATGGAAGGCAGCTTGGAGGCCTCGTAGGCGACGATGCCGGCCACCGCCAGCAGCCCCCACAGGCCGAGGATGAGCCCCCATTTGATCAGGCCGAACAGCGAGAACAGGCCCCGCCGGCGCCGGCGGGGCTTGGCGCGGGCGCTCTCGGCCCTGCGGCCGCGCGCGGGTTCAGCGGCGCGCTCGTGTCGGGTTTCGCTGCGCACGCTGGCGGCGCGGGACGGGCGACGGGCGACGGCGCTGTCCTCCTCATCATCGTCCGCGTCGCGGCCGAAATCGGGCTCGGCGCGCGTGCGGGCCTTGCCCTGCCCCGGCGCGGCGCGCGGTCCGCCGCGCGGCCTTTCCTCATGGGGAATGCCGCCCGGCCGGTCCGCGGCGTCGAGGCGAATGTCGAACAGGCTCTCCGGGCGCTCCAATAGAGGCTCCCGCCGTTCCCCTTCGCCTTTGCCTCTCCACGCCATTGATCATCCGTCCGCCGCTCGATGAGCAGACCTAAACGACCTTCGATTGCGGCCATTTAAGGGGCGGTTAATGGCGGGGGCGAAAAACCGTCCCCTCCCACGCCGCAGCGCGCCGTGACGGCGCCGCGCGATTGGGCTAAAGCGGATCATCGGCTCGCTTCCGGGCCGCAAGAATTCAGGCCGCCCGGTATCTGGCATGAGCACACTACGCATTCCCAAGGGTCACCGCACCATCGGCGAACCGTTCCTCGGCCGCCTCATGAAGTCCGAGGTTCTCGAGATCGCCAAGGCCCATGCAGGACGCGAGGTGGACTTGCGACGGGCCGTGGTGGCCCGGTTGAAACAGGCCCTCCAGCAAGGGAATGTGGAGGCCGAGCGGTTGCTGATGGAGGACGGCTGTGGGCGCTGCTGCGCGGTGCGCCTCTCCGCGCTGCAGGATGCGATCATCGCCGCCGTTCACGAAGTAGCGACCAGCGTCCTCTACCCCATCGACAACCCCTCGCGCGCCGAGCGCATGGCGGTGGTCGCGGTGGGCGGCTATGGGCGCGGCATGCTGGCGCCGGGCTCGGACACCGACATCCTGTTCGTGCTGCCGTACAAGCAGACCGCCTGGGGCGAGAGTGTCGCCGAGGCCATGCTCTACATGCTGTGGGATCTCGGCCTGAAGGTGGGCCACGCCACCCGCTCGGTGGACGAGTGCCTGCGGCAGGCCCGAGCCGACATCACCATCCGCACCTCGATCCTGGAAGCGCGCTTCCTGGTGGGCGACAAGGCGCTGTTCGACGATCTCGAAACCCGCTTCGACAAGGAAGTGGTGGAAGGCACGGCGGCGGAATTCGTCGCCGCCAAGATGGCCGAGCGCGAGGAGCGCCTGCGCAAGGCGGGCCAATCGCGCTATCTGGTCGAGCCTAATGTGAAGGACGGCAAGGGCGGCCTGCGTGATCTGCACACGCTGTTCTGGATCGCCAAATACGTCTACCGCGTGCGCTCCACCGGCGAACTGGTCTCCAAGGGCGTGTTCACCCGCGAGGAGGCCCGCCTGTTCACCCGCTGCGAGGATTTCCTGTGGTCGGTGCGCTGCCACCTGCACTTCCTCACCGGCCGGCCGGAGGAGCGCCTCTCCTTCGATCTGCAGCGCGAGATGGCCCAGCGCCTCGGCTATACCGAGCATCCCGGCCAGCGCGACGTCGAGCGCTTCATGAAGCATTATTTCCTGGTGGCGAAGGATGTGGGCGATCTCACCGCCATCCTCTCCGCCGGGCTGGAAGCGCGCCATGAAAAGCCGGTGCCGGGCCTCAAGGGCATGGTGGACCGGCTGCGCAGCAATGGCCGGCGCACCAAGCTGAAGGACAGCGCGGACTTCGTCATCGACACCGAGCGGCTCAATGTGGCCGACGATCAGGTGTTCGCCCGCGATCCTGTGAATTTCCTGCGCATGTTCCACATCGCCGACAAGCGCAACCTCGCGCTTCACCCGGACGCCATGCGCCTCGCGGCAAGCTCGCTGACACTGATCGACCACAAGCTGCGCGAGAACCCGGAGGCGAACCGGCTGTTCCTGGAGATCCTGTGCTCCAAGAACGTGCCGGAAACCGTGCTGCGGCGGATGAACGAGGTGGGCGTGCTCGGCCGCTTCCTGCCGGAATTCGGCAAGGTGGTCGCCATGATGCAGTTCAACATGTACCACCATTACACGGTGGACGAGCACCTGCTGCGCTGCATCGGCATCCTCTCGGAAATCGAGCGCAACACCAACCCCGAGAATGCGCTCGCCAACGAATTGATGGCGACGCTCAAGCCCCAGCGCCACCTGCTCTATGTGGCGCTGCTGCTGCACGACATCGCCAAGGGCCGGCCCGAGGACCATTCCATCGCCGGCGCCCGCGTGGCGCGCCGCGTGTGCCCGCGCCTCGGCCTCAGCGCCGCCGAGACGGAAACCGTGGCCTGGCTGGTGGAGCAGCATCTGGTGATGTCCACGGTGGCCCAGTCGCGCGACCTCTCGGACCGCCGCACGATCGAGAATTTCGCCGCCGTGGTGCAGAATCTCGACCGCATGAAGATGCTCACCATCATCACCACGGCGGATATCCGCGCGGTGGGGCCGGGCACCTGGAACGGCTGGAAGGCCCAGCTCCTGCGCACGCTCTATTACGAGACCGAGCCGATGCTGACGGGCGGCTTCTCGGAGGTGGATCGCGGCAAGCGGGTGAAGATGGCGCAGGCCCAGCTTCGCCATGCCCTGAGCGACTGGAGCGAGGAGGCGGTGAACGTCTATTCGGCGCGGCACTATCCCTCCTATTGGCTGCGCACGGACCTCGACACCAAGGTGCGGCACGCCCGCTTCATCACCGAGATGGAAGCCGCCGGGCAGACCCTCACCACCCATGCCGATGTCGAGCCGGAGCGCGGCATCACCGAGCTGACGGTGCTGGCCCCCGATCATCCCAAGCTGCTGTCGGTGATCGCCGGCGCCTGCGCGGCGGCGGGCGCGAACATCGTCGATGCGCAGATCTCCACCACCACCGACGGGCTGGCGCTGGACACCATCGCCATCCGCCGCGCCTTCGACCGCAACGAGGACGAAGAGCGGCGCGCCCAGCGCATCCAGGTCTCGATCGAGAAGGCGCTGACCGGCGAGGTGCGCCTGCCGGAAGTCATGGCGCGCAAGCTGCCGAAGGCGCGGCGCACCTTCTCGGTGGAACCGGAAGTGACGGTCAACAATGCCTGGTCGAACCGCCACACGGTGGTGGAGGTGTCCGGCCTCGACCGGCCCGGCCTGTTGTTCGAACTCACCAATACGCTGTCGCGGCTCAATCTGAACATCGCCTCGGCCCATGTGGCGACGTTCGGCGAGCGGGCGGTGGACGTGTTCTATGTCACCGATCTGATGGGCGCCAAGATCACCGGGGCCGCACGCCAATCGGCGATCCGGCGTGCGCTGATCACGGTGTTCGAGGGCTCGTTCGACGAGGAAGAGCCGCCGCGCCGGGCCATTCCGGCCTGAGGCCAAGATACCCCAAGAGGGCGAACGCCGCTTGCGGCGCGCTGGAAGCAGCGCGCTCAGGATCAACGCGCACGCCACTGCCGCTCAAAACGAAATCGGCCGGGACAAGCCCGGCCGATGAGGAGATGCGCGCTTAAATCTCGAAGATCAGCCGCCGGCGATCGGCAGCGGGATCGCGGAGGCGGCGGCGCCCGCGACCGCCCGCATCGGACGCTCGGCAACACCGGTGCGCACGCGCGGCAGATCCAGGCGCGACCACACGTCGGTGAGGGCTTCCGCCAATTGGGCGATCAGCTTGTCGTCGTGATAGGGGGTCGCGGTGATGCGCAGACGCTCCGTGCCGCGCGGCACGGTGGGATAATTGATGGGCTGGATATAGATGCCGTGCTCGGCCAGCAGCACGTCGCACGCGGCCTTGCAGGCCTTGGCGTCGCCCACCATGACCGGGACGATATGGGTCGGGGTTTCCATCAGCGGCAGGCCGGCGGCGGTGAGCGCCGCCTTGACCTTGGCCACCTGGGCGCGCTGACCGTCGCGCTCGGCCTGGGAATTCTTCAGATGCCGCACGGAGGCCGTGGCGGCGGCGGCGACCGCGGGCGGCAGGGCGGTCGTGAAGATGAAGCCCGGCGCATAGGAGCGCACCGCGTCCATCACCACCCGGCGGCCGGTGAGATAGCCGCCGATGACACCGAACGCCTTGCCGAGCGTGCCTTCGATCACGTCCACCCGGTGCATGACGCCCTCGCGCTCGGCAACGCCGCCGCCGCGCGGGCCGTACATGCCGACCGCATGCACTTCGTCGAGATAGGTCATGGCGCCGTAGCGCTCCGCCAGATCGCAGATGGCGGCGATGGGGGCGATGTCGCCGTCCATGGAATAGACGCTCTCGAACACCACCAGCTTGGGCCGGTCGCCTGCCGCCTGAAGCAGCTCTTCGAGATGGGCGAGGTCGTTGTGGCGGAAGATGGCCTTCTGCCGCCCGCCGCGCCGCACGCCCTCGATCATGGAATTGTGGTTCAGCTCGTCCGAGATCACCACGCAATCGGGGATCAGCTTGACGATGGTGGAGATGCCGGTCTCGTTCGAGACATAGCCGGACGTGAACACAAGGCCCGCGTCTTTGCCGTGGAGATCGGCGAGTTCGCGCTCAAGCTGGACGATTTCGTGGCTGTTGCCCGAAATGTTGCGCGTGCCGCCGGCCCCGGCGCCGCGCTTCGACACCGAGTCGCGCATCGCTTCGATGACGACGGGGTGGCATCCCATGCCGAGATAATCGTTGGAGCACCAGACGACGATTTCACGCGGACCGCCGCCCGAATGCCAGATGGCACGGGGGAAGCGCTCGGCCTTGCGCTCGATTTCGGCGAAGGTCCGATAGCGACGCTCGCGACGCAGGGCGTCGACAGCGACGCTAAAGAATTGATCGTAGTCCATGGAAAACCCAGTCAAGGGGTGCAACACAGGGCGAAGTTCATCGGCAAACGCGAATTCGTCTAATCGTAGACGGCCACATTGCTCTCTCCCTTGACCTCGATCAAGGGGTGTGCCTGACGCGCGGCGATCCAACGCATTTTATGCATTCGTTTTAGCAATTCGGCTCGCGATCCCGTGAACACGGGACGCACCTGCCCAAGCGTCGACAAACCCTTGGCGCTCAAACGTTCAGTCGCCTAATAATTGTGTCGCAAAATGGAACGGAAATTCATCAAATTGCCGCTTGCGAAGGCGGACGTTTTCTCATACATCCACCTCTGCCCAATTTCGCACGTGCCTGTGGTTGCGTGCCGATCGGCGGAAGTCCGGACAAGAGGCCGGAAAGCCGCCAGGACGATCGGTAGCCGGAGGGAACCGGCCCACCCTGCTCTCAGCAGGGGACGTGACTTGAAGCAACGACGTAGCGGGCTTTTTTGGTCTCGGTCGGCCCTCCAAAGGTCGGCGTTACTAAAGAGGCACTACATCTTGCCGGCCGTGCGGAGCGGGACTTCCCTCTCCAAGCGCGCGCATTTCTAAAACACCCTAGCTGTGGCTCGCGCCCTGGCCGGGAAGGAAATGCCGTTCGGTTCGATGATGCGGCCGGTTTGTGACCGGCGAAGCGGGTACGGCCCGTTGGGAGAATGGCGCGTCCAAACCGCCCTTGTCCCGCGTGTGCGTGCCCCGGGCAGGCCCCGACTCGCGGCGATGGCGCCGCGGCAAAGGCCTTCCCGTCCTGTCGTCGCGCGGGCAACCGCGCTTCACGAGGCTTCAGGTCACGGAGGACACCATGACCGATCGCATCCGCGAATTTCTCAAGACCCGACGCGAAGACGGCCCCTGCGTCGTGGTTGACCTCGATGTCGTGCGCGCCAATTACGCGGCGTTCAGCCATGCCCTGCCCGATACCCGCGTGTTCTATGCGGTGAAGGCCAATCCCGACGCCGCCATTCTCATGGCGCTCGCGGAGCTTGGCTCCTGCTTCGATTGCGCCTCGGTGGGCGAGATTGAAATGGTGATGGCCGCCGGCGCAGGCGCCGAGCGCATCTCGTTCGGCAACACCATCAAGAAGGAACGCGACGTCGAGCGCGCCCATAAGCTGGGCGTGCGCCTGTTCGCGGTCGATTCCTACGAGGAAGTCGAGAAGATCGCCCGCGTCGCTCCCGGTGCCAAGGTGTTCTGCCGCATCCTGTGCGACGGCGCCGGCGCTGAATGGCCGCTGTCGCGCAAGTTCGGTTGCGAACCCGAAATGGCCGCCGACGTGCTGGAGCACGCCCATCGCCTGGGCCTCACCGCCCATGGCGTCTCCTTCCACGTGGGCTCGCAGCAGAAGAATGTGAACGCCTGGGACCAGGCGCTCGCCTCCGCCGCCGGCATCTTCCGCGAATGCGCCCTGCGCGGCATCTCGCTCTCCATGGTCAATCTCGGTGGCGGCTTCCCCACCAAATATCTCCAGGACGTGCCGGCCGCTGCCGCCTATGGCGAAGCGATCTTCGATTCGCTGCGCAAGCATTTCGGCAATGAAATTCCGCAGACCATCATGGAGCCGGGTCGCGGCATGGTCGGCAATGCCGGCCTGATCGAGACCGAGGTGGTGCTGATCTCCAAGAAGGCCGAAAGCGATACGCTGCGCTGGGTCTATCTCGACATCGGCAAGTTCGGCGGCCTCGCCGAGACCATGGACGAGGCGATCCGCTATCCCCTGCGCACCCCGCGCGACGGCGACGACACCACCGCCTGCGTGCTTGCCGGCCCGACCTGCGATTCGGCCGACGTGATGTATGAGAAGACCCCGGTTCACCTGCCGGTGTCCCTCGCCATCGGCGACAAGATCCTCATCGAGGCTTGCGGCGCCTATACCACCACCTATTCGGCGGTGTCCTTCAACGGCTTTCCCCCGCTGAAGTCCTACGTGATCTGAACCTCACGCTTCCGTACCGACCCGCTGCCCTCGCTTGAGAGGGCGGCCAGTGCCGCGCCGCACCCCGCCGAGGGGGACGCGATTGCGCGCGGGTCGGCGTCTTTCGGCTTTCCGGTTGTGGCACAGGAGGTGCTGATGACTGAGATCGTTGCTGAAAAATGGGAAGAGATCGCCGCACGCGAGGCGCTCTTAGACCTGTGCCTGGGGCCGGCCCGGTTCGAGAAATCCTCGGAGCGGCTGCGGGAAGACCGTCTGCCGGCGGACGGATTGTCGCTGGCCACCCACGGGCCGGACGGGCGCCTCGCGGCGACCGTGCGGCTGTGGCATGTGACGGCGGGCCCCGGCAAGCCGGCCCTGCTGCTCGGCCCGCTGGCGGTGCATCCCTGGTTCCGCGCGCGCGGCCTCGGGGGCGACATGATGCGCGCCGCGCTGGCCACGGCCGAGGCGCAGGGCCACGGCGCCGTGCTGCTGGTGGGCGATGCGCCTTATTACCAGCGCTTCGGCTTTTCCGCCCGCCTGACCGGCGATCTCTGGATGCCCGGCCGCTACGATCCCAAGCGCCTGCTGGCTCTGGAGCTGAAGCCCGGCGCGCTCAACGGCGCGCGCGGTCTCATCAGCCCCACCGGCGCGATCGAGGCCAAGCCCTCGCTGGCCGACCTCATCGCCCGCGCCGAGGGGATGAAGCGCTCCGCCTGACGCGCTCTTCCCACCTGCGGGGCGCCTGTTTTTTCAGAATAGCGGTCTCCGGGTCCACCCCGGAGACCCACGAAGGCCGCATCGCCTTGCCCCCGCACACGACGGCCTAAGATTTCGGAGGTATTTGGAAACCGTAACACCTGACCGAACCCGGCCGCAGTGCCGCCTCGCCGAACCGCGGACACGTCGGATATGTTTCTGTCCGGGCAGGACTGTTAGGCTCCACTGCTGCCCGCTTCACCACTAACCGCAAGCAGGAAAACCGATTTTCGGACTCGGCCACGCGCGCCGCGCAGCCGACCTCCGCCCACCTTAGATTCACTCTAAATTATTGATATTGCAGCGCTATTTTTAGTCACGTAAGTGTGAGACCGAGATTGAGCGTCCCCCAATGCGGCGGATGAGGTTCCCACACCGTGACTTCCGAGCTGAAAATGGCGTTCCAGGCCCTTGGGCCTGAACTGAGGGGCTATCTCAGGCGCCGGCTCGGCGACCCGCATCTGGCGTCCGATCTGGTGCAGGACACGTTCTTGCGCGTGATCGAGCGACCCGAAACCCGGGTGCAGGATTTCCGCGCCTATCTCTACACCATCGCCCGCCATCTCCTGCTCAACCACCAAAAGCAGGAGGCGCGGCGCCGCACCGAGAGCGTGCCGCACGAATGGTTCGGCGACATCGCCGCCGACGCGCCGACGCCCGAGGATGCCGCCGATGCCAGGCTTCAGCTTGAGCGGCTCCAGCGCTTCGTCGGGGAGCTGCCGGTCCGTACCCAGCAGATTTTCGTGCTCAATCGCATCGACGGGCTGACCCATGTCGAGGTGGCGCGCGCGCTGAAGATTTCGGAAAGCGCGGTGCAGAAACATCTCGCGATGGCAATCCAGCACATGACGCAACGGCTCAGATCGCGCTAGATCATCCAAACTTTACGGTGTTTCGCCCCGTCGGTTGTCTTCACTCGCGAGGACCGCAACCGATGGCGCTGTTTCATGGATGACGACGTGAACGAGGATCGATCGTCGGACGCGGACCGGCGCGCCGCCGAATGGGTGGCCCGCCTCGACGGACGACCGCTCGATGATGCCGAGCGCGAGGCGTTTCGGCGCTGGCTGGAGGCCCATCCCGACCATCGCCCGGCATTCGACGAGGCACACCGGGCCTGGCGCAGCCTGGATCTGCTGCGGGCGGATCCTGGCCCGCTGCGCAGCGTTCCGCGCCCCTCCGCCAAGACGCGCGTCAGCCGCGCGGGGATGGCCGGCATCGTCTCCGTGCTGGTGCTCGGCCTGCTGGGCCTGCGCTATCAGATCGGCGATCCCTGGATCGCCTTTGCCGCCGACTGGCGCACTGAGCCGGGACAGGTGCGGCAGGTCGAGCTGGACGACGGCAGTATGGTCGATCTTGGACCCGACAGCGCCCTCGCCTTGCATTTCAGCGCGAGCGAGCGGCGGGTGACGTTGCTCGCGGGCGAGGCCTTCTTTCAGGCCGCGCCACGCGCGGGGGCCGAGCGCCGCCCCTTCGTCGTCGACGCCGCCAATGGCACGACAACCGCGCTCGGCACGCAATTCCTCGTCGAGGAGCGCGACGGCGGCGCCCGGATCACCGCCGTCGAACATCGCATCGAGGTCGCGCTGCACACGCCGGAGCAAGCCACGCAAAGCGCCGTGCTCTCCCCCGGCGATACCGTTCAATACCACCTTCGCGGCGGCCTCGGCCGGGTCGACACGGTCGATGTCGAGCAGGTCACCGCTTGGCGAAAGGGATTCCTGGTGTTCGATTCCGTGCCGCTGGAAGAGGTGGTGCGCCAGCTCAACCGCTACCGGCGCGGCCGCATCATCGTCGCCAATCCGCAGCTCGCCCAGCGCCGCGTCAGCGGCGTGTTCGCGACCCGCGATCTCAACGACGTCATCCGCACCATCACCGCAGAACTCGGCGCCAATGCCTCTTCGCTGCCGCCGCTGGTGACCCTGCTCTATTGAGCGCGAACTTTTTTTACGGTGTTTCGCCCTCCCGGTTGTCTTCCCCCCAAGAGCTGCGTCGCGCAGGGCGCGCCGACACGACAGGGGTAAGCGGGATATGGCTGAGAAGAAGCATGGCGCGGGTGCTCCCGCGCGACGTCGCGGGCTGGCGGTCGGTCTGGTGTCCGGGCTTCTCGCCTCGGTGGCGCTCCCTGGTTTCGCGCTGGCCCAGCAGCCGAGCGCCCGCGCCGCGGCCCCCGCCCGCATCGCCTTCGACATCCCCGCGCAGGATCTCAATCGCGGCGTGCTGAAATTCGCCCAGCGCGCCGGCGTGCAGGTGTTCTACGACACCGCCAAGCTCGGCGGGCGCCGGTCCTCGGCGGTCGCCGGCACCTTCACCCCGCAGGAAGCGCTGGATCGCATGTTGGCCGGCACCGGCCTCGTCTATCGCTTCACGGCCCCGAACCAGGTGACCATCCTCGATCCCAACGCCGCCGGCGCGGGCACCAACGGTGGTGCAGCGGCCGGCGCGATCGAGCTTGGCACCATCGATGTGCAGGGCAGCGGGACGGTCGGCTATGTCGCCGCCAACAGCACTGTCGGCACCAAGACCGATACCCCGCTGATCGAGACGCCACAGTCGATCACCGTCGTCACCCGCCAGGAACTCAACGACCGCAACGTGCAGACCCTCACCGAGGCGGTCGCCTATACGCCCGGCGTGCGGACCGGGCAGAGCGGCTTCGACCCGCGCTTCGACGCCTTCTCGATCCGTGGCTTCGACGTCACCTATAACGGCATCTATCGCGACGGGCTGCGCCTGCCCGGCGCCAATATGTCGATCTTCAAGGTCGAGCCCTATGGCGTGGAGAGCGTGACGGTGCTGCGCGGCCCAAGCTCGGCGCTCTATGGCCTCGGTTCGCCTGGCGGCCTCGTCGACATCACCTCGAAGCGCCCGGTGGACAAGAATTTCGGCGAAGTCGAAGTCCAGGCCGGCAATTATGATCTCTGGCAGGGCCAGTTCGATGTCGGCGGGCGGCTCGATAAGGATGGCGAGTTCCTCTACCGGCTCACCGGCGTGCTGCGCGATGCGGGCGCGCCCAACACGCTGGGCGGCGGGGTCAACGATATGACCTTCATCGCCCCGGCGCTGACCTGGAAGCCGAACGACCAGACCAAGATCACTTTCCTCGGCGAGTATCAGGACTCCGAGACGCCGGCCTCCCTGCCCTATTACGGCTGGACCGGCACCGGCAATCAAAGCTTCCGGCGCAGCTATGGCGACTACAATAGCCAGCAGCAGACGCAATACCGGCTGGGCTACCTCGCCGAGCACGAGTTCGACAGCATCTTCACGATCCGCCAGAACCTGCGCTATGGCAGCGCCGATACCTCGGTACGCTATAATGGCGTCTCGGTCGTCGACACCGCCACCAGCACCGCCAGCCGCTACACCGGCTATGTCCACGACATCATGGACTCCTTCGTCGTCGACAATCAGGTGCAGGCGGATTTCACCGCCGGCGGCGTCGAGCACAAGCTTCTGGTCGGGCTCGACTATTCCTATCTCTCGCTCGACGGGGGCATCGGTTACGGCTCGGCCTCGGATGTCTATCTGCCGACCGGCCAGGCGCTCGGACCGACCTATGATCCCGAGCTGAATGCGTCACGCTACCGGCAGAAGCAGAACCAGCTCGGCCTTTATGTCCAGGAGCAGGCCAAGCTCGCCGGTTGGATCCTGACCCTGACCGGCCGCAAGGACTGGGTAAATACCGAGAGCGACGATCTACTCGATGGCAGTTCCGAGTCGATCACCGACAGCGCGTTTACCGGGCGCGTCGGCCTCACCTATCTCTTCAGCAACGGCATCGCGCCCTACGTCAGCTATGCGACGTCTTTCGCGCCCAATCTCGGCGTGGACATCAACGGCACCGCCTTCTCCCCCACCACCGCCAAGCAGATCGAAGGCGGGGTGAAGTATCAGCCGGCCGGCTTCGACGGCTATTTCGCCGCCTCGATCTTCCAGATCAACCAGGACAACGGCCTCGTCACCGACGACGAGAACCCGCTCTACCAGGTCCAGACCGGCGAGGTGCGCGGGCGCGGCTTCGAATTCGAGGCGGTCGCCAATGTCGGGGCGGGATGGAAGGTGCGCGGCGCCTATACCTATCTCGACCTCAAGAATGTTGCAGGCACCGCCGAGACCATCGGGCTCACGCCGTCCGGCACGCCGGAGCACAGCTTCTCGGTCTGGGGCGACTACCAGTTCCAGCCGGGTACCCCGCTCGCCGGGCTCGGCGTCGGGGCGGGCGTGCGCTACATCGGCGCGTCCTGGGGCAATTCGCTCAATACGTTCCAGAACTCGGCCGCTACCCTGGTCGATGCCAAGCTCAGCTATGATTTCGGCTATCTCAATAACCGCCTGAAGGGCTGGAGCGCGCAGGTCAACGCCCAGAACCTGCTGGATGAGGAATATACCACCTGCGATGTCGGCTATTGCTATCTGGGCGCGCCGCGAACCGTTATCGCCGGGTTGAAGTACCGCTGGTAGGGCCCGCCGTGCCCATTGCCAGCTCTGGCACGACGCGACGCGGCTTGCTCAAGGGGGCGGCCGCGTGCGCCATGCTCGCGTCGCGCCCCGTGCGCGCGGCCGGCGTGCCGAGCCGTATCGTCTCGCTGGATTACGGCCTTGCCGAAACCCTGCTGGCAATGGGCGTGACGCCGGTGGCCATTGCCGAGGCCGACGAATGGTCCCGCTGGGTGATCGAACCCGCGTTGCCGGCGGGCGTAGTCAATCTCGGCACCGCGCTGGAAGCCAATATCGAGCTGCTGCACGCGCTGCGTCCGGACCTGATCCTCTCGACCCCCTATCTGGCGCGAGTGGAAACGATGCTGGCGCGCATCGCCCGCACCGAAACCTTCGGCATCTACACGCCCGAGGGGGGGGATCCCTACCGCCTCAGCGTCGCCGCCACCCGCCGGCTCGGGGGCATGCTCGCGCGCGACACGCAGGCCGAGCGGCTGATCGTCGAGGCCAACGCGGTGATGGAGGCGACCCGCGCCACCCTCGCGCCCCATGCCGGCACGCCGCTTTTCGTGGTCAATTTCATGGATACGCGCCATGTCCGGGTCTATGGCGCCAAAAGCCTGTTCGACGATGTGATGACCTTGTGCGGCCTTACCAATGCCTGGCAGGGCACCACCAATTATTGGGGTTTTGCCACCGTCGGCATCGAGCAATTGGCGCGCGCGCCGCAGGCGCGGCTGATCTATCTGGAGCCGATCGCCGCCGACGTGCTGACGCGGCTGAACGGCTCGCCCTTGTGGAACAGCCTCGGCTTCGTGCGCGAGCACCGGGTGCAGTCCATGCCCGCCGCCTTGATGTTCGGCATGCTGCCCTCCGCCATGCGGTTCGCCCGGCTGCTGGGCCGGACGCTGCCCAAGGCAGCCGCCAATGGGTGAGCGGATGCGGTTTGGTCCGGCGTCCATCGTCGCGGTGCTGGCGCTCGCCGCCGCCGCGCTGAGCCTGTCCACCCTGGCACTGCGGCTGCCCCTGGGGCTATGGCTGCAAGCGCTCACCGCGCCGGATATGCTCGACGTGCGCCAGATGCTGGTGCGCTACAGCTTCGCGCCACGCCTTGCCACCAGCGTGTTGTGCGGCGCCGCTTTGGGCCTGGCCGGCGCGTTGCTGCAATTGGCGCTGCGCAATCCGCTTGCCTCCCCCACAACGCTCGGTATTTCCGCCGGCGCCAATCTCGCCCTCGCCATGGCCATGCTGCGGGCGCCGGCACTGCTCGCCTTCGGGCGCGAGTGGACCGCCATGGTGGGCGGAATGGCCGCCGCGCTCATCGTGCTCGCCCTGTCCTGGCAGAAGCGGCTCTCGCCCCTCACCGTGGTGCTGGCGGGCATGGTGGTGAGCCTGTATTGCGGCGCGCTGGCCGCAATGCTGGTGTTGTTCAATACCCATTATCTCGCCGGCCTGTTCATCTGGGGTGGCGGCTCGCTGAGCCAGCAGGATTGGGGGATCGCCGGGTTCCTCGCCCCCCGGCTGGCGCTTGCCATGCTCGCCGCCGCGCTGCTGGTGCGGCCCCTGACCTTGCTGACGCTGGACGACGACCACGCCCGCAGCCTCGGCCTGTCGGTGCCACTAACCCGGCTCGCGGCGCTCGCGCTCGCCGTGGCGCTGACCGGGTTTGTGGTCAGCACCGTGGGCATCATCGGCTTTGTCGGATTGGCGGCGCCTGCACTGGTGAATGTCGCCGGTGCCCGGCGGGTGGCCGCGCGCCTCATCTGGTCCACCTTGCTTGGCGCCGCACTGCTGTGGGTGACCGACCAAGGCGTGCAGCGGCTTGCCGGCGCCTATGGCGAGATGCTGCCAACCGGGGCGATCACCGCGCTGTTCGGCTCGCCCTTGCTGCTGTGGCTGCTGCCGCGCCTGCGCCTGTCGCTGCATCTCCCCTCCGGGCTGGGGGAGGTCGTCAGCCGGGCCCGGCATCCGCTGCTGCTGATCTGCGCCCTCGGCATCGTGCTGGCGGGCATGGTCGCGCTGTCGCTTACCATCGGGCAGGGGCTGGAGGGGTGGGACCTCTCGGCCGACCTGCTGGACTGGCGTTGGCCGCGCGCGCTCGCCGCGCTCTCGGCGGGCATCATGCTTGCCTGCGCCGGCGGCATCCTCCAGCGCATGACCGGCAACCCGATGGCGAGCCCGGAAGTGCTCGGCGTCAGCGCCGGCGCCGCCTTCGGGCTGATCGCCGCGATGTTCACTCTGTCCGAGGTGGGGCGGAGCGAGCAGATTGGCGCGGCAACACTTGGCGCCCTGCTCGCATTGCTGGCGATGCTCGCGTTCGGACGCGCCAGCGCGGCGGTACCGGAGCGCGTGCTGTTGGCCGGCATCGCGCTCGGCGCGATGTTCGACGCGCTGGTGACGGCGCTGATGGCGAGCGGCGACCCGCGCGCCGCGCAATTGCTCAATTGGATGACCGGCTCGACCTATGGGGTGGATGCCACTGATGCAACCGCCGCCCTGGTCGCCGCGCTCGCGACGCTGTGCGCGTTGCCGCTGCTGGCCCGCTGGCTCGATATCGTGCCGCTGGGCGGGGCAACCGCGACCGCGCTCGGCCTGCACCCGCGTCGCAGCCATGGGCTGCTGCTGATCGCCACCGCCGCGATGACGGCGGTCTCGACGCTGGTGATCGGGCCACTGACCTTCGTCGGCCTGATGGCGCCGCATCTGGCGCGGTTCCTCGGGCTTCAGCGCGCGTTGCCCCAATTGGTCGGAGCCGCGCTCATCGGCGGCATCATCATGGTCGCGGCGGACTGGCTCGGGCGCACGATCGCCTTCCCCTGGCAAATACCGGCGGGCCTGGCCGCCACCTTCATCGGCTGCCCCGCCCTTATGTACCTTCTGGCCCGGAGACAAAGCACATGACCCAACCGGCGCTCATACCCGACACCGTTCAGTTCGACCTCGCCCCGGCTGCGGGCGGCGAGCCCTACCGCATCTATCTCTACACCCCTCCGGGCGAAGCTCCGGCCGATGGCTGGCCGGTTCTGTACCTGCTCGATGGCAATGCCGTCATCGGCACGGCGGTGGACGCGGTGCGGGTGCAGGCGCCCTACACGCTCGGCACCGGCGTACAATTCGGCGTCATCGTCGCCATCGGCTATCCCACCGACGGCCCCTATGACAGCGTGCGCCGCTCCTGGGACATGGGCCCGCCCCCGGGCCAGAGCTACCCGCCGCACACCGAGAATGGGCCGGATGTGCGCACCGGCGGCGCCGATCATTTCCTCACCTTCATCGCGGACGAGCTGAAGCCCGAAATCGCCCGCCGCGCGCCGGTAAGCCACCGGCGGCAGGCGATCTTCGGCCACTCCTTCGGCGGGCTGTTCGTGTTGCATGCGCTGTTTCAGCGGCCCGATGCCTTTGCCGCCTGGATCGCCGCCAGCCCCGCCATCTGGTGGGAAGGCGCGGGCATCGTCACCGCCGCGGCAAGCTTCGTCGCGGCGGAGCAAGCCGGGGGCGGGACAGGTAGAGGCGGCCGCCTCCTGCTGCTGGCCGGCGAATATGAGCAGGCGCTTGCCCCGTTCCAGATCGGCGCGGCGGATGCGCAGAAACGTCTCGCCAGCTTTGAGGAAAGCCGCATCGTCGACAACACGCGGATGATGGCCGAGCGCCTGACGCCGGTTTCCGGGCTCTCCACAGACTATGTGTTCCTGCCCGGCGAGACCCACATGTCGGTGCTGCCCGCGTGCATCAACCACGCCGTTCGCTTTGCTTTCGGAGCGATCCATGACGCCTGAAGCCGACGCTCCGCTGTTCCGGATCGAGCACGCGAGCTTCGCCGCGAACGGGCGCGCGCTTGTCGGTCCCATCACCCTCACACTTCCCGCCGGGGCGCTGATCGGCCTGATCGGGCACAATGGATCGGGCAAATCCACGCTGCTGAAGATGCTGGCACGCCAGCATCCCGCGCAGGGCACCATCCACCTCAATGGTCGCCCGCTGGCGCACTGGGGCGCCCGCGCCTTCGCCCGCGAGGTGGCATACTTGCCGCAGACCACGCCGGGCAGTTCCGGCCTGCTGGTGAAGGAGCTGGTGGCGCTCGGCCGCTATCCCTGGCACGGCGCGCTCGGCCGCTTCGGCATGAGGGACCGCGCCAAGGTGGCGCAAGCGCTTGAGATGACCGATCTCACCTCGCTCGGGGACCGTCTCGTCGACACGCTTTCCGGTGGGGAGCGGCAGCGCGCCTGGATCGCGATGCTGGTGGCGCAGGATACCAAATGCCTGCTGCTCGACGAGCCGATCTCGGCCCTCGACATCGCCCATCAGATCGAAATCCTCACCATGATCCGGAGCTTGGCGCAGACCCGGAAGATCGGCGTCGTGGCGGTGCTGCACGACGTCAACATGGCCGCGCGGTTCTGCGACCACATCGTCGCGCTCCATGGCGGCGGCGTGATCGCACAGGGCCCGCCCCTCGAAATCCTGCAGCCGGCACCGCTGGAGGCGATCTACGGCATCCCCATGGGCGTGATCGCGTCACCAGAAACGGGCCTGCCGCTCTGCTATGCCCGCTGAAAGGAGAGCGCCGCCGAGATTGCCGCGCGGCTGCCGCTTCTCCGGGGGCAGTCCGTGTTGGCGATATTGCTAATGAGTTGCAATTGCGAGTCTGTCATGCAATCTTGCGAACAGTTCGCAATTGCAAGAAGGCAGGCCATGGCCACTCCTACCCGCCGCATCATCCTTGCCGGCATAGCCGGCGCCATGGCCTTCGGCGTGCTCGCGGATCCCTCGTTTGCGCAGGACAAGTTCAAAGCCGTCACGACCTTCACGGTGATCGCCGACATGGCGCGAAACGTGGCCGGCGATGCCGCCATCGTGGAATCCATCACCAAGCCGGGCGCGGAGATTCACAATTACGCGCCGACACCGGGCGATATCATCAAGGCGCAGGGCGCGGGGCTGGTGCTGTGGAACGGGCTCAATCTCGAATTGTGGTTCGAGAAGTTTTTCCGCAACCTCAAGAACGTGCCGAGCGTGGTGGTCTCCAACGGCGTCGAGCCGATGGGCATCGCCGAGGGCCCCTATACCGGCAAGCCCAACCCGCACGCCTGGATGTCGCCGACTGCGGCGCTGATCTATGTCGACAATATCCGCGACGCCTTCGTAAAGTACGATCCAAAGAACGCCGCGACCTATACGGCCAACGCGGCCGCTTATAAGCAGAAGATTATCGATGCCGTCGCGCCGATCCGCGCCGAACTCGCCGCGATCCCCGAGCAGAAGCGCTGGCTGGTGTCTAGCGAGGGCGCGTTTAGCTATTTGGCGCGGGATTTCGGCCTGACGGAGCTTTATCTCTGGCCGATCAATGCCGACCAGCAGGGCACGCCGCAACAGGTGCGCAAGGTCATCGACAAGGTGCGGGCCGAGAAAATCCCGGTCGTGTTCAGCGAAAGCACCATCTCGGCCAATCCCGCAAAGCAGGTGGCCCGCGAGACCGGTGCCCGCTATGGCGGCGTGCTCTATGTCGATTCTCTCAGCGAGGCGGACGGCCCCGTGCCAACCTATATCGACCTGCTGCGCGTGACGTCCGAGACCATCGCCAAGGGCCTGGCTGCGCAGGATCCGGCGCAATGAGCGCGCCTCCCCGTTCCGCCACCTTCGTTCCCGCTCTCCCGGAACCCGGGATCAGCGTCCAGGATCTCACCGTCACCTATCGTAATGGGCACACGGCGCTGCGCGATGCCTCCTTTGCCATTCCATCCGGCACCATCACGGCGCTGGTCGGCGTCAATGGCAGCGGCAAGTCAACCCTGTTCAAGGCGATCATGGGCTTCGAGCGGGCCTCGAAGGGGTCGATCTCGATCCTCGGCCTGCCGGTTCGCGAGGCGCTCAAGCGCAACATCGTCGCCTATGTGCCGCAGAGCGAGGATGTGGACTGGAACTTCCCGGTGCTCGTGGAAGACGTCGTGATGATGGGGCGCTACGGCCACATGAACATGTTGCGCCTCGCCAAGGCGCAGGATCATGCGGCGGTCGCGGCGGCGCTCGGCCGGGTCGGCATGTCCGAGTATCGCAAGCGCCAGATCGGCGAACTCTCGGGCGGCCAGAGGAAGCGGGTCTTCCTCGCCCGCGCATTGGCGCAGGATGCCCGCGTCATCCTGCTCGACGAGCCCTTCACGGGGGTCGACGTGAAGACCGAAGACGCCATCATCGAGCTTCTGCGGTCGCTGCGCGACGAGGGACGCGTCATGCTGGTCTCGACGCACAATCTCGGCAGCGTGCCGGAATTCTGCGACCGGACCGTCCTGATCAAGGGCACCGTGCTGGCCTATGGCCCGACGCGGGAAACCTTCACCCAGGCCAATCTGGAAAAGACCTTCGGCGGCGTGCTGCGCCATTTCGTGCTCGACGGCGCGCCCGCCGGTCAGCCGCAGGCGGTGCATTTGATCTCCGACGACGAGCGGCCCTTCGTGGTCTACGATTCCGGCGGCACGCAAGCGGCGGAGCCAGAGCAATGATGCTTCTGCTGGAGCCGTTCGGATACGGCTACATGGTCAATGCCATGTGGGTCAGCGCCCTGGTGGGCGCGGTGTGCGCCTTCCTCTCCGCCTATCTCATGCTGAAGGGCTGGTCGCTGATCGGTGATGCCCTGTCCCATGCCATCGTGCCCGGCGTTGCCGGCGCCTATATGCTCGGCCTGCCCTTCTCCCTGGGCGCCTTCTTCTCGGGCGGCCTCGCCGCCGGCGCGATGCTGCTGCTCAACCAGCGCACCCGGCTGAAGGAGGATGCCATCATCGGGCTGATCTTCACGTCGTTCTTCGGCCTCGGCCTGTTCATGGTGTCGCTGTCGCCGACCTCGGTGAACATCCAGACCATCGTGCTCGGGAACGTCCTCGCCATAACCCCCGGAGACACGCTGCAGATCGCCATCATCGGCGGCGTCTCGCTCGTGGTGCTCCTGGCCAAATGGAAGGACCTGATGGTGACCTTCTTCGACGAGACGCATGCGCGCTCGATCGGCATCAACACGACGCTGCTGAAGATCGTGTTCTTCACGCTGCTGTCGGCCTGCACGGTGGCCGCGTTGCAGACGGTCGGCGCGTTCCTGGTGGTCGCCATGGTGGTGACTCCCGGCGCGACCGCCTATCTGCTGACCGACCGCTTCCCCCGCCTGCTGGTCCTCAGCGTGGCGATCGGCGCGCTGACCAGCTTCGCGGGCGCCTATCTCAGCTATTTCGTCGATGGCGCCACCGGCGGCATCATCGTCGTGCTGCAGACCCTGATCTTCCTGGCCGCTTTCTTCTTCGCCCCCAAGCACGGCATGCGCGCGGCCCGGCGGCGCGCGGCGCAAGCGCTGGAGGGAACGCCATGACCGGCATCGTCGAGACGCTGGCGCAGCCGTTCCAGTTCGAGTTCATGCGCAACGCGCTGGCGATCTCCGTACTGGTGGCGGTGCCGACGGCGCTGCTGTCCTGCTTCCTCGTCCTCAAGGGCTGGTCGCTGATGGGGGACGCGATCTCGCACGCCGTGCTGCCGGGCGTGGTCATCGCCTATATCGCCGGCCTGCCGCTCGCGCTCGGCGCCTTCACCGCCGGAATGGGCTGTGCGCTTGCCACCGGCTTCCTGAAGGAGAACAGCCGCATCAAGCAGGACACGGTGATGGGCGTGGTGTTTTCCGGCATGTTCGGGCTCGGCCTCGTGCTCTACACCAAGATCGAAACCGATATTCACCTCGACCACATCCTGTTCGGCGACATGCTGGGCGTCGGCTGGGAGGACATCGGCGAGACTGCGCTCATCGCGGCCATCACCGGCGGGATCATCGTGCTAAAGTGGCGCGATCTACTGCTGCACGCATTCGACCCCGCTCAGGCCAAGGCCATCGGCCTGCCCGTGCGCGTGCTGCATTATGGCCTGCTGTGCCTGCTCTCGCTCACCATCGTCGGAGCGCTCAAGGCCGTGGGGATCATCTTGGTGATCGCCATGCTGATCGCGCCCGGGGCCATCGCCTTTCTGCTGGCCCGCACGTTCGGCTCCATGTTGGTCACCGCCACCGCCATCGCCGTTTTGGCATCGCTGGGCGGCGTCTATCTCAGCTTCTTCATCGATAGCGCTCCCGCCCCGACCATCGTCCTGCTGATGAGCATCGGTTTTCTCTGCGCCCTCGGCTTCTCCAGCCGGAAGGCGGGGCAGGCAAGCGACCAGGGGGCGTGAAAGACGCATCGGCGCGGGCGGGGCGCGCAGCCGCGCCTTCTCGCGAGGTCGCGCCTCAGGCCACCGGCCTCATTTCAGCACCGGCTTATCAAACCGCACCCGCCGCATCTGGGTGGTGTCTCCCTTGATGCCGAAGTCGCTGTCGTTCACCAGAACCAGTTCGCGATCGCTCAACACCGCGACCCCCTCGATCTTGGCCGGCAGGTCCTTCAGCAGGTCGCTGTCCAGGATCAGCGTCTTGGCGAGCGGCGTGATGCCGTTGCGCGCGAAATCGCTCGGGGCGATTTGCTCCAGGGTCGGCGGAGTGCTTGCCGCGTCGATGCCGGGGGGCAAAGTGGCGGCGCCCGCAAGATCCACCAGGAACAGCTTGGTGGTCTTGTCGATGCGCTCCAGCACCAGCAGGCGGTCGGGCCCCACCGCCACCATCTCGCTCATCTTCACGTCCGACTGGTCCTGCTTCTTTTCACTCGCATCCGCCTTGAAATCGGCGGGTGCGCTGGCGCGATAGGCATAGGAGCCGACCACCGCGCCGGTCTTTCGGTCGAGCTTGATCAGGCGCGCCAGCGGCGAGCGGTCGGCTGCCGCCGTATCGGGATTGGCGAGCGCCCCTTGCATCAAGGCGTAAAGAAAGGCGCCATCGGGGGACACCGCGAGGCTTTCAATGCCATGATTGAGGGCGCGCCGCGCCAGGATGGCGGGAAGAACCGGGACGACCTCATAATCGGCACCCTTCAGCCGGTCGGCGAGCCCCTCGGGCACCAGCCGGCGGCGGATCGTGCCGTCCGGCGCCACCTCCACCAACGAGGGGCCATATTCCTCGCTGACAACGAAGCTGCCGTCGTCCAGGCGCACCAGCGCTTCGGTGTCGAGGCCGGACGGGTCCTTGGCGATCGGTTCGCCGGTCACGCTGAACGCGGCCTCTGCGGACGCAAGATCATTGGGCAGGCCGGTGATCGCCTTGCCGGAGCGCCCCTTCAGGGGAAGGCTCTCCAGCACATCCACCGTTCCGCCAGCGTCGATCCGCAGCTTGTAGATGGTGGGCGTGAAGGCCGGCAGGGGGAAGATTTTCCCGTCTTTGTCGCCCTTGCAGATGTCGTTGGTACCGCGCCCAGTGATGTCCTTCGGCTTCTTGCAATCCACGTTCGGCCCCCGGTCGGTGATCGCGAAGATCACCCCTTCCGGGTCGGCTTTCGCGCGGAACAGGCCGGAGCCGAGGCCCACATTGAGGTTCAGCGTCTTGCCGTCGGGAATCTCGACCCGGCCGAGCGGAAGCGGCGCGAGGGTGAGGGCCTCCACCGTCGCAGAGGCGGCCAGCGCGTCTTGCGCGACGGCGGCACCGCCGCAGGTCAGCGTCAAGGACGAGAGAAGGACACTCGACAGCAGCCGCAACATGTCTGCCCCCAGGAATCGCGCCGAACGGCAGCGCATGCCATCCACGCACCTGCGGCGCGTGGGCGTTAACCTATCGAAGCCAAACTCAACCGGAAGACGCACGCGCCTTCCCCAAGATCAGATGGTCTGATTATAGGCGCCGACTTCAGGGTGGGTGCGCAGCACACCATCGATCTCCTGGAACATCTCGCGCATGCGCGCTTCGGAGACCGGGCTTTCCACCACCACCACCAGCTCGGGCTTGTTGGAGGAGGCCCGCACCAGGCCCCAGGTGCCGTCTTGGGTCGTCACGCGCACGCCGTTGACGGTCACGAGATCGCGGATCGGCTGGCCGGTCACCATGCCGCCCTTGGCCTGCAGATCCTCGAAATGCTTCACCACCTCCGTCACGATGCCATACTTGGCTTCGTCCGCGCAGTGGGGCGACATGGTGGGGGAGGACCAGGTTTTGGGCAGCGCGAGGCGCAGCTCGGAGAGCTTCTTGCCGGGGTTGCGGTCTAGCATGTCCAGAACCGCGATGGCGGAGACGAGGCCGTCGTCATAGCCCCGGCCGATGGGCTTGTTGAAGAAATAATGGCCGGACTTCTCGAAGCCCACCAGGGCGCCGGTCTCGTTCACCCGGCGCTTCATGTAGGAATGGCCGGTCTTCCAATAATCCGCCTTCACGCCGAGCTTGATCAGCTCGGGATCGGTGGCAAACAGGCCGGTGGACTTCACGTCCACCACGAAGGTCGAGCCGGGATAGATCTTGGCGAGGTCGCGGGCGAGCATCACGCCCATCTTGTCGGCGAAGATTTCCTCGCCCTCATTGTCCACCACGCCGCAGCGGTCGCCGTCGCCGTCGAAGCCCAGCGCCACGTCCGCGCCGGAGGCCAGCACCGCATCGCGCATGGCATGGAGCATTTCCATGTCTTCCGGGTTCGGATTGTACTTGGGGAAGGAATGGTCCAGCTCGGTGTCGAGCGGCACCACCTCGACGCCGAGCGCTTCCAGGATGCGCGGGGCAAACGCGCCGGCCGTACCGTTGCCGCACGCCACCACCGCCTTGATGGGGTGCTTGAGCTTGGGCCGGTCGGTGAGGTCCTTGATATAGATTTCGGGGAAGTTTTCCACGAAGTGATAGGCGCCGCCGCCGCGCAGGTCAAAGGCGGCGGAAAGGACGATTTCCTTCAGGCGGGTCATCTCGTCGGGGCCGAAGGTGAGCGGGCGGTTGACGCCCATCTTCACGCCGGTCCAGCCATTGTCATTATGCGAGGCGGTCACCATCGCCACGGCCGGCACGTCGAGCGCGAACTGGGCGAAATAGGCCATGGGCGACATGGCAAGGCCGATGTCGTGCACCTTGATGCCGGCGGCCATGAGGCCGGAGACCATCGCGTATTTGATGGACGAGGAATAGCCGCGGAAATCGTGGCCGGTGACGATCTCCGGCTTGATGCCCATCTGGTGCATCAAGGTGCCGAGCCCCATGCCCAGCGCCTGGATGCCCATCAGGTTGATTTCCTTCTGGAACAACCAGCGGGCATCATATTCCCGGAACCCGGTGGGCTTCACCATGGGTTCGGATTCATAGGCATAGGTATTGGGCGTCAATGCGGGCTTCGGCGTCGGGAACATGAAGAGCTTCTCCGCAACGGCTCTGATTGGTCGGCTGCCGATAGCATGAAATCAGGCCGGAAGGCACCCGCGGTCCAGAAAGTGGCGGGGCGAACCGGCTTCAAGTGCGCGCAGGTCCGAAAGGTTCCGGCCGAATGCCGAACCGCCCCGTGCGCTGCCGTTTACCCACGCCGGTCATTCGCTCCGAGGCTCAACGGTGCGGCGAGGAAGGTGAGGGTCTGATTCCCGAGCCACCGATAATGCGCCATCTGGGTCGAACTCCACAGCTCGAACTCCTCCACCAAGGTGGGGTCGATGGCCTCCAGCTTTCCCCGGCCGCCGATCACGAACCAGCCCTCGCGCGCGGCCTCTCCGAGCAGGTTGCCGATATGGGCCGGCGAAACCTGCAACGCCTCGGCAAGCGCGCGATAGCTTAGATGCGGTCCGGGTGCCGCCTGCGGAACGGTTTGGCCATAATGCGCCTGCATCACCTTGCACAGCAGCAGATAGCCGCAATCGCGCATTGCGAAGAAAAGCACACGCGGAAACGGATGGATGAGCGTGCCGTGCGTGCGCACGTGCGCCGCCGAGCGATACAGCAGGTCGCCGAGCGCATCCGCTTCGCCGGTCAGACGGTCGCCGGCCGCACCTACCCCGTCGAGCCGATCAGCCGCGACAACGAAGGCGAGCACCGAGCGCCCAATCTCGCCGATCATCTCGGCCGAGGGGCGCAGCAGCCTAATGCGCAAGTCCGATGCCGCCGGCTCCGCGATGACGAGACGCCCCGCCTTCAGCGACGCGACGAGCCCGGCGGTCTGACGCGGACTTGCCTCGACCGCGCGTTGAAGGGCGGCCAAGGTCGGCGCCGGACCGTGCCCGTGACGCCAGAAAAAATAGTTATGAATCAGCGAGTAGCAAATCATGTACCGGGAAAACTGGTCGAACATCTTGGCGAGCGGCCATTGCTGAGCTGACGTTTGCGCCGCCGCCTGACAATAGTCCCGCAAGACCTGCCTGAACGCGGGATGTGTCCGATATTTTGCCGCGTCCCGCGTAAGGTCGAGCGGAAGGTGAGACGGGGCGACATCGAGGCCGTTCTGCTGCGCGCAAAGGGATCTTCTGGGCAAATGACCAACACCTGCAAAGTTTGGACTTTTTTGCCAGAGCCGGGCGGGTAAATATACGGCATGCCGCTGAAAAGCAGGGAGGCCTGCGGGCCGGCATCATCTTACGTTCGCGAGAGGTTTCCCATGTGCAACACTCACGGAATGTCCCGCCGCGGCCTCATGATAGCGGGCGCAGCAGGAGCGGCTGCGGTCCTGACCGGCGCGGTGCCATTTTCGGCCCACGCCCAAAATGCCGCCCCGCCCAACGCCATCACCCCTGACGCGGCGCTGAAGCGGCTCATGGACGGGAATGCCCGCTATGCCGCCAACACGCCGAACCAGAAGGATTTTACCGCCGGCCGCGCGGCCCGCGCCACGGCCCAATACCCGTTCGCCGCGATCCTGAGCTGCGCCGATTCCCGCGTCGCCCCCGAACTCGCCTTCGACGAAGGACCGGGCGAATTGTTCGTGGTTCGCGTCGCCGGCAATTTCGTCAATGATGACGGCCTCGCCAGCCTGGAATATGGCGCGAAGTTCCTGGGCACGCCGCTTATCATGGTGCTCGGACACACCAATTGCGGCGCCGTGGATGCCACCATCAAAGTGCTGTCCGACAATGTCCAGCTCCCCGGCCACCTGCCGGAGCTGGTCAATGCGATCAAGCCCGCCGTCGAAAAAGCCAAGGCCGAGAAGCCCGCCAACCTGCTCGACGCCGCCATTACGGCCAATGTCGCCTTCAACGTGGAGCGGCTGAAAAACGCCCGCCCGATCCTGTCCGAGATGGTCGCGGCCGGGAAGGTGAAAGTGGTCGGGGCGGTCTATGACCTCGCCACCGGCAAGGTGGCCATGATTGGCTAAGCGGCCTTAGCCAACCGATGTCATGACAAGGCGGGCCGCCGTCAAATCTTCCAGCGCGGCGCCCACCGACTTGAACACGGTGATCTCGTCCACCCTCACCCGGCCGGAGACCCTACCAGCGCAGAGGTCGGACAGATCGCCCTTGAGTTGTTCGGCGGACCAGGCGCCCGAGGCCATGGGGAAACGCAGGTCCCCGGCCTCCGCGAGCGCGCCGGCGCGCGTGTCCACATAGACCGCGCTCGCGGCGATCAGCGCATCGTCGCTCTCCCGCATGTCCGGGGTGAAGGCGCCCACCAGATCCACGTGGGTTCCCGGCCGCACATCGGCGCCGAGGACGATCGCCTGCGTGGACGTAGTCGCGCAGGAGACGATATCCGCCTGGGCAAGGGCGGCGCGCAGATCGGAGATGGTATGCGCGTCGAGCCCCTGGCCCTTGAGCCGGTCGGCGACGCAGCGCGCCTTCTCCGGCGCACGGCCCCACACCAGCACCCGTGCGATGGGCCGCACGGCGGCATGAGCGGCGGCGAGATAACCGGCGAGATGGCCGGTGCCCACCATCAGCAGCGTGCGACTGTCGGGTCGGGAGAGGAACGAGGACGCCAGGGCCGAGGCCGCGGCGGTCCGGCGGTTGGTCAAGGCATCGCCGTCCAATATGGCGCGGGGCACGCCGGTCTCGCCATCGAACAAGGTGTAGATGGAATTCACCGCGCCGAGGCCGCGCGCGCCATTCCCCGGCACCACCGTGACCAGCTTCACCCCCAGGGCGACGCCGCGTTCCCACGCCGGCATGGTCAGCAGATGGGCGGTGGCGCCTTGCGTCCCCACCTCGAACGCCTGGCGCACCGGCGCCTCGACCTTCTGTGCCGCGAAGGCGGAGCGCAGCGCCGCGACGAGAGAGGGATAATCGAGCGCCGCATGGACCTGCGCCGCGCTGAAAACCTTTGGCATGAGAATCGGCTCCGTGGGCGATCTTGCACCGACCATACGGGTGGCGCCGGCCCTGTCCACAGCGGCCCTTGCGCCCACGCGCCGGCAGCGTCATAGCGGCGTGTGGCGTGGCCGGGACGGGTCGTGATGGCGGACGAGCATTTCGACGTGGTGATCGTGGGCGGTGCGGCCACCGGCAGTTCCACCGCATTTCATCTCGCCGCCGACCCCGGCTTTTCCGGTCGCGTGCTGGTGCTGGAGCAGGACCCAAGTTACCAAACCTGCGCCTCGGCGCGCTCAGCGGCCTCGATCCGCCAACAATATTCCTCCCCCATCAATGTCGCGATTTCGCTCTACGGCATCACCTTCCTGCGCGAGATTGCCACGCGGCTCGCGGTCGAAGGGGAGGCCCCCGACATCGGCTTGCGGGAAGGAGGGTACTTGTTCCTCGCGAGCCGCGCCGGCGCTGAGGAGCTTGCCACCGCCCATGCGCTCCAAACCGCCCTCGGGGCCGATATCGCGCTTCTCTCGCCGGATGCGCTGCGCGCGCGCTTTCCCTGGCTCAACACAGAGGGCATCGCACGCGGCAGCCTTGGGCTTTCAGGCGAAGGCTGGTTCGACGGCTATGGCCTGATGCAGGCGTTCCGCAAGAAGGCGCGCAGCCTCGGTGTCGACTATCGCGCGGCGAAGGCCGCGCGCCTGGAGCGCATCGGGGACCGGATCACCGCGGCGGTGCTGGCGGACGGCACGCGCGTCGCCTGCGGCTTCGTGGTGAATGCGGCTGGCGCGGGCGGGCCGGATCTCGCGCGCACCGCCGGCATCGATCTCCCGGTGCACAATAAGAAGCGGATGATCTTCACCTTCACCTGCCCCGATGCCGTCCCCGACTGCCCGCTGCTGATCGATCCGAGCGGGGTCTATGTCCGCCCCGAGGGCCGGGGTTTTCTGTGCGGCACAGCTCCTGCGCCACAGGACGATCCCGACAGCACGGACTTCGAGGTGGATCACGCGCTGTTCGAGGAGGTGATCTGGCCGACCCTGGCGGAACGCATCCCCGCCTTCGAGCGGCTGCGTCCCGGCCGGGCCTGGGCCGGGCACTACGACATGAACCTGTTCGACCAGAACGCCATTCTCGGCCCCGCGCCGGGCTGCGCCAATCTGCTGCTGGCCAACGGCTTCAGCGGCCACGGGCTGCAACAATCCCCGGCGGTCGGCCGGGGATTGAGCGAGCTGATCGCTTACGGGCGTTACACGACGCTGGACCTGTCGCCGCTCGGCCATGGGCGCATCGCCCGCAACGCTCCGCTGATCGAGCGCAAGGTGGTGTGAGGCGTCACGCCGCCCCACCTGATCGCCTCAGCCCTCGTAATGGTCGGCGACGAGCTGGTTGAGCAGGCGCACGCCCCAGCCCGAGCCCCAGCTCTTGTTGATGTCGCTGGCCGGCGAGGACATGGCGGTGCCGGCCACATCCAGATGCGCCCAGGGGGTTTTTTCGACATAGCGCTGGAGGAATTGCGCGGCGGTGATGGAGCCGCCGTTGCGCCCGCCGGTGTTCTTCATGTCGGCGAAGCGGCTGTCGATCTGCTTGTCATATTCCGGGCCGAGGGGCATGCGCCACACGCGCTCGCCGGTCTCCATGCCGGCGGCCGAAAGGCGCTGGGCCAATTCGTCGTCGTTCGAGAACAGGCCGGCATATTCGTTCCCGAGCGCCACCAGGATGGCGCCGGTGAGGGTGGCGAGGTCCACCATGAAGCGCGGCTTGAAGCGCTCCTTGGCGTACCAGAGCACGTCGGCCAGAACGAGCCGGCCCTCGGCGTCGGTATTGATGATCTCGATGGTCTGGCCGGACATGGAGGTGACGATGTCGCCGGGGCGCTGGGCGGCGCCGTCGGGCATGTTTTCCACGCAGCCGATGACCCCGACCGCATTCACCTTGGCCTTGCGGGCCGCCAACGCATACATGAGACCGGTGACGCAGGCCGCGCCGCCCATGTCGCCCTTCATGTCCTCCATGCCTGCGGCGGGCTTGATGGAGATGCCGCCGGTATCGAAGGTCACGCCCTTGCCGATGAAGGCCACCGGCTGGGTCTTCGCGTCCGCGCCGTTCCAGCGCATGACCACGACGCGGCTTTCCTTGATGGAGCCCTGCCCGACGCCCAGCAGCGCGCCCATGCCGAGTTCCGCAAGTTCCGCGTCTCCCAGCACTTCGACCTCAACGCCGACCGAAGTCAGCTCCTGCGCGCGGCGGGCGAACTCCGGGGGGTCGAGCACGTTGGAGGGCTCGTTGACGAGGTTGCGCGCCAGGACCACACCATCGGCCACCGCCTCGCTGGCGGTCCAGGCCCGGCGCGTGCCGGCCTCATCCGCCACGAGGAAGGTCAATGTGAGCGCGACCGACTCGGTCTCGCCTTCCTTGCGCTTGGTCTTGTAGCGATCGAACACGTAGCTGCGCAGTCGGGCGCCGAGCGCCATCTCCGCCACAAAGTCGGGGCTGACCTTGAAGCCGGGGAGGTCGACGATGATAGTGGCTTCGCGCGTGCCGCCCGGAATCTTGCTGAACGCCACGCCGCCGAGCTTGAGGAAGTCGGCCGCCTTGAGATCCGCGCCCTTGCCTACGCCGAGGACCACGAGGCGAGGCGCATCGAGGTTCGCCGGCGCGATCAGATCGAGCGCAGACGAAAGGCGGCCCTTGAAGTGATCCGCCCCGATCGCCCGCTTCACCCCATCGAGCGCGGGCTTGAGCTGCTTCTGCGCTTCCCGTCCGAACGTGAGCGTGTCGTCGGTCAGGACGATGAGCACACCCTTGGGGGCAGCGCCGTGCTTGGCGAAACGGATGGTGACGGGCTCGGCCATGGATACTCCGGTAGGTACAGCCTGCGAGGCGCGCAACGGGCGGTGAATGATTTACACTTCTCTAGCCCCATCGCGCAGCGGCGACAAATGCCCGAAGCGCAGGCCACCCGGTCACGTCAGGCGCGAGCGGATGTCGACTTTCCGGTCGACGTAACGCCGCTCCGCCGTATCCCGCAGCATGCGCATCCGCGTCGTGCGCCACGCGGCACTTCCCGGGGCGCGCTGCGGCCACTTACGAGCGGCGCGGGTCAGGCGGGATGCTGGAACGTCAGAAGCTGCCGCGTCGGGAAATCATAATATTTCCCGCTCTCTTCGAACGTTGGCAGGCACAGAGACACGATCGCCTCCGCCGCCGCCTCGGGCGCCGGCAAGGTCTGCGGATTTTCGCCGGGGAACGCCTTGGCACGCATGCGGGTGCGAATCGGACCCGGGTTGAACAGATTGACCTTCAGATTGCCGCTGGCGCTCTCCGCCGCCCAGGTGCGGCCGAGCACGTCGAGCGCTGCCTTGGTCACCGCATAGGGACCCCAATAGGCCCGCGCCTTATGGGCGGCACCGGAGGAGACCAGGACCGCACGGCCGGCAGTGGACAGCTTCAGCAGAGGATCGAGCGAGCGCACGAAGCGGTAATTGGCAGTGAGGTTCACGCTCAGCGCCTGGTCCCAATCCTTGGGATCCACATGGCCGAGCGGGGTGACCGGCCCGAGGATGCCGGCATTGCCGACAAACACGTCAAGATGACCCCAGCGCTGATAAATCGCCCCGCCGAGCCGGTCGATGGCGTCGTAATCGGTGACGTCCATGGGCACGAGGGTGGCGGAACCGCCGGCGGCCTTGATGGCGTCGTCCGCCTCCTCCAGCGCGCCCTCGGTGCGGCCGACCGCGATCACATGGGCGCCGGTCCGCGCCAGGGCGAGCGCGGTGGCCGCGCCGATGCCGCGCGTGGCGCCGGTGACGAGGGCGATCCTGTCGGCAAGCGGCCGTTCGGTCATGGCAGGGTCTCTGTCAGATCGGGAAAAGGGGCGCGACCATCCCGCCATGTCGGCGAAAGTGCAAGGGTGGAATGGGCGAAATCTGTCGCAGCGTCATCCGCGCGATCGCCACCTGCCCGAGCCTCGGCCCGAAGGGGCCGTGACCCAGAACATGTTCGCCGCCCCCTTAGGACACGGCGAACGCACGGTGGTCAGCTCGCTTCGGCGAGCAGCGACAATTGCTGCGCTCCGACCGCGCCCGACTTGTCCGTGAGCAAGGTCGGATAATCGCCGGTGAAGCAATGGTCGGTGAATTGCGGACGCACCGGATCGCGCCCCTCAAAGCCCATGGCGCGATAGACGCCGTCGACCGAGAGGAAGGCGAGCGAATCCGCGCCGATATAGCGCCGCATGCCTTCCAGATCATGGGTGGCGGCCAGCAGCTTGTCGCGGTCCGGCGTGTCGATGCCGTAATAATCGGGATGGGTGATGGGCGGGCTGGCGATGCGAAAATGCACCTCGCTCGCCCCGGCATCGCGCATCATCTGCACGATCTTCACCGAAGTGGTGCCACGCACCAAGCTGTCGTCCACCAGCACGATGCGCTTGCCGGCCACCACCGAGCGGTTCGCGGAGTGCTTCATGCGCACACCCTGGTCGCGCACGGTCTGGGTCGGCTGGATGAAGGTGCGGCCGACATAATGATTGCGGATGATGCCGAGCTCGTACGGCACACCGGAGGTCTGGGAATAGCCGATGGCCGCCGGCACGCCGGAATCCGGCACCGGTACGATCACGTCGGCCGGCAGATGGCTTTCCTGAGCCAGAACCTGCCCCATGGTCTTGCGCACCTGGTAGACGGAGCGCCCGCCCACCACCGAATCCGGCCGGGCGAAATAGATGTATTCGAAGATGCAGGGCCGCGCCGGCATGGAGGGGAACGGCTTGAAGGAGGTGATGCCATCCTCGTCGATCACCACTACCTCGCCATTCTCGATGTCGCGCACATAGCGCGCGCCGATGATGTCGAGGGCGCAGGTCTCGGAGGCGAGGATCGGCGAATTGTCCAGCATGCCCAGCACCAGGGGGCGAATGCCGAGTGGATCGCGCGCGCCGATCAGCTTCTTGTTGGTGACGGCGACCAGGGAATAGGCGCCTTCCAGGAAGTGCAGCGCGTCGATGAAGCGATCGACAAAACGCGCTTTCTTCGAGCGGGCCACCAGATGCAGGATCACTTCGGTATCGGTGGTGGACTGGGTGATGGCCCCGTCCCGCACCAATTGCTTGCGCAGCGTCAGGCCGTTGGTGAGATTGCCGTTGTGGCCGACCGCAAAGCCGCCGGCATCCAGTTCGGCGAATAGCGGCTGCACATTGCGCAGCAAAGTCTCGCCAGTCGTAGAATAGCGCACGTGGCCGACCGCGATATGGCCGGGCAGGCGCTCGATGATGCGGGCGTCGGAGAAGGTATCGCCAACGAGGCCGAGGCGGCGCTCGGAATGGAAGCGGCGGCCGTCATAGGTGACGATGCCGGCGGCTTCCTGGCCGCGATGCTGGAGGGCGTGCAGGCCGATGGCCGTAATGGCCGCGGCATCGGGATGGTTGAAGACGCCGAAGACGCCGCATTCCTCACGCAGACGATCGCCGTTGAGATCCTCATCCAGGTTCATCTGGCCCGTCTCCCGTGCGGCTCCACCCTGCGCCCGGCTTTCGCCATGCGCAAATTCGTCCCGCGCCCGAAGAGGGGCGGGAGCGTGGGAATCCTCGCTCTCCATGTCCATCTTTACCTCCGCTCGACGCGGCTTACTGGCCGGTGCCGCGCGCGCTCTCAAGCAGTTGCTCGAACCCTTGCCGCTCGCCGCGGCGGTATCCGGTTTCGCCAGCCACCGCTCCGGCGGCCGTCGCAACTGTAATCGTGGTGCCCCCACGTTCCGTACGCGGACCGGGCGGCGTCGCTGGGGCATCGCCGCCCTCATACGTCGCCGGCGACCGCTTGAGTCTCTTTAGAATGGTATTCTCCGGATCGTCCGGCAACAGGGACATAAGCCAATCCCCCGTGTTTTGCAGTACCGGACGGGATTTTGCGTCCAGAACCCACGGCGGCTGGCTCTTGTCGGGGACAAGCCAGTTGAAGAACAGGAATGCCACAACCATGACAAGAAGCCCGCGGGCGAGGCCGAAGGCGAAACCCAGCGTGCGGTCCAAGGCACCGATCCGGCTGTCCAGAACGGCGTCGGAAATACGCGCGCTGATGATGGAAACGATGAGCAGCGTCCCGAGAAACAGGATGGCGACCGTCACGACCAGGGCAACGGTGTCCTGGGAAACGTACTGCTTCGTCAAAGGAAGCAGTTGAGGATAGAAAAACAGCGTCACGCCAGCGGCGGCGAGCCATGAGACGATGCTGAAAACTTCGCGCAGAAAGCCGCGAACCATGGCCAACAGGCCAGAAAGCAGCATCACCGAAATAACGATGAGATCGAGCAGCGTCACGGGCATGGGCGCGGCGGGTCCTTCGTGCGGCGCCCGAAGGCGAGCGGCGGAGCGCTGCGTGTCATAAATCCGCAGCGTGGCTCGGACGTATAGCTTCAAGTGCCCGCCGCGTCATCACCCCTGTTTCGGTAACGCTGCCCTGCGCGGCGCGCGGGCCGCGACGCCGGCTACCAGCGACGCAAGGGAAGAGACCCCTTCGATAGAGATCGACCCGTCCATGCCTTCTGCAGAAATGGCGGGCGTCACCGCGCGGGCGAAGCCCAGCTTCGCCGCCTCCTTCAGGCGCGCCGCCGCCTGGGAGACCGGGCGCACCGCCCCGGTCAGGCTCACTTCGCCGAAATACACCGCATCCGACGGCAAGGGCGCGCCGGTGAGCGAGGACACCAGCGCCCCCGCCACCGCCAGATCCGCCGCCGGCTCGCTGATTCGCAGCCCGCCCGCCACGTTCAAATATACGTCATGGCCGCCGAGCCGCACGCCGCAGCGCGCGTCCAGCACCGCCAGCACCATGGCGAGCCGGTTGGAATCCCACCCCACCACCGCGCGGCGCGGCGTGCCGAGGGTGGAGGGCGCCACCAGCGCCTGGATTTCCACCAGCACCGGGCGCGTGCCCTCCATGCCGGCGAACACCGCCGTGCCCGGCGCCCCGGCATCGCGATGGGAAAGGAACAGCTCGGAGGGGTTCGCAACTTCCGACAATCCCTTGCCGGTCATCTCGAACACGCCGATCTCGTCGGTGGGGCCGAAGCGATTCTTCTGGGCGCGCAGGATGCGGAACTGATGGCCGCCGTCGCCCTCGAACGAGAACACCGCGTCCACCATGTGCTCCACCACGCGCGGGCCGGCGATCTGCCCGTCCTTGGTGACATGGCCGACCAGGATCACCGCGGCGCCGGTCTGTTTGGCGTAGCGCACCATCAATTGCGCCGAGGTGCGCACCTGGGTGACCGTGCCCGGTGCCGATTCCACCGAATCGCTCCACATGGTCTGGATCGAATCGATCACGACGAACTGCACCGGCGGCCCAGCGCTCAGGGTGGCGATGATGTTTTCCGCGTTGGTCTCGGCGGCAAGGCCCACGGGGGCGTCCGCAAGATCGAGCCGTCCGGCGCGCATGCGCACCTGGTCCACCGCCTCTTCGCCCGAGACATAGACGATGCGGTGCCCGGCGCGGCCCAATGCGGCGGAGGCCTGGATCAGCAGCGTCGACTTGCCGATGCCGGGATCGCCGCCCAGCAGCACGATGGAGCCGGGCACGAAGCCGCCGCCGGCCACCCGGTCCAGCTCGCCGATGCCGGAGATCAGGCGCGGCGCAGCTTTTCCCTGCCCCTGAAGGCTTTCCAGCGCCACCGCCCGCCCCTTGCGCCCGGCGCGCTGGGCGGCGGGCACGGAAGCGGCGACATTGGCTTCCTCGGAAATCGTGTTCCAGCCGCCGCACGCATCGCACTTGCCCTGCCAGCGGTTATAAACTGCGCCGCAGGACTGGCAGACGAAGGTGGGGCTGGTCTTGGCCATGGGACGGAACGGCTCCGGACGCGCGGAAGGGCGCGACTCACGCGACAGTCTAGCCGCCCACATAGACCCGGTGATAGCGCGGCCCCAGGCTGGTGAGCACTTCATAGCCGATGGTGCCGCCATGGGCGGCAAGTTCGTCGATGCCGATCCCCTCCCCGAGCAGCACGGCCGCGTCGCCCCGGCGGACCTTTTCATGGGGGACGTCGGTGACGTCCACCGCCGTCAGGTCCATGGAAATGCGCCCGACCAGCGGACAGCGCAGGCCGCCGACGATGGCGTCCGCACCGCGCCGGGCATCGCTGCCGCCGAACGCGCGCAGGAAACCATCGGCATAGCCCAGCGAGAGGATGGCGATGCGGCTGTCCCGCTGCAGGCGCTGCGCGGCGCCATAGCCCACCGTGGTGCCGGCGCGCGCATCCCGCACCTGGATGATCGGCACCTCCAGCCGCACGACGCTGTGCAGGGGCGCCGTGCCGGAGATCGGCGCGCCGCCATAGAGCGCGATGCCGGGCCGCACCATGTCGAAATACATCTCCGACCCGCCCAGCGTACCGGCGGAATTGGCCAGCGATGCGGGAATACCGGGAAACGCCGCCGCCACCTGCGCAAAAATATGATGCTGCGCCTGGGTCAGCGGGTGGCGCTGCGTATCCGCGCAGGCCAGATGGGTCATGACGAGCGACGGCCGGAACGAGGGACCGCCCTCGCGCGCCAGGGTGAGGGCTTCCTCGACGCTCAGGCCGAGGCGGTTCATGCCGGTGTCCACATGCAGGGCGGCCGGCTGGCTCACCCCCATGGCGCGGCTGTGGATCGACCATTCGGCGATTTCCTGCCGGCTCCCCAGCACCGGGCGCAGGTTTGCCGCGGCATAGGCATGGGCGGTGTCCGGCAGCAGGCCGCCGAGCACATAGATGGTCGCCTCCGGCAGCAGTGCCCGCAGCGCCTCGCCTTCCTGCACCAGCGCCACGAAAAAGGTGCGCGCACCGGCGGTCCAAAGAGCTGGAGCCGCCTGCGCAATCCCCAGCCCATAGGCGTCTGCCTTGACCACCGCCGCGCATTCGGCGGGAGCCACCCGCGCGGCCAGGGTGCGCCAGTTAGCGGCCAGCGCGCCGAGATCGATCGTGAGCACGGCGCGGGACAGAGCGGAGGACGGGACTGGCGCGGGTTGCATCGAACGCTTTCCCTGGAAGCGGCGGGATTCGCTGTCCTGTCTATACCCTACCCGTAACGCGGCGGCAGCGTTGCACGCGGGGCAGATCAGCGCGCCACGCCGATCGTTCCGCGATCAGTGGCGATCTGGCAGGCGATCTTCGCGGGCAAGGTTCGAGAAGCGCGTGAACTGCGGCTCGAAATGCACCTTCACCGTACCGGTGGGTCCGTGGCGCTGCTTGCCTATGATGACTTCCGCCACCCCTTCGGCCGCCTTCATGTCCGCTTCCCACTTGAACCATTCCTCGGTGCCGGGCTTGGGCTCGCGGCTCTTGAGGTAATATTCCTCGCGATAGACGAACATCACCACGTCGGCGTCCTGCTCGATGGAGCCGGATTCACGCAGATCGGCGAGTTGCGGGCGCTTGTCGTCACGCGCCTCCACCTGACGCGAGAGCTGGGAGAGCGCCATGATGGGCACCTGCAATTCCTTCGCCAGCGCCTTCAGGCCGGTTGTGATCTCGGTGACTTCCTGCACGCGGTTCTGCGACGAGCTTTTGGACGAGCCGGACAGCAATTGCAGATAGTCCACCACCATGAAATCCAGCCCCCGCTGGCGCTTCAGGCGGCGCGCCCGGGCGACCAACTGGGCAATCGAGATGCCGCCGGTATCGTCGATATAGAGCGGCACCACCTGCATGGTCTGGGCGGCGGCGGCAAGCTTGGAGAATTCGCTTTCGGATATGTCGCCGCGGCGGATCTTGTAGGAGGCGATCTCCGCCTGCTCGGCGAGAATACGCGTCGCCAATTGCTCGGCCGACATTTCCAGCGAGAAGAAGCCGACGATGCCGCCGCTCTGGGTCTCGATGGAGCCATCCGCCCGCTGCTCGCCGCGATAGGCGGCGGCGATGTTGAAGGCGATGTTGGTGGCAAGCGCGGTCTTGCCCATGGCGGGACGGCCGGCGAGAATCACCAGATCCGACGGCTGGAGCCCGCCCATCTGCTGGTCGAGATCGTCCAGCCCCGAGGCGATGCCGGAGAGATGGCCTTCGCGCTGGAACGCGCGGCTCGCCATGTCCACCGCTTCGCGCAACGCCTCGCCGAAGCGCTGGAAGCCGCCGTCATAGCGCCCGCTCTCGGCGATGGCGTAGAGCCGCTTTTCCGCTTCCTCGATCTGGTCCTGCGGCGTCGCCTCCACCGGCGCGTCATAGGCGTCGTTGACGATCTCCTCGCCGATGCGGATCAGTTCGCGCCGCACCGAGAGGTCATAGATGGCGCGGCCGTAATCCTCGGCATTGATGACGGTGGTCGCTTCCGCCGCGAGGCGGGCGAGATAATGCGGGCCGCTGAGCCCCGCCACGTCGAGGTCGGCAGGCAGGAAGGTCTTGAGCGTGACCGGGGTCGCGACCTTGCCGGCGCGCACCAGGGCACCGGCCAATTCGAAGATGCGGCCGTGGATGGGCTCGAAGAAATGCTCGGGCTTGAGGAAGTCCGACACCCGGTAGAAGGCGTCGTTATTGACCAGGATCGCCCCTAGCAGGGATTGCTCCGCCTCCACATTGTGGGGCGCCTGACGATAGGAGGGGTCGAGATCCCCCTTCTGGTCGGAAAGGTCGAGCATGAGGCGAGGCCGGTTGGGTGGACGAGCCCCTCTTTAGCAGATGCCGAGCCGACCCCGCAGTTCCGTGATCGTGTGGCCGGCGAAGAATTTGCAACCGTCAACAGCCCGACAATCCCCTGTGGGAAACTGCGGCAATTGCGGGGATAACCGATCCGGCCCCCAACCTCCGGCGGCGTTTTTCGATCTGTCCCGCGAGGGCGGGCTTCCGGCCCGCCCTTCTTTCCAGCCTATTCGCCAGCGAGTCGCAGCGGCGGGGCGCTGCGCTGCTCCATCGTCCGCAATTTGCGTTCGGCCTCCGCGATATAATCGCGCGTCAGCGGCACCGCTTCCTGTTTGCGAGCCAGCTGAATCTGGAACACCATTAGGCCCTGGTACCTAAATGCCATCTCAGAGCCGGCGAGATAGAATTCCCACAGGCGCAGGAATCGCTCGTCGGTCAGGCGCAGGACTTCCTCGCGCCGAGCCAGGAATCGCTCGCGCCAAGCCTTGAGCGTCTCGGCATAATGCAGGCGCAGGATCTCGATGTCGGTCACCACCAGCCCCGCCCGCTCGATGTGCGGCGTGACCTCGGAGAGCGCCGGCATGTAGCCGCCGGGAAAAATATATTTGGCGATCCAGGGATTGGTGAAGCCCGGCGGATCGAAGCGGCCGATGGCATGCAGCAGCATGACCCCATCCTCCGCCAGCAGTTCGCGCGTCTTGCGGAAGAATTCGCCGTAATGATCGACGCCCACATGCTCGAACATGCCCACCGACACGATGCGGTCGAACGGGCCCGGCACGTCGCGATAATCCTGCAGCGCGAACGAAACCTGTTCCTCCAGCCCCTTCTCCCGCGCGCGGCCTTGGGCGACGCCCAATTGCTCGGTGGATAAGGTGACGCCGGACACCCGCGCCTTGGCCATCTCCGCGAGATAGAGGCCGAGCCCGCCCCAGCCGCTGCCGATGTCCAGCACGCTGAGACCGGGCCTGTCGAGCAGCAGCTTGGCCGCAATATGCCGCTTCTTCGCCAATTGGGCATCATCGAGCCGCTCGCCCGGCCGCTCGAAATAGGCGCAGGAATATTGCCGGTCCGCATCGAGGAACAGGGAATAGAGCCGCCCGTCGAGATCATAATGATGCGCCACATTGCGCCGGGCGCGGTCGCGCGGATTGAACTGGGCGAGCCGGCGCAGGACGCGTCGGGCGAAATAGAGCAGGCGCGCGGTCAACGTGGGCTGCAGCACGTTCTGCGACATGATCAGTTCAAGCAGATCGGCGATGGAACCCCGCTCCATCACCAATTCGCCATTGGTGTAGATTTCGCCGAGCTGCATTTCCGGGTCGAACAGCAGCAGCGCCTGCGCCCGTGCGCTGGTGAAGCGCACGTGAATGCCGGGCTTCCCAGGCCCGACCTTGAAGTCCCGGCCCGAAGCGGTCGTGACTTCAAGGCTGCCGTGCGTGACGACGCGGCGTAAAACAGATTCAAGCAACCAATCCACTGGGCCGCCTCCATCCTAAAGATGACCGCCTGGGTTGCCCCTCCTCTCGGCTTCAGCCTCCATTCACCAGCACGAACCCAAGCGATGCGATAGTGGTGGACGCTCTTACATGACTTAACGGAATGAGGAATCGCCTCAATCCAAAGTCATGTCGTCTTTGCGGGCTCTTCGTCCGGCAGAAGCGACTCAAATTTGAACACCACATGACAGTTACGGCAATACCAAAATGACCAAAAAAAACAAAAACGCCCGACCTCGCGGCCGGGCGTTTCTGAACGCTCAGGAAACGGAGCGATCAAATCACTCCGCGTCGTCCAGTTCAGCGGCAGCTTCTTCGGCTTCCTGCTCGGCGAGCGTGGCGTCACGCTCGGCGGCGGCTTCGGCCTCGGCCTCTTCATCTTCGTCGCGGCGGGTGCGCAGGTCTTCACCGCGCGCCACGCGCTCGGCTTCCTCGACGCTGCGGGCAATGTTGGCGGTCACGGAGACCTCAACCTCGGGATGCAGGCGCACGGGGATCGTGTGCATGCCGATGGTCTTGATGGGGTGGTTCAGCTCGATCTGCGTGCGATCGACCGTGAAGCCGGCCTTCACCAGGGCTTCGGCGAGATCGCGGGTGGAGACCGAACCATAGAGCTGGCCGCTCTCGCCGGCCTGGCGCAGGATCACCACGCTCTGGCCGTTCAGCTTTTCGGCCACGCCCTCGGCTTCCTTGCGCAGTTCCAGATTGCGGGTTTCGAGCTGAACTTTCATCTGGTCGAACTTGGCCTTGTTCGCCTTGGTGGCGCGCAGGGCCTTGTTGTTGGGCAGCAGGAAATTGCGGCCGTACCCGTCACGCACCTTCACCACTTCGCCCATCTGGCCAAGCTTGGCGACGCGCTCCAAAAGAATGACTTCCATTTCTGTCTCCTATTTCAAGTGTTTCAGGGGTCGTGGAATTCCTGTCAGCGGTCGTTGGCGGCGGGCGGGGTCCCGCCCCGCACGCTGCGCGACCGCAGATCGAACATGGCGTCCACCACGCCAAGCAAGGCGACCACCAGAACCGGCCACCCCAACGCCAGGGTACCGAGCCATGCGGCGGTCAGAACGAGCACGCGCGAGCGGCGGCCGCGCGTCAGGAAATGCATCACCGCAAAGCCGGCGATGGCATAGGCGGTGACTAGGGTCGCGGCGGCCACGGAGGCGGAGAGGCCGATCATGCCGGGGGCGACCGAAAGGGCGATGATCACCGCCAGCACCAGCGACGTCGAGGCCGGCAGGCGCGTCGCGGCAAGGTCCGGCCAGGGCCGCGCGAGCCGCCCAGACACCAACGCGGCCCGGCCGGCGAGGTAGAGGCAGCACAATTGGGTGATCATGGCGAGCGCACCCGCCATGGGCGGCAGGATGCTTGCAACCATCTCGCCCATGCGCGCGGTATCCGCGTCGGCGACGCCGGACTGGCCGCGCACCTGAATGAAAGTGGCGAAGGCCGCACTCACCGCATCACGATAGCTCTCGAAATCCCCCGCCACCGACAGCACCGCCGTGATGACACTGAAGCTCGAGAGCACGGCGGACGTCAGCACCAGCCCACCGATGGAGAACCACACCAGCTTCTGCGGCGCAGCAGCCTCGCTGCGCGCCATCAGCGCGGCATAGGCCAAGGCCCAGGCCGGGCCGCCGATGCCGACGAGATAAGCGATGAGGAACGAGGAATTGAAATAGAAGCCGAGGACGATGCTCGCCACCGCCACGCCGGCAAGTGCCGACACATGCGAGAAGGCCAGCCCCGCGATCATGATCGGCAAAGGGGAGAGATAGAAGAACGGCACCGCCCACAGGCCGCCGGTCGCGATCCCCGCGACCAGGAGGGCCGACGCCGCTCCGGCGGCGATGCCGATCATCAGGAATTGTGCCATCGACTTGCTGTCCCGCATATGCGGTTAGAGGCAGGTCATCGCCTGCCCCAGCCAAATCCGGAAGCCGCAGCCCCGGTCCTCGTATCGATCAGGGACAAAGGCGCCCCGAAGCGGGGGCGCCTTCGATCTTCAGCGGATCACGAACGGCAGCAAGCCGAGGAAGCGCGAACGCTTGATGGCGGCCGCGAGCTCGCGCTGCTTCTTGGCGGACACCGCGGTGATGCGGCTCGGCACGATCTTGCCACGCTCGGAAATGTAGCGCTGCAGCAGACGCACGTCCTTGTAGTCGATCTTCGGCGCACTGGGGCCGGAGAACGGGCAGGTCTTGCGACGACGGAAGAACGGACGGCGCTGACCGCCGCCGGCGCCACCAGCTTGAGCGAATGCCATCAGATCGCCTCCTCGCCCTGAGTCTCTTCACGGTCGCGCGGACGGCGCGGACGGTCGTCGCGGTCACGGCCGCCGAAGCCGCCGCCGCCACCGAAGCCACGATCGCCGCCGAAGCCACGCTCGCCACGGTCGCGATCATCGCGGTCGCGCTTCTGAAGCATGGCCGAGGGACCTTCCTCGTGCTCTTCGACGCGCAGGGTGAGGAAACGCAGAACGTCCTCGTCGATGCGCATCTGGCGCTCCATCTCCTGAACCGCCGCCGCCGTGGCGTCGATGTTCATGAGGGTGAAGTGGGCCTTGCGGTTCTTGTTGATGCGATAGGTGAGCGTCTTCACGCCCCAGGCTTCGGTCTTGGTGACCTGACCGCCGTTCGCTTCGATAACGCCCTTGAATCGGGCGGCGAGTTCCTCGACCTGTTGCGCCGTAACGTCTTGGCGCGCGAGGAACACATGCTCATAGAGCGCCATGTGTCCTGTGCCTTTCCTGTTGCTCCGTCGCCCGGCGCCAAGCCCTTTCGAACCTTAAGGAAAGGCTCGTTTGCTCGGAAGGCGGGGACACGGGACGACGGACCTGAAAGCCCTGCCTTCCGAGGCTTCAACTTGCGCTGAAAACAACAGATGGCCGTCCGTTCAGCCCCCGGCCGGGGCAACGGAAGCGGTGCGTATAGCAGGTTTTCGTCTGAAGGCAAGAATACCGAGGAGCAAGAATGCCTAGGAGAGGATGAAGCGAACTTCCCGCCTTGAAAAGGGACGTCCCCGGCTCGGGGCGGTGCACCATCTGAGGGAAGCGGGAAGCTTCAGGTCGGGGCCACGCTCGCCCAGCTTGACTCCCCCTGCATCCGGGTGTCTCTCCCCTCCCCAAAATTGAACGGAGGGAAACCCCTTGACCACAGCCTTCATTTTTCCCGGCCAAGGTAGCCAAGCCGTCGGCATGGGTAAGGCGCTCGCGGAAAATTTCCCGGTCGCAAAGGCCGTGTTCGACGAGGTGGACGGCGCGCTGGGCGAAGCCCTCTCCCGCACCATCTGGGATGGCCCGATCGAGGATCTCACCCTCACCGCCAACGCCCAGCCCGCCTTGATGGCGGTCTCGCTCGCCGCCATGCGGGTGCTGGAAGCGGAAGCCGGACTGGATCTCGGCCGCGATGCCGCTTTCGTCGCGGGCCATTCGCTGGGTGAATATTCCGCCCTCGCCGCCGCCGGTGCCCTCTCCATCTCCGACGCTGCTCGGCTGCTGCGCATTCGCGGACGTGCCATGCAGGAGGCCGTGCCTGTTGGCCAGGGCGCCATGGCGGCGATCCTCGGGCTTGATTTTGAGCAGGCCCGCGCGGTTGCGGAGGAAGCCGCCGGGGCGGACGTGTGCGAGGCCGCCAACGACAATGCCAACGGCCAGGTGGTGCTTTCGGGCAGCACCGCAGCGGTCGAGCGGGCAATGGAGATCGCCAAGGCCAAGGGCGCCTCGCGCGCGATCCTGCTGCCGGTCTCCGCGCCGTTCCATTGCCGCCTGATGCAGCCCGCAGCCGAGGCCATGCAGACCGCATTGGCTGCGAGCACGGTGAAGGCGCCGGTGGTACCGCTGATCTCCAACGTACGTGCCGCTCCGGTCAGCGATCCCCATGATATCGTCACTTTGTTGGTACAGCAGGTGACCGGCACGGTGCGTTGGCGGGAGAGCGTCCTGTTCATGGCTGGCGCGGGTGTCACGGCAACGGTGGAAGTGGGTGCGGGCAAGGTTCTGTCCGGCCTGTCGCGCCGGATCGCCAAGGAAATTTCCGCATCCGCCGTCGGCACACCGGAAGACGTGGCAGCCTTCATCGCCGCCCGCCGAACCGCGGCCGCCTGAGGCGCAACGCGCTGTTTTCCCTTCTTTTGCGTCAGGAGCCTTCATGTTCGATCTCAACGGCAAGACTGCCCTTGTAACCGGCGCCACGGGCGGCATCGGCGGCGCCATCGCCAAGGCGCTCCACGCGCAGGGGGCGACCGTTGCCATCTCCGGCACGCGCCGCGAGGTCCTCGAGGCCTTCGCCGCGGAGCTTGGGGAGCGCGTCCACGTGCTGCCGTGCAATCTCGGCGTGACGGAAGAAGTCGAAAAGCTGATCCCGAGCGCCGAAGCGGCGCTCGGCCAGTTGGACATTCTGGTCAACAACGCCGGCATTACCCGTGACAACATCTTCATGCGTCTCAAGGACGAGGACTGGGATCAGGTGATCGCGGTGAATCTCACCGCCACCTTCCGCCTGTCCCGCGCGGCGGTCCGCTCCATGATGCGCCGCCGCGCGGGCCGCATCATCTCCATCACCTCGGTGGTGGGCGTGACCGGCAATGCCGGCCAGGGCAATTATGCCGCGGCGAAGGCCGGCATGATCGGCATGTCCAAGTCTCTGGCCCAGGAAGTGGCGAGCCGTGGCGTGACGGTGAATTGCGTTGCCCCCGGCTTCATCGCCACCGCGATGACCGACGTGCTGAACGAAAAGCAGCGCGAGGGAATCCTCAAGGCGGTGCCGGCAGCCCGGCTCGGATCGCCCGACGACATTGCCAGCGCTTGCGTTTACCTTGCCTCCGACGAGGCCGGCTATGTCACGGGGCAGACACTGCACGTGAATGGCGGCATGGCCATGATCTGAGCGGGACGCATACGGAATCGGACCGCGCAGCGGGCTTTGCTGGCATAGGCGCAGGAAGTATGATACCGACCCGCACCATCCTGTCCCGGCCTTGGAAATTCAGCTCCAGACCGGGATAAATGCTGAGTCCCGGTGCGTCTTTGGTATGCAAGACCCGCCGGGAATGAGCATGGGGGCTGGGCACGGCGGAAGAAAGGCATTATGCCCTCTCACAGCCGCCGTCTGGCATAGAGATAATTTTCAGATAATGAGGGTGCATCGATGAGTGACATCGCCGAGCGGGTGAAGAAGATCGTCGCGGAGCATCTGGGCGTGGAGCCCGAGAAGGTCACGGAAAACGCCAGCTTCATCGACGACCTCGGCGCCGACAGCCTCGACACCGTCGAGCTCGTCATGGCCTTCGAGGAAGCTTTCAACACCGAGATCCCGGACGACGCGGCCGAGACCATCTTGACGGTCGGCGACGCAATCAAGTTCCTGGAGAAGAACGCGGCCTGAGCCGTGTCAGCGACGGCGACGGTCGCACCCGTTATGGATCCATCCAGGATGGCGGCCGTCGCGTTCCTAGTTCCGGAGTTCCCCTCATGAGACGTGTTGTCGTCACCGGCCTCGGCATGGTGACGCCGCTCGGCTGCGGCGTCGAGCCGACCTGGCGGCGACTGATTGCGGGCCAGAGCGGCGCAAAGTACGTTGAACGTTTCGACGTGCATGACCTTGCTTGCAAAATTGCCTGCATGATTCCGCGCGGCGATGGCACCGATGGTACCTTCAATCCCGACGATTGGATGGAGCCCAAGGAGCAGCGCAAGGTCGACGAATTCATCGTCTTCGCCATGGCCGCGGCCCAGCAAGCGCTGGACGATGCCGGCTGGCATCCGACCTCCTACGAGGATCAGATCGTCTCGGGCGTCCTGATCGGTTCGGGAATCGGCGGCATCGAGGGCATCTCGGAAGCCGCCCACATCCTGAAGGAGCGCGGCCCGCGCCGCATCTCGCCCTTCTTCATTCCCGGCCGCCTGATCAATCTCGCCGGTGGCTATGTCTCCATCGCCCACGGGCTGAAGGGGCCGAACCATGCGGTCGTCACCGCCTGCTCCACCGGCGCCCACGCCATCGGCGATGCGGGGCGGCTGATCGCGCTCGGCGATGCCGACGTGATGGTGGCTGGCGGCACCGAATCGACCGTGAACCGGCTCTCGCTCGCCGGCTTCGCCGCCTGCAAGGCGCTCTGCACCAGCTTCAACGACGCGCCGGAAAAGGGCTCGCGCCCCTATGACCGGGACCGCGACGGCTTCGTCATGGGCGAGGGCGCCGGCATCGTCGTGCTTGAAGAATATGAGCACGCCAAGGCCCGTGGCGCGAAGATTTATGCCGAATTGATCGGCTACGGCCTGTCGGGCGACGCGTTCCACATCACCGCTCCCTCGCCGGACGGCGACGGCGCGTTCCGGTGCATGACCGCCGCCCTGAAGCGCGCGGGCATTCCGGCGTCGGAGTTGGACTATATCAACGCCCATGGCACCTCCACCATGGCCGACGAGATCGAACTCGGCGCGGTGCAGCGGCTGCTGGGAAATACGGCGGCGAAAACCTCCATGTCCTCCACCAAATCCTCCATCGGGCATCTGCTCGGCGCGGCGGGGGCGGTGGAAGCCATCTTCTCGGTGCTCGCGATCCGCGACCAGATCGCCCCGGCAACGCTGAATCTCGACAATCCCTCGATCGATACCCCCATCGACCTTGTCCCGCACACGGCGCGGCCACGGGAAATCAACACGGTGCTGTCTAATTCCTTCGGGTTCGGCGGTACCAATGCCTCGGTGGTGTTCCGCCGCGCCGAGGCCTGACCAACCGATTTTTGCGGCCCGTTCACCGTGCGGGCCGTGAAATTCGGCTGCTTCTATCGGCAATACGTCTTATCGCCATATTTGCCGTTAGCCTGCGCCCCATCGGTCTTGCCCCGGAACAGGTACCATGTACCTGTCGGTGGCTGACCTTCCGGTCCGGGCCGCGCGGTGCGCGAACATCCCTCGGGCGCAGCTAACGCGATGGGAGACCCCTGAATGGCGACGTCCGAGCCTCCGGCGCACGATGGCCCCCGGCAAGAGCCGCTGCTGGGCACGCCGCCGATTGCGGCGGGCGAGAGCCGCTCCTCCGCGCCCGACCACGAGCCGAGCCACTCCGCGGCGCCCGAGCCCCGGATCGGCACCGATTCCCCCGCAGGCACGCCGCAAGCCGCCCCAGATGTGAAGGTGCCCGAGAGCCGGATGGTCGAAGACACCCCTACACCCTCGCCGGCTGAACAGGCTCCGCCCCCGGCAACAAAGGCTAAGCCTGAGAAGCCGCCGCGTGAGACGCGCGGCCAGGCCAAGGCCAGGAAGCGTGCGGAGCAGCTCGCCCGCGACCCGCACGCGGCCGCCAAAGCCGCGGCCAAGAAACGGCCCTCCCGCGGCGCCCGGCATCCCGCGGTCGTGATCGGCAGCGCCATCTTCACCATCCTTCTGTTCGTCACCGTCGGCGGCGGCCTTGTCGCTTGGTATGGTCAGCTGAAGTACGCCGCCCCCGGCCCGCTTGCGGCGGAAAAGAATGTGTTGATTCCCCGCGGGCAGGGCGCGCGCGACATTGCCGAATTACTTGAGCGGCAAGGCGTCATCGACAATTGGCTGCTGTTCATGGTGGCGCAGCAACTCGCCCACCGCGGCCAGCCACTCCAGGCGGGCGAATATATCTTCAAGCCCCACGTCCCCTTGGAAGCCGTGCTCGACGCAATGGCGGAAGGGCGGGTGGTCCAGCATCAGATCACCATTCCCGAGGGCCTGACCACCCAGCAGATCGTCGAGCGGCTGACGAACAGCGAGTTGCTCACCGGCACCCCGCGCATGCCGCTCGAAGGCACGCTGCTCCCCGAGACCTACCGGGTCGTGCGCGGCATGAGCCGCGACGAAGTGCTCAAGCGCATGGCCGCCGACCAGCAGAAGCTGGTGCGCGACCTGTGGGCCAGCCGCTCCCCGGACCTGCCGCTGCGCACGCCGCAGGACATGGTCATTCTCGCCTCCATCGTCGAGAAGGAGACCGGCAAGCCGGACGAGCGCTCAAAGGTTGCCGCCGTGTTCATCAATCGCCTCAATCGCAAGATGCGGCTGCAGTCGGACCCGACCATCATCTACGGCATCGTCGGCGGCAAGGGCGTGCTCGGGCGTCCCATCACCCGCGCCGATATCGTCAATCCCACGCCCTACAACACCTATGCCATCGACGGACTGCCGCCCGGCCCGATTGGCAATCCTGGCCGCGATTCCTTGGCAGCGGTGGCCAATCCGGCCAAGACCAAGGATCTTTATTTCGTCGCTGACGGCACCGGCGGGCACGTTTTTGCCGAGACGCTGGACCAGCACAATCGCAATGTCGCCCGCTGGCGCGAAATCGAGGCGGATGCCCGCACCAAGGCGCAGAACGCTGCGCCCACCAGCAACACCGGGGTTGGCACCGGCGATGCGCCGCCTGCGGTACCCTCGACCACGCCCCTGCCCCGCGCTCCCTCCAACTGACCCGGCCGGCAACGTGCCGGCTGAACGAGGCTCCTGATGTCGTCTGCCGGTCCCGTCCCCCCCGCGCGTGCGCCTCTGGCCAGCATGACCGGCTTTGCCCGTACTCAAGGCGTCACCGCTGGCTGGCGCTGGGCGTGGGAACTGCGCTCGGTGAATGCCAAGGGGCTGGATCTGCGGCTGCGGGTGCCGCCGGGATTCGAGGCGCTGGACGCCGCCGCTCGCACGGCTGCCTCCCAAGTGCTGGCGCGCGGCTCCGTCTCCGGCACGCTGACCCTGGCCCGCGAAGGGGAGAGCGTCGCGGTGGCGGTGAACCAGCCGGCCCTCGAAGCGCTCATCGTCGCGGCCCGCACGGCGTCGGAACGCTATTCCATCGCCCCGCCCACTCTGGACGCCTTATTGGGCGTGAAGGGCATCGTCGAAGTGGTTGAAGCAGAACTGACCCCGCAGGATCTGGAAGCCGTCGGCAAGGCCGCCCTCTCCGGCTTCGAGACCGGCCTCGCCGATCTGGTTCGCATGCGCCATGCCGAGGGTACCGCGCTGAAGAGCGTGCTGCAGGAGCGCCTCGATGCCATCGCGGCGCTGGTCGCCCAGGCAGAAGCGCGGCCGGAGCGCGGCGCCGACGCCATCAAGGCGCGCCTGCGCGAACAGGTCCGGGCGCTTTTGGAGACCGGCGCGCCGCTCGATGCCGAACGGCTCCACCAGGAAGCGGCGCTCCTTGCCACCAAGGCCGACATCCGCGAGGAACTGGATCGCCTGACCGCCCATCTGGCCGCCGCCCGCGCGTTGCTCGCCCAGGGCGGGCCGGTGGGGCGCCGGCTGGATTTCCTCTCCCAGGAATTCAACCGCGAGAGCAATACGCTCTGCTCCAAGTCCAATGCGGTGGCCCTTACCCAGATCGGGCTTGACCTGAAGCTGCTTGTGGATCAGTTCCGCGAGCAGATTCAGAATATAGAGTGAGGCCGAATCCGCCATGGACGCCCCGAGCGCCTCTCCCGCCCCGTCCGCCCGCGCGGGCCTGGCTCGCCGGGGCCTGATGCTGGTCCTGTCCTCACCATCGGGCGCAGGCAAGACCACGCTTTCGCGTCTTTTGCTGGCGCAGGACAGCCGCATCACCATGTCGGTCTCGGTCACCACCCGCAGGCCGCGCCCCGGCGAGGTGGAAGGCACCGACTATTATTTCACGGACGAGCAAGGGTTCCACCGCATGCGCGACACCGGCGCGCTGCTGGAGCACGCCACCGTATTCGGCAATCTCTACGGGACCCCCCGCAAGCCGGTGGAGGACGCACTCGCCCACGGCCGAGATGTTCTGTTCGACATTGACTGGCAGGGCACCCAGCAGTTGGAAGAGAGCGACGGCGCCAAGGACGACCTTGTGAAGGTTTTCATCCTACCGCCGTCTGCCGCCGCATTGGAGGAGCGCCTACGCGGGCGCGGGCAGGACACCGACGACGTCGTGCACCAGCGCATGGCCAAGGCGTCCGACGAGATCAGCCATTACGACGCATATGACTACATTCTCATCAACGAGGATGTTGAAAAGAGCCTCGACAAGCTCAAGGCGATTCTGCAGGCGGAGCGTCTGCGGCGCCGACGGCTGACCGGGCTCGCCCATTTCGTGAACACCCTGCGCGCCGGGCTCTGAGCGCGGGCACCGCAGAGTCAGGACGGCTGCCGCATCTGTTCCCAGCAATTGGCCAGGCGCACGAAACCCGCCACGTCGATCTCCTCGGCGCGCTGGGTTTCCTCGACGCCGGCAGCGGCCAGCAGCGCCAGGGCATCCACGCCGAGGGATTTCAGGCTCTGCCGCAGCATCTTGCGGCGCTGGCCGAAAGCGGCTTCCGTCACCTTCTCCAGCACCGAGAGCCGGCACGGCAGAGGTGCGGCGCGGGGCACCAGATGCACCACGGAAGACGTCACCTTGGGCGGCGGCACGAAGGCGGAGGGGGCGACATCGAACAGGATGCGCGCCTCGGTGCGCCAGCCCGCCAGCACAGCCAAACGGCCGTAGGCTTTCGAGCCCGGCTCGGCAACGATCCGCTCGGCCACTTCGCGCTGGAACATCAAGGTGAGGGAAGAGAACCAGGGCGGCCAGGGATCGGAGGACAGCCAGCCCACGAGCAGGACGGTGGCGATATTATAAGGCAGGTTCGCCACCACCCGCGCCGGCTGGCCTTCGAACAACGGGGCGGCTTCGACCTTCAGGGCATCGCCCTCGATCACCCGCAGGCGGCCGGGATAGGCCTCAGCGACCTCCGTCAGTGCCTCGATGCAGCGATGGTCCCGCTCCACGGCCACCACGTTCGCCCCGAGGGCAAGCAGGGCGCGCGTCAGGCCGCCGGGCCCTGGGCCGACCTCCAGCACGTTCGCGCCCTCCAGCGGGCCGGAGCCACGTGCGATGCGGGACGTGAGGTTGAGATCGAGCAGAAAGTTCTGACCCAGCGATTTCTGGGCGGAAAGCCCGTGGCGCCGAATCACGTCACGCAGCGGCGGTAAGTCGTCGATGGCGCTCACGCGGCCCGTCCCGGCTCGGTGAGCCGCCAGGCGAGGCGCAACGCCGCCAGCAGGCTGGTGGGATTGGCGCGGCCCGTTCCGGCAAGATCGAACGCCGTTCCATGGTCTGGCGAGGTGCGCACGAACGGCAGCCCGAGGGTCACATTCACCCCGTCATGGAACGCCAGGGTTTTGGCAGGGATCAGCACCTGATCGTGATACATGCCGATCACCACGTCATAGCCTGCGCGCGCCTCTTCATGGAACAGCGTATCGGCCGGGCGCGGCCCGCGGGCGTCGATCCCCTCGGCGCGCAGCGCGGCGACGGCCGGGCGCACCACGTCTTCGTCCTCGCGGCCGAGCGTGCCGTCCTCGCCCGCGTGGGGATTCAGCCCGGCGAAGGCGATGCGCGGGGCGGCAAGGCCAAAGCGCATGCGCATGTCCCGATCGACGATGCGGCCGGTCTCCATCAGCAGATCGTGTGTCACCCGCGCCGGCACCTGGGCGAGGGGAATATGGATCGTCGCCGGCACCACGGCGAGCAGCGGCGACCAGATCATCATGACCGGGCGCGGCGTTGTTCCGTCTGCCGCGGCGCAGCGGGCCGCGAGATATTCTGTATGGCCGGGAAAGGGGAAGCCGGCGGCATAGACGACCGATTTCGCCAGCGGCGCCGTGACCAGCGCGCGTGCGGCCCCCGATTGAACGAGATCCACCGCGCGGTCGAGGCTTTCGATCACCGCCGCCGCGCTGGTCGAGTCGGGAATTCCGGGCAGTGCCGTGGCGCGGGGACCGGCGGGCACCACCGGCAGGGCAGTGCCGAAAAGCGGGAAAGCCTGCTCCGGCGTGGCGATGACAACCGGCACCTCAAGGCCAAGGCGGCGTGCGCGATCTTCCAGCAGGGCGGGATCACCGACCGCGAAGAACGGCGGGCAATCCTTCTGGTGACGCAGCATCCACACCGCCAGCGTCAGGTCCGGCCCGATGCCGGCGGGCTCACCCAGGGTGAGCGCGAGTGCAGCAGACATCAGCGATAGACGATCAGGGAACTCTTCCGCAGTTCCTGCATCAGCCGCTTGGACTCAGACTGGAATTGGGCGGTGGCCAGTTGGTCTTTCACGTCCCGCTTGTTGGACGCTTCCCCGCGCACTTCGCGCTTGGCGCAAACGGCGAAGATTTCCACACCCGACTGGGTAACCTCAGGCGGCGCGAGTCGGCCGACCTCGGTCTTGTCGAGCAATTGCCGCAAGGCCGCCGGCATTTCCGAGGAGAGGCGCCGTACGGAAGGCCGCACGACCGTCTCCTTCATCCCCTTGACGATCTCGAGGCCGCTCTCGCAGCCGTTGAAGCGCGTGCGAAGGGAATTGGCCTCGGCCAGGCGGGCCGCATAGGCATTGCTGCCGCGCGCGACCACCAGAACGATCGGGGTCAGTGTAAATTCCGTCGCGATCATGGAGGCGTGGCCGCTCTGGTTGATGGCGGCGAGCACGTCCTGATCGCGCACGCTCACGCTTGGAGAGCGAGCCCGCACATATTGTTGCCAGACGTTATCAGCGCGCAGCTTGCTCTTGAACGCGCTCGGCTCCACTCCGCCCTGTTTCAGGCCTTCGGCGAGCTGGGCAGGGGTTCGGCCGGACCGGGAAGCGACGTTGGCGAACAACTCGTCGACCTCCTTCTCGTCAAGGTCGACCCCGAGCTTGATGCCCTGGGTGATCTTGATTCGGTCGTCGATCAATTCTTCGAGCGCTTCCTTGGATCCGACGCTCTTACGCTCCAGCAGCTGATGCAGCTTCTGGCGCTGTGCGACGTCGAACGAGGTGATCGGCGCGCCGTTCACCATCACGAGGATCTGCTGGGCCATGGCCACGCCGCTGGACACGCTCACTGCGACGGCAAGGCCAAGAAGGAAGAGAAAGCGGCGACAGGACTGCATCGATCAACCCGGAATGGCTCGGCGAGGGGGCGGGAGACGAATGCCTCCCTGCGCGCTTAACCCGCGCCCATCGGCTTGTAAATGCTTGTTACCCCCTCCTGTGGCGGTAATGGGGCATTGCGCATCGCAGCAAATCGGCAGCATCACTGCGTGGAACTGCTGAGCGCCGACTTGACCTTGGTCTCGCCGAGGGTCCGCAGGCCGATGGTCAACATGATCGTGTTGTTCGGCCCGCTCGTGGTCCCGTTGATCGAATAATCGGAGAGGTAGGTCAGCGCCAACGTGAAGCAGTCATCCGCGTAGGTGACGGCAGCCGTTGTCATGTCGATGCTCGCCTGGGCGATGTTGTAGCGGATGCCACCGCTGACCGACCACACGTCCGTCAGCTTGTAGCTGGCGGTGGTGTAGATGCCCTCGCGCTCCTGATAATAGCCGAGCAGCGGCTGCGGCTCGTAGCGCCCATAGGTGGCGGACACCGCCAGACGGTCGATGCTGGTACGGCCTTCCAGCTCCAGCCGCTCGAGGGTGTAATTGGCCTCGTCGAACCGGAAGCGGGAAATGAATTCCAGATTATTGGTCGGCGAGTAGCTGAACCGGGCGACATAGTCTGAGGTGCTGGTCTCAAGGCCCGATTCCAAGCCCGTGTTCGCCATGTCGCCATAGGCGAAGGAGTTCTTTCCGAACAGGCTGTAGGACTGGCCGACCACTGCCGAGATGATGCCGGCATCGTTCAGCGCGGCGGTATAGGTCACGCCCACATTGAGGCGGCTGCCGCCCTCGACCCGGTCCCAGCCGGAATATTTGTTGACCGAGAACAGGTTGGCATCGTCGAACACGAGGCTCTGCGCATCCTCGTTGGGGAATTTGCCGATGCTGGTCTCGTTGGGGCGGATGATGAGCTGCGCACGCGGCTCGATGGTCTGGGTGCCCCAGTTCTCCACCGAGATGAAGGGATAGCGATAGTCGAGGCCGATGACCGGCATGGCGCGGATCAGGTCATCATTGCCAGACTGAAGCACGTTCTGCCCGGCCAGGGTGGGGCCATCGGTATAGCTGCTGGGAAGCGCGCTGATATTGGTGTGAGCCACGTCCACACGGGCGCTGGCGAACGGCGTCCACATCTGGCCGGCGGCGTCGGTCAACGTCTTCTTCCAGTAGAACTCGCCGCTGAGCCGCTGGTAGTCGCCCGGCGCGCCGCGCAGCAGGCACTGGGTCGGGTTCGGATTGCTCAACACGCAGGACCCAGGGGGAATGCCAGTCGCGCCGGAGACATTGGATGTGGCCGCGGAGGTGCCGACGAAGTCGGCCTCGTTGCGCGAGACTGAATTGAAATTGACCTTGAAGCCCGCTTCCCCGCCGAGGATCGGTTTGCCGAAGATGTAGTTGTAATTGAACGTTCCGACCACCGGGATCAGATCCTGGTTGTCCGTCACGGACAAGCCAAGGAAATACATGCCCCGCACGTCGAAGAAGCTGCGGTCGCCCTGGCCGGTCAAATAGGCCTGGGACACCTTCTCCGTCAGCGCGGCGCTGACCAGGCCGTAATCGCGCAGGAACGCGCGGTCAGATGTGAGCGTGCCGTCCCAGCCCCATTGCCAGTTCTGGTTGATCACGAAGTTGCCGGAACTTTCGATCATGCCGCGGTTTTCGCGATAACCCGGCAGGCCGACGAACTGGGAGATGTCCTGCTGCTGAATACCGGCGGCGCGGATGTTGTAGGAGCCGTCGATCAGGCGCTGGCGCCACTCGCCCTTGGCTAGGAGGCCTTGCTTGGTGAAGTACATCGGATCGAAGGTGATGTCGCGGTCGGGCGCGATGTTCCAGAAGAACGGCACGCCTGCGCCCACGCCGAGCAAACTGTTGTTGTAGAACTCCGGCATGAGGAAGCCGGTCTTGCGCTTCACCGTCGGATCGGGCGAGGAAAAATACGGGAAATAGGCGAACGGCAGCCCGAAAAACTCGAGCGTCGCGTCCTTGTAATAGATCATCTGCTCATTCTGATTGTGAATGATGCGAGCGGCCTTGATCTGCCACAGGACTGGCTTTTCCGGATGGTCCTTGCACGGTTCGCAGGCCGTGTAGACACCGTTCTGGAACACCGTGATGTTGCCGTCCGTCCGATCGGCGCGCGTCGCCGCGAAATGAGTCTTGTCCGGGGTGTCGACCCGCAGCGATTCGAGGAAGCCGTCGCGGAAGTCCTCGGTGAGCTGCATGGTGTTGGCGGTCAGCACCTTGCCGTCGGGCTGCTTCAGCAGCACGTCGCCCTCGGCGCGCAGCGTGTTCGCCTTGCGGTCGAACGTCACGCGCTTCGCCTCCAGGGTGGAGCCGTCGTAGTAAATCTGAACGTTGCCGACCGCCGAGATCTTGTCGTGCTCATAATCGTAGACGAGCTCGTCGGCGGTCACGAGCATCTTCTTGGTCGGATCAACCTTAGGCATCTTGGTATTGGCAAAGCTTGCGGTTTGCGCGACGGCCCGCGCCGACGGCAGCACGACGACACCGAGCGCAATGCACAATAGGCCGACGGCAAAAGCCCAGCCGCCCCCGCTGCGACGCGAAAAACGTCGGCGGGCCGCAGTCCCATGGCCTTCGGCGGGGTGAAACCCGACCGTCATCCGTCCTCCCGGTGCAACAATACGAGAATCCCCAGGAATATCCCCGCTACCGCTGGAAACCACGCAGCAGCAACGGGATGCACCACGCCCGCCTCACCTAAATCCTCGGCAAGCTTGGTCCCCAGATAAAGCAGAAACCCCGCCACGACGCCACCGAGAATCGTCTGACCGACTCCCCCGAAGCGAAACACGCGCAGGCCGACCACCGCGGCAATAAGCACCATGGCCACGAGCAGAAATGGCCGCGCCAAAAGACTCTGCAGCTGCAGCCGGTAGCGGCTGGCGCCAAAGCCTTGCTGCTCTGCACTCTCGATCGCCGCGGGCAGTTGCCAAAAAGACACGGTATCGGGTGAGATCAGGCTTTCCTGGACCTGTGAGGGGTCCAGATTTGTGGCAACAAGGTAAACGGAATACGTCTCCTGCTCGAACCCCGGAATCAGCACCCGGACCTCGCTGAGACGCCAAAATCCGTCCTCCAGGAGAGCCGTGCGCGCCTCGATGCGCTGCGTCAGCCGGTCATGGCGATCGAACTCGAATATGGTGACGCCCAACAGTTCGCGTCCGCCTTGCTGCGAGGACCCGGCCTGGATGATTGCCTGCCCGTCGATGCTCTGCTGGCGCACCCAGAACCCCGCCTTGCCCTGTGCCATCAGGCCGGCGGTGGTATTGAAGATCTCCCCTTCCATCCGATTCGCCCGTTCCTTGAACTCGGCGGAAACCGGATTGAACAAGGTGGTCGAGGCGACCCCGATCAGGAACGCCACCAGCACCGCAGGGAAGATGAACTGCCACGCCGAAAGGCCGATGGCCCTTGCAACCACAAGCTCGAGCTTGCGCGAGAGGGTCACGAAGGTGGCGATGGCGCCGAACAGCACCGCGAACGGCAGCAATTGCTCGGTAAAGGCCGGCGCACGATAGAGCGTCAGCAAACCGACAACGAGCGGGGTCACCTCGTCCCGATCCGCGGTGCGGCGGGTCATCTCGAGGAAATCCACGAGCATGATCAGTGCGACGCACGAGAAAAAGATCATCGCAACCGACGAAAAGAACCGCCGGGCGAAATAGAGGCCGAGGGTTTTCCCGATCATTGCTCAGGTCGCCGAGAGCCGCGAGACGCGCAGCGCGATCGCGTCGATGAAGCGGGTGATGAATCTCGGCGCGATGAATTTCAGCCGCCCGTCGAGCGCCAGCGCGCACAGGAGGATTGAAACCAGGGGCAGCAGATAGGCGATCGGCACCGCTGCTTCCGAAGTCCGCAATTGACCGGTGACAACGAAGTTCGCGATCTGCAGCGCCACCATGATCGGGATGATCGCAGTCAGGGCCAGAGCCCGGCCCTGCCTCGTGGTACGCGGACGCGCGAGGGCCGCGGCGGCGACCGCGAAGAAAGCGAAGGGATAGAGCCCGGAGGACAGACGCTTGTGCACTTCCTCGCGGAACCGGCCGCCCTGCCCGAGGACGCGGTACACGTCGTTATCGGGGGGGTGGAGCACATAGTCGAACGAGCGCTCGTTCGGGCGGATATCCACCGTCTGCGACCCCGGCGCGAGCTCCGAGAGACCGAACGCATAGCGCTGAAACGCCACGACAGACCCGTTGCTGGTGGAGCCGGAAGTCCGCCGATGGATGGAGCCGTCTTCGAGCACCAGGAAAATACCGTTCGGAGTTTCAACGATCTGCCCACGATCCGCGAGATAGGTGGATATTTCCTTTTCGCGGGCGTCGTTGATGAAAACGCCGTGCATCACCCCACTGGCAGAACGCTCCCGCACATGGAAGACAAGCCCCTGCGCGAGGTTCACGAACCGGCCGGGCTGGGCGACGAAGGACACCACGTCGGCGCGCACCCGCGAGACCTGGTCGCGGAACATCCGCAGGCTTGCCGGCACCAGATCGATGGAAAGGGCGGCGCAGAACAGCGATACCAGCGTTGCCAGCAGGATGAGCGAGCGCAGCACGCGCCAATGGCTCATGCCCGCCGCCGCCATCACCACGATCTCGGAATCACCGTTGAGCTTCAGGAGCGTGTAGGCGGTGGCGATGAACAGCGCGGCCGGCGCGATCACCAGGATCAGGGTCGGAACGGACAGGCTGGTGATCGCGAAGAACGCCAGGATGGTCTGGCCCTGGCTTGTCACGAGATCCAGCTGGCGCAACGCCTGGGTCGACCAGATCATGGCCGTCAGAACGATCGTCACCCCGAGGAAGGCGACCGCCGCAGTCTGGAAAATATAACGATCGAGACGGCCCATACATCCTCGTCAGACGCGTGTCGCCGCCCCGCCACGCTTCACTTTGGAACCGCTCCTGGATAGCGACTTCCACGCTGCGGTGCAAATGAGGCGCGTCTTGGGCGTTGCCGCACGGGCCGCCTTCGGCGTGACGTTAGGGAGCGCCAAGAACCGCCGCGCAGGCAGGGGGAAGATCGGCCAGCACCAGCGGCGGAGCGGGTTTCGGCGGCACTTTGGGCGGTTTGGGATGCAGGACCTCGTCGGTGAACCACCAAGCCAGATCCGTGCCGCATCCATCGCCCTGGGGCGGCGCCTCCTGGGGCCTACAATCGGGGCTGTCCGCTGGACAGCTCAAGCGCACATGCATGTGATAATCGTGCCCCCAATAGGGACGCACCTTGGCCATCCAGGCCCGGTCGCCGCGCGCATCGCGGCACAGAGCCTTCTTGATGGCGGCATTCACGAAGATTCGCTCGACCCGGGGATCGAGCGCCGCGGCGCGGATGACGGCAATGTGGTCCGGGGTCCATACCTTGGGATCAACGTCCAGCCGGTCGGGGCGCACCATCATCGTGGCTGAAAGGGTTTCGCGCTGCTCGCGTGTCAATTCCCGGCCCGGGCTCGGGGTCAGCCAGATGTCCGCGTCGAGGCCGATCTGGTGGGAGGCATGGCCGGTGCGCATGGGGCCGCCGCGCGGCTGGGCCATGTCGCCGATCAGGATCCCGTGCCAGTTGGAGACTTGCGGCACCGCGGCCGCGAATCGCTCGACGAAGGCAACCAGATCGGGATGCCCCCAGTTGCGATTGCGCGACAATCGCATGGCTTGCCACGTCGGCCCATTCACCGGCAGCGCCTGACCACCGGCGAGGCACCCTTTGGAATAGAAGCCGAGGGAGCGCGCGGCGAGCGGCGCAGGCGTTGTCGCTGCGCCAAAGAATTCGCGAGCCGGCACGGCGGCAGGCTCCTGCGCCCGCGCGGGAACGGCGGCGGCGGGGACCAGGACGGCACCAAGCGCCAAGCCTGCGGCGAGCATCAGGCCCCGCGCGCAACTCATCAGACCATGCCCTTGGGGGTCAGAATCACGAAATCCTTGTCGGTGCGCGTACCCGGATGGGCAGCAAGATCCGTGACCAGCAAAGTCGCACCGGGCGTCAGCATGGCGCTGAGATCCTGGTTGATGGCGGGATCGACGACGATACGCGAGAGCGCTTCCTGGGCAAGGCCGGGCCGGCCTCCACTGCCTTCATAGCTCACGGCACTCCAGCGCGGCGAGCGCCCTGCGCCGTCCGCCGTAAGCAGATATACGACGTTGCCCAAGGGCTTGGAGGGATCCTGGACGGTGATCGCCCCTTCCAGCACCACCACGCCGCCGCGCAGGACAATGAGCTTGCGGTCGGCGCCGCTGGCGACGAGCGACACCGGCTCCCCGGCCGCGGTCACCAGGATCGGCTTGGCGTCGGCGTCGAACATCTTGTCCACGTCGGACGGCAGGATCAGGCCGGGATCGAGGATGTCCGCCGGGCCGCTGTGGCTGTCGGCGATGATTACGGGGGTTCCCACCTGCGTGACGGAGAACAGCAGCTTGGCGAAGGCGAGCGGCAAGTGCACGCAGCCGTGGGACGAGGGATAGCCCGGCAGCCCGCCGGCGTGGAGCGCAACTCCAGACCAAGTGAGCCGCTCCGAATAAGGCATGGCGGCGTCGTTATAGAGCGAGGAATGATGGTCCACATCCTTGTTCAGGATCGTGAACACCCCGGTCGGGGTGTCGTGGCCGTCACGCCCGGTCGAAACCGTGGAAACCCCGATCCGCACCCCGTTGCGATAGACGAAGCAACGCTGCTCCGGCAGCGAGACCACGATCGCCACCAGCCCCTGCGGCGCCCGATCAGGATACCAGCCATAGGCGCCGGGCTTAAGGTCGCGGATCGCGACCTCATCCGGGTCGTCGGCCGCGTTCACTGGAAACAGGGGCGTGGACATCAGCCCGACACCGGCCGCGCAGAGGGCGCGCAACGCCGCCCTCCGGTTCATCGTCATCCCCACACCCATCGCGCAAATCCCGGTCGTCGGTTTTCGCTGGGATAGTAGGCGAGGCAAGTTCACCGTCCGTTAAGCGCGCTGCCGCGCCGACGGCGGCTCAGCCGCGATAGATGGGCGCGCCGGATGGGGCGCCGGTGGTGCCGCCGTCCACCACGATCTCGGCGGCGGTGACGTTTGAGGCATCGTCCGAGGCGAGGAACAGGACCGTCTTCGCCACTTCCTCGGCCTCGCCGATCCGGCCGAGCGGGATGCCGCGGGCAAGGGCCGCATCGAGCGCCGCGCGCGCATCCTCGGTCGGAGCATACGGCGTCCAGATGGGGGTGCGCACCGCGCCCGGGACCACCACGTTCACACGGACCCCGCGCGGGGCCAGTTCGGACGCGAGCACGCGAGACATGGCCCGCACGCCCGCCTTGGCCGCAGCATATGCCGACCAGTTGGACCCGCCGAGAACCGCTAGGACCGAGCCGTTGAGCACCACCGAGCCCCCCTTGGCCAAGAACGGCTCGGCGGCCTGCACGGTGAAGAACACACTCGTCAGGTCGATGCGAATGATCTGCTCGAACGCCTCGACGGTGGTCTGGCCGAGCGGAGTCACGCCGCCGATCCCGGCATTGGCGAATACGATATCCAGTCCGCCGAAAGCCTCGGCGGCCTGCTTCACGGCCGCCGCGGTGGCGGCGAAATCCCCCACGTCGGCCTGCAGCGCCAACAGGTTCGGCCCAAGCTCGGAGGCCGCGGCGTCAAGGGTTTCGCGATTGCGGCCGGTGATCGCCACCTTCGCCCCCTCGGCGATGAAAAGGCGCGCGGTGGCCAGGCCGATGCCGCTGTTTCCGCCCGTAATGAATGCCCTTTTGCCGGCGAGACGCATTGTGATCTCCATAATTGGTTTCATATTGAAACTGATGGACGTCTAGCCGATCTAGTTTTATCATGCAATCATATTAAATGATGATCATCCTGAAAAAACGCATCCGAGGAGCCGGAGAAAGGCGATGAAACGCACCCGCATGGACGAAGCAGATTGCCCCATCGCCCGCACGCTCGACGTGGTAGGGGATTGGTGGTCGCTGCTGATCGTGCGCGACGCATTCCTGGGCCGGCGCCGGTTCGGAGAATTCCAGAAGAGCCTGGATATCGCCCGCAACATGCTCTCCGCGCGCCTCAAAGCGCTGGTGGCCGAGGGCATATTGCAGAGCGTGCCGGCCGCCGATGGCAGCGCCTTCAATGACTATGAGCTGACCGAAAAAGGCCGCGACCTGTTTCCGATCATCGTGGCGCTCCGCCAATGGGGGGAAAAACATCAATACGCGCCGGGCGAGGCGTTTCCGCCCCTGGTCGACACGGCCTACGGCCGACCGCTCGCCCCGCTGGAGGTGCGCGACGCCGAGGGGCACGTCCTCTCGGCGCAGCAGACGCGGCTGATCCTGCCGGCGGTGCCTCAGGGGGCGTAGGGATTGGCCTTTTCCCGCAATGTGATGCGGATCGGCACGCCGGGCAGGCTGAAGGCTTCGCGCAGGCTGTTGGAGAGATAGCGCAGATAGCTTTCGGGCACCGCATCGGTGCGCGAGCAGAAGATGACGAAGCTCGGCGGGCGGGCCTTGGCCTGCGTCATATAGCGGATCTTCAGCCGCTTGCCCGAAACCGCCGGCGGCGGATGGGTGTCGGTGGCCTGTTGCAGGAAGCGGTTGAGCGGGTTGGTGGGAATGCGGATGTTCCATACCCGGTAGGTTTCCGCGATCGCCTCCACCAACCGGTCCAGGCCACGCCCGGTCAGCCCCGAGATCGGGATGATCGGTACGCCCTTGATCTGGGGCAGCAGATGATCGGCCTCTTCCCGCAGCCGGCTCATGAGGCCGGTGTCGGGCACGAGATCGGATTTGTTGAAGCCGATCACCACGCCCCTGCCCTCGCGCTCCACGAGATCCGCGATGCGCAGGTCCTGCTCCTCGAACGGGCGGGTGGCGTCGATCAGCACCACCACCACTTCGGCGAATTTCATGGCCCGCAGGGCGTCGGCGGCGGAGAGCTTCTCCAGCTTGTCGTCGATGCGCGCGCGCTTGCGCAGGCCGGCGGTGTCGAACACATCCAGCCGACGGCCGCGCCAATTCACTTCCACCGAAATGGAATCGCGCGTGATGCCGGCTTCCGGGCCGGTCAGCAGGCGGTCCTCGCCCAGCAGGCGGTTGATGAGGGTGGACTTGCCGGCATTGGGACGCCCCAGCACCGCCACCTTGATGGGCCGCTTGGCGCGTTCCTCGTCGGTTTCCTCGTGGTCGTCCTCAACCTCTTCCGGCTTCATGGTGTGCGCGGGAAGCGCGTCGCAGATGGCGTCGTAAAGATCCGAGAGGCCCTCGCCGTGCTCGGCGGAGAGCGGGATCGGCGTGCCGAGGCCGAGCGCATAGGCCTCCATGGAGCCAGCCTCGCCGGCCTTCCCCTCGCTCTTGTTGGCGACGAGGATGGTCGGCTTGCCGGATTTGCGCACCAGCGCGGCGAACGCGCGGTCGGTCGGGGTCAGGCCTGAACGGGCATCCACCATGAACAAAAGCGCGTCGGCATCGCCGATGGCGGCCTCCGTCTGCGCCCGCATGCGGCCTTCCAGGCTCGCCGGGTCGGCCTCCTCCAGCCCCGCGGTATCGACGATGCGGAACGAGAGGTCGCCGAGACGCGCGTCGCCCTCGCGGCGGTCGCGGGTCACGCCGGGGCGGTCGTCCACCAGCGCGAGCTTCTTGCCCACGAGACGATTGAACAGGGTCGACTTGCCCACGTTGGGCCGGCCGACGATGGCGAGGGTAAAGGACATGTTTTTTTAAGCTCGGCGCACGCGCGCCCTAGAGTCAGTTGCTGCCCGGCGCGGCCGCGGAGGCATTTGGCTTGGCGGCCGAGATTGCGTCAAGCGACACGTTGGAATTGGATGGCTGATCCAGCGGCGCGGACTGGGTCACCCCGGGCACGCCGTTCGGAAATACCGGCTGGCGGCTCCCGGCGAGCGGGGTCTTGCGCTCCTGGAACGGGTTGATCTTATCGAAATCAAAGCTCTCGCAGCCGGTGAGGCCCAGAAGAAGAGAGCCGGCGATCAGCAGGCGCAGCGTCCGGTGCATGGGGAAGCTCCTCATTTCGTGGTGCTTGCGCCGTCCGCCGGGCCGGAAGCGGCTGCGGGCGGTGCGGCGGGCGCCGGTTCGGAAGCGGCAGGCGCGGCCGGCGCCGGAGCGGTCTTTGCGGCCGCTGCCGCGGCGGCAGCCTCCGAAGCGGGCGCCGGCACGGCGGCCGTGGCGGTGAGGGTGCGGATCAGGTCCATGCGGTTGCGCACCCCGAGCGGCACTTCCGGATCGTCGATCGCCTGCTGAGCGGTCTTGTTCGCCGCCGCGAGGTCCCCGGCCTTGTACTGAGCGAGCGCCAGCAATTCGCGCGCCGAATGGCGCAGGCCGCCGGTGCCGTCGGCGAGCGGCTGGAGCTGGGCCTTGATCTCGTCGAGCGGCGCGGTATCGACCATCAGGAGCGAAGCGCGCACGCTCGCAAGGTCGCGCAGGACCGGGGGCAGCGTGCCGTCATTGGCCAGCGCCATGAAGGCGGCGACCGCGGCCGGCTTGTCCTTGGTCCCCAGTTCGCCGGCGGCGCGGAAGCGCGCCAGCGTGCGATAGCCCGCAGTTCCATCCTTGGCGAGCGCATCGAAGGCGGCCTGCGCCTCGGCGGTCTTGCCCTCGTCCGCAAGGGTCGCGGCCGCCTCGTAGCGGGCGCCGGCGACCTGCGCCTTCTGCAGGCTGTAATAGCGATAGGCACTGTAGGCGCCGGCGGCGGCAATGATCGCGACCACCAGGAGGATGAAATAGATGCCGAAGCGGTCCCAGATCCGGCGCAGCCGGTCGCGCCGCAGGTCATCTTCGATCTCGTGGAAAATATCGGTCATGAAAGGTCCGCAACAGGCACGCGCCGAGAGTGCCCGGACAAAGCCCAGGCTGAGGGCGCGTAAACTAGCCATGCGGCTGCATCGTGGCAAACCTTTCCGGGCGCCCCGCTGCAGGACCGCTAAAGTTTTGCCCGCACATGATCCAGAAACAGCAGGAGCAACCCCGCCAGCAGCCCCCACACCGGCGCCCCGAGCCCGAAGGCGGATACGCCCGACACCGTCGTGGTGAAGGTGGCCACTGCCGCCAGCCTCCCCTTCTCCTCAGCCAGCGCAGCCGTGAGCGCACCAGTGAGCGGGGACAGCAGCGCAAGCCCGGCAATGGTGGCGATCAGCGCTGGCGGGAGGGCCGCGAACACCGCCACCATCGTCGCGCCCAGCCCCGCAAGGATCACATAGAACAGAGCGTAGAATGGGCCGGTAAGAAACCGCTTCGAGGGATCGGGATGGGCGTCCTTCCCCGTGCAGATTGCCGCCGTGATGGCCGACAGCGTCACCGAATGGGAGCCGACCGGCGCCAGAATCAGCGAGGCCAGCCCCGTTGTGGCGAGGATCGACCCGGTCGGCGGCTGGTAGCCCGACGCCCGCAGCACCGCGAATCCAGGCAGATTTTGCGCCGCCATGCTCACCAGGAACAAGGGCAGGCCGAGGCCGAGCATCACCGCCGGGTCGAAGATTGGCATGACGAAAGTCAGTTGCGGCGTTTCCCACCCGCCGGCCAACGGCGCGTTGAGCCCAAAAACGAAAACGCCGGCGGTTCCGGCGGCCAGCACCGCGAGCACCGCCCAGCTCGGCGAGAACAGCCGCACCAGGAAAAACAGCGCCAGCAACGGCAGCACCAAAGCGGGGCTTGAGGTGGCGTGATCGGCAACCGCCATCACGAACCGCGCCAGCACACCCGCCAGCATCGCCGCCGCGACGCTCACCGGAATGCGCGCCACGAGGCGCCCGAGCGGGCGGATGGCGGCGCACAGCATCACCAGAACCGCCGCCAGCAGGAAGGCCCCGACCGCCGCCTGCATGCCGACGCCGACGCCAAAGCCTGCGATCAGCGCCGCTCCGGGGGTGGACCATGCGGTCACGATGGGCATGCGATGGTACAAGCTGAGATAGAGGGTGGTGCCGGCGGCGCCGAGGCACACGGCGGCGACCCAGGAGGCGGTCTGCGCCGGGCTCGCTCCAACGGCGCCAGCGGCCGCGATCACCAGCGGCACCGTGCCGCCGAACCCCACCAATGCCGCAACAAGGGCCGCGACCACCACGGACATGCGCAGCGCCGGCCCTGCTTGCCCTATCCCTGCGGGCCCGCCGGGCGTGTCGGAAGATGCATCCACGGTCGGCTCAACGATCTTGCGCCGCGAGCACGGGCTCCAGCGCCATCAGCGCTTGGCGCCGCGCCCGCAGGCCGAGCGGTTCGTCCACCGCGAAATCGAGCGAGAGGAAGCGGGCGAAGACGAAGGTCTTCTTGCCCTTCTCGGCCCAGCCGACGAACCAGCCGAACGGGCGGGTGCGATCCAGCGTGCCATCGTTGAGCTGAAGGAAGCCGGAACCGGTCTTGCCGTAAAGGGCATAGCCCGCCGGTTCCTCGGGCGCGCGCAGCAGGGCGGCGGTCTTGTCCACGGCATCGGCGCTGACGGGGAGTTCGCCCTTCAGCATCTTGCGCAGAAAATCCACCTGCTCGCGCGGGGAAATCTGGAGCGATGAGGACAGCCACGCCCGGATCAGCCCGTTCTCCTTGCCGGGATCACCGGAGAGGTTCTCGTTGCCATAGACGAAGGCCTTCACGTAGCCGGCGAATTTTTCCGCGCCGAGCTTGCGGGTCAGCACCTGCGAGTACCAGACGACGGAATTCTTCATCCAGGCCTGCGGCGTCTGGGGCCCGGCCCAGGTTTCCTTCTGCGCCCCCTCGCCCTGCGCTAGCCCCGGCTCGGTGGTGAAAACCGGCGCTGTCGCGCTCTGCAGGATGCCGCTGTCATAACCCATCAGCGCGAGCGCGATCTTGAAGGTGGAGGCGGGGGAATGCCGGCTCGCGCACAGCCCCTGCTTCGCCGCCACCTGAGCGCTCCTCAGCTCGGTCACGAGCAGGCAATCCTCGGCCGCCTGCGCCGGGGCCGCGGCGAAGGCAGCAAGCATCAGGCCCGCAGCCAGGAAACAGGTGCGCCGACCCCCAGCCCCCTTCATGACGCCTTCGGCGCCTTGGGCGCATAGGTGTGCTCGGGACCAGGGAAGGTGCGTGCACGCACCTCGTCAGCATAATTGGCCACCGCCTGTTCGATGGCAGGCCCCAGCTCGGCATATTTCTTCACGAACTTCGGCACCCGCTGGCCAAGGCCGAGCATGTCCTCGAGCACCAGGATCTGGCCGTCGCAAGCCGGGCTGCCGCCGATGCCGATCGTGGGGGTGGAAATTTCCTGCGTGATGCGGCGGGCCACCGGCTCGGCCATGGCCTCCAGCACGATGGCGAAGGCGCCGGCCTCCGACACGGCATGCGCGTCCTCCACGATGGAGGCCGCTTCCGCATCGTCGCGGCCGCGCGCTTTGAACGAGCCGAGCGTGTTGATGGCCTGCGGGGTCAGGCCCACATGGCCCATCACCGGCACGCCGCGATCCACCAGGAAGCGCACGGTCTCGGCCATGCGCACGCCGCCTTCCAGCTTCACCGCCCCGGCGCCGGTTTCCTTGAGCACGCGGGCGGCGGTGTGGAAGGCCTCCACCGGGCTCGCCTCATAGCTGCCGAACGGCAGGTCCACCACGATCAGGGCCCGCTTGGTGCCGCGCACGACCGCGCGCCCGTGCACGATCATCATCTCCACCGTGACCGGCACGGTGGTTTCCAGCCCGTGCATCACCATGCCCAGGCTGTCGCCGACCAGGATCAGGTCCACGTGGCGATCCAGCAGCTGAGCGGTATGCGCATGGTAGGAAGTCAGGCTGACGATGGGGTCCCCGCCCTTGCGCGCGAAGATTTCCGGCGCGGTGACGCGCTTGGCGTCGGCTTGGATGGACATGACGCGTTCCTCGATATGTTTTTGCTTGAAGCCTGGGTGGACGGGAACCCGGCGCGCGGCCCCGCCCGAAAAGTCAGCCCATGACCGGCACGCCCACAACATAGGGGTGGAAAACAAAGGCCAGCAAGAGATAGGCGACGAGTCCGCCGACCACGGCCAGCACATCCCCCCGATAGCCCTGCGGCGCGACCGGCAACGCGCCGCCCCGGCGCTTCAGCGAGATGCGGTCATAGACCGCCCAGGCAAGCACCGAGCCGAACAGCACGATGGAGGCGATGTCGCCGTTGACGAGCAGATGGGCCAGCGCCCAGATCTTTACAGCCACCAGGAGCGGATGCTTGAGCTTTGCCCTGATGTGGCTCGGCACATAGGCCGCGACGCCGGCGATGCTGGCGAACACCATGAGCAGAAGGGTGATGTGGCGCATAAACACCGGCGGGTCCCATATCGGGGTCGAGCCGGCCGCCCGCCACAAGGCAAAGCCGTAGGCCGTGAGCAGCAGGCCGCTGATTGAGACCAGCGAAAAAAAGCCCTTGTACTGCCCCTCGCCGAGCCGGCCGATCAGGCCGGTGCGCACGTCGCGCAGGGTGACCACGACATGGACCCCCAGCAGCAGGACAAGACCGAACAGCATCATGTACATGCGCGCATTCCCAGCATGACCGTCGTGGCGCCCCACCGCATGTGCCGACACGTCCGCGCCAAAACTCACGCGGACGTGCCCTGCGGTGGGCGTCGAGACATTAGAGCATGTCCAGCAAAAGTCGACCGGGAATTGGTGGCCGGCAATCAATATAAGATATTGATATTACTATATATATTTTAAATGAGTGGAAGATCGGCCTGGCTTTTGAGCCATCCGCGCGCGCATCCCCGCCCGCCCGCAGGGCGCCCCTGCGCCCTGCGCATGGAGGAAGCGTACCGGTGGGCCTTTGAATCCGCGTCCGGCCATGGTATGCGCCACCGCCAACTCGATAACGCGGCAGGAACCTCCATTTCCACCGTGTTTCTCCCTTCCCGGCCGGACGCTTCGGCCGTGCCCATGTCAAGGAGTTGGCCATGTCGTCGCCCAGCGTGCCCGGCTCGATTCATCCCATTACTGGTTCGCCCTTCCGCGAAGCGCTGACCTTCGACGATGTGCTGCTGCTGCCCGGCCCGTCGGAAGTCATGCCCGGCGATGTGAAGCTGATCAGCCGCCTGACCGCCACCATCACCCTCAACATTCCGATCCTGTCCGCCGCGATGGATACGGTGACCGAATCGCGGCTCGCCATCGCCATGGCCCAGGCTGGCGGCATCGGCGTCATTCACCGCAACCTCACGCCGGAAATCCAGGCCGAGCATGTGCGGCAGGTGAAGAAGTTCGAATCGGGCATGGTGGTGAACCCGGTCACCATCCATCCCGACGAGACCCTGGCCGACGCTCTGGCGCTGATGAAGCGCTATTCCATCTCCGGCATCCCGGTGGTGGAGCGCGGCTCCAACGGGCGCGGCGGCAAGCTGGTGGGCATCCTCACCAACCGCGACGTGCGCTTCGCTACCGACCCGACCCAGCGGGTCGCCGAGCTGATGACCAAGGACAAGCTCATCACCGTGGATGAGGGCGTCAATCAAAGCGAAGCCAAGCGCCTACTGCACCACCACCGCATCGAGAAGCTGCTGGTGGTGGACAACGACTATCGCTGCGTCGGCCTGATCACCGTGAAGGACATCGAAAAGGCGGTCGCCAACCCGAATGCCGCCAAGGACGAACAGGGCCGCCTGCGCGTCGCCGCCGCGACCACGGTGGGGGAAGACGGCTACGAGCGCACCGAGCGCCTGATCGACGCCGGTGTGGATCTCGTGGTGGTGGATACCGCCCATGGGCATTCCCGCAAGGTGCTGGACCAGGTGGAGCGCATCAAGCGCATGTCCAACAAAACCCAGATCCTGGCCGGCAACATCGCCACGGGAGACGGTGCGCGGGCGCTTATCGATGCCGGCGCGGACGCCATCAAGGTGGGCATCGGCCCCGGCTCCATCTGCACCACCCGCATCGTCGCCGGTGTCGGCGTGCCCCAGCTCACCGCCGTGATGGACGCGGTGGAGGCGGCCCAGGCCACCAACACCCCTGTCATCGCCGACGGCGGCATCAAGTTCTCCGGCGACTTGGCCAAGGCGCTCGCCGCCGGCGCCTCCTGCGCCATGATCGGCTCGCTGCTGGCCGGCACCGACGAGAGCCCCGGCGAAGTGTTCCTGTTCCAGGGCCGCTCGTACAAATCCTATCGCGGCATGGGCTCTGTGGGCGCCATGTCGCGCGGCTCGGCTGATCGCTATTTCCAGGCGGAAGTGCGCGACACGCTGAAGCTGGTGCCGGAAGGCATCGAGGGGCAGGTGGCCTATAAGGGTCCGGTCTCGGCCGTGCTGCATCAGCTCTCCGGCGGCCTGCGCGCCGCCATGGGCTATGTGGGCGGTGCGGATCTCACCGAATTCCGCGAGAAGGCGCGCTTCGTGCGCATCTCCTCCGCCGGCCTGCGCGAGAGCCACGTTCATGACGTGACCATCACCCGCGAGAGCCCGAACTACCCCATGAGCGGCGTCTGACGCGCCGCCCATCGGGCGCGAAGACGGGATATAAAAAAGCCGGGGCTCAACCCCCGGCTTTTGTGTTTCCGCTCCGAACGGGCAGCCTGCTAAAGGATGTAGCGGCTCAAATCCGCATTCTTCGCCAGATCCTCGACCCGCGCGCGCACATAAGCAGAATCGATGACGATGGTCTCGCCCGACCGGTCCGGCGCGGTGAAGGACAGATCGTCCAGCACCCGCTCGATCACCGTCTGCAGGCGGCGGGCGCCGATGTTTTCGATGCTGGAATTCACCTCCACCGCCACGTCGGCAATCGCCTCCACCGCATCGAGCGTGATGTCGAGCGTCACCCCTTCGGTCCCCATAAGCGCCACCGACTGCTTGACCAGGCTCGCCTCGGTCTCGGTGAGGATGCGCACGAAATCCGAGCGCGTCAGGGCTTCCAGCTCCACGCGGATCGGCAGGCGGCCCTGAAGTTCCGGCAGCAGGTCGGACGGCTTCGACACGTGGAACGCGCCCGAGGCGATAAACAGGATGTGGTCGGTCTTCACCGGGCCGTGCTTGGTGGAAACCGTGGTGCCCTCGATCAGCGGCAGCAGATCGCGCTGCACGCCCTCGCGGGAGATATCCGCGCCGGAGCGACCTTCTTTGCCGGCGATCTTGTCGATTTCGTCCAGGAACACGATGCCGTTGTTCTCGACCGCATAGATCGCCTCGACGGTGATGGCGTCCTGGTCGATCAGCTTGTCGGCCTCCTCCGTGACCAGCAGGGGATGGGCATCCTTCACAAGGACGCGGCGGGTCTTGGTGCGGCCGCCGAGCGCCTTGCCCAGCATGTCGCCGAGCGAGACCGCGCCCATCTGCGCGCCGGGCATGCCGGGAATCTCGAACATCGGCAGGCCCTGGCCACCGGCCTGCACCTCGATCTCCACTTCCTTGTCGTCCAATTCCCCAGCCCGCAGCTTCTTGCGGAAACTGTCGCGGGTGGCGGCGGAGGAGCCCTGCCCCACCAGCGCGTCCAGCACGCGCTCCTCGGCGGCGAGATGGGCGCGGGCCTGCACATCCTTGCGCTTGGCGTCGCGCACCAAGCCGATGCCCACTTCCACCAGATCGCGGATGATCTGCTCGACGTCGCGGCCGACATAGCCGACCTCGGTGAACTTGGTCGCCTCCACCTTGAGGAACGGCGCGCCGGCCAGCCGCGCGAGGCGGCGGGAAATCTCGGTCTTGCCGACGCCGGTGGGGCCGATCATGAGGATGTTCTTGGGCAGAACCTCCTCGCGCATGTGCCCTTCCAATTGCTGGCGCCGCCAGCGGTTGCGCAGCGCGATGGCGACCGCACGCTTGGCCTTGGTCTGGCCGACGATGTGACGGTCCAGCTCGGACACGATCTCGCGGGGAGAAAAATCGCTCATGATCTTAGAGGTCTCTTGATGTTCGGCGCGCGTTGCGGGGTCAGGAGCCGACGGTCTCAACGATGATGTTGTGATTGGTATAGACGCAGATATCGGCCGCGATCTCGATGGCCCGGCGCACGATCACTTCGGGATCCTCTTCCCGGTCCAGCAGCGCGCGGGCGGCGGCGAGCGCGAACGAGCCGCCCGAGCCGATGCCCGCGACCCCCGCTTCCGGCTCCAGCACGTCGCCGGTGCCGGTGAGGACGAGGCTCACCTGGGCATCTGCCACGATCATCATGGCTTCCAGCCGGCGCAAATAGCGGTCGGTGCGCCAGTCCTTGGCGAGTTCCACGGCGGCGCGCTGGAGCTGGCCGGGATATTGTTCAAGCTTGGCTTCCAGGCGCTCGAACAAGGTGAAGGCATCGGCGGTGGCGCCGGCGAAGCCGCCAATCACATCGCCCTTGCCGAGCCGGCGCACCTTGCGGGCATTGGATTTCAGCACCGTCTGGCCGAGCGTCACCTGCCCGTCTCCGGCAATGGCGACCTTGTTGCCCTTGCGGACGGAGACGATGGTGGTGCCGTAAATGGTATCTGGGGAATGCATGAGGGGCTCCGGTGACGCAGCCTTACTTATGACGTTCCAGCGCGAGCGCAACTCTTACCGCCGCGCAGGCGCGCCGATCGGCTTCAGGGAGCCGACCGAGCCCAACACCCTATCGACCCCAAAAGCGTGCGATGCCGCGCGAGCGCGCCTCAAGACGTGAAAGAGCCTCCACGTGCTCCGCTTGCAGAGCCGCTTGACTTGCCTCCAGGGCCTGCATGCGGGCAACAGCTTGCTCGTGCGCCAGCAATGCCGCTGCGGCTGCCTCGCGCAGGGCGCCAGCCTCGCTGGCCAGCGCGTCATGATCGGCCTGCAGGGCTGCCTGCCGCGTTTCGGCGTCCCGAAGCCGGACCGTCGCCTCATCGAGCGCGGCCGATAGCGCCGCGACTGTTTCCCGCAAGCCGGCAGCCTCGCTGGACATAGCCTCGTGCGCGGCGCGCAGGTCCCCATGCCGTGCTTCGAGCTCCACGAGTTGGGCGCTCGCCGCCTCGCGCTCGGCCTGCCATTCCGCATCTTGCGCGGCGGCCTTGGCGACCTGTGCTCGATGATGGGTGCGCAGCGCTCCGGAATAGAATTCGTTGCGCTCCCATTCGCGCAGCAAGGCGTCCTTCATCTTTTCAATTCCGGCGACCGCAGCCTCGGTGCGCACGGTCGCGGCGATCAGTTTCACAAACTGTTCGATGGTGTCGACCATGGCGGTCTTCGAACGGCATGTGACCAGCGAAAGCTCGAAATGGGGTCGGCAATCGCTGAGATCGATGTCCGCCCCGACCCATTCGCCGATCTGCCGCTCCGCCACGCTCCGCACCGCCGGATCGGACGCGAGGGCATCGACGTCGAGCACCATATCAACGTCCTCCAGCGCATGCGCATAGAGATAGAGGTGAAACAGCACGAAGGTCAGAAAGGTCTGCTCATCGTCCGGCTCACGCGTGCGCTTGGCGAAGAAGTCCGCGAGATGCCGTATGAACGGATCGCCTTGCGATCCGGCCATGGCCCATTCCGTGGTGTGAATGAAGTACTGATTCCCCAGCACAGATTGCTTGGAATACGAGGCCCATTGATGAAACAGGTTGCGGTGAAGGAAGATCGCCGGCCCGGAAAACGCCTGCTTGAACGCCCGAATTCGCCCGAGCGTGCTGGTGTCGGTCAACACCGGGACCTTGCCGCAGGCGTGCGCATTCGCGATCAGGCTTGCGACATATGCGGTCTCGGCCTCGCTGAGAGCGCCGCCCATCCCATCGGCCGGCATGAAATGCTCAAACGGCATTGACCGATCATAAAGCGGCAGCCCCTGCTCCTGCGTGAGCAAGGGGAGGAACTCGAGGAAATAGGGGGCCACGGAGGGATGGCCGGAGGCCCAACTCTCCGCGCGCTGCGCCTCGATCGTCTCGCGCGTTACCTTGGCGAGCGCCTCGTTGAAAATTTCGCAATAGGCAAGGACGCTCGGCGCCGCGCGGAGCTTCGACCAGAACCAAGTGCTCGACGTTCGATAGCTGGAATGAACGAAGATCGGCGGCTTGTCCGACCCGATGTGATCGATGGCTCCATCAAGCTGCACCGGTTGCACCCTTCCTGCCGCGGAGACTCGTACGCTTCGCCAGCAAAATACGGGGCAACCAAAAGGTCAAATCTCAAAAATTTCAACTATTGAGGCTTGCATCTGAAATGTGGGGTGCGATGCGCAGAGCTGGAGCTATGGCGAGCAGGACCAGGACGCCGCCTGTGCCCAGGAACAGCGTCGCCGGCAGCACGGTCAAAAGCCCCGTCAGCAGGCCCGAAATGAACACGCACAGCGCCACGCTGGCAGCGGACAGGCCCATCACCCATCCGCGCTCGGTCTCGTCCACCGCGCCCGACATGGCGGAGAGCAGCGAAACGTAGGAAAACACATTAGCGATGCAGATCAGCAGGGCCAAAGCCACCTGCCCGGTCGCCCCCACGGGCAGTGCCGTGAGCACAAGCAGGACACCGCAACCGAACTCGCCGAACAGGGCGATGAGGCGCTCCTGCTTCAGCCATCGCGCCACCGGCGCGTAGCACAGCGCCGAGCCGATCATGAAGCCGACGCCCATCACCACGGAAAACAGGCCGATCTGGGCGGTGGTGAAGCCGTGGTCGCGCTGCATGACCACCAGAATAAAAGTGTAATAGATCAGAAACCCGAGCTGAAACAGGAAGAAGGAGGCGAGCGGCGCGATCACCTGGGGGCGATCCTTTAGCCGCGCGAACAAGAGGAACGGCTGGCGCCAATCGAAATGAAACGCCCGCCGCCGCGTCTCCTCGCCGAAGCGGGACCGCGCCAGCATCACCGCATTGAAGGCGCAGAGCACCAGGGCGAAGGCGAGCGGCAGTCGGAAATCATAATGACCGAGCACGCCGCCGATCGCCGGCCCCGCCATCAGGCCGACCGTATTGACCACCGTCACCTGCGCCATGGCATCGCCGCGCGCCTCCGGCGCCACCGCGTCCACCATGCTGGCCTGGGCGATGGGCGCGGTGCCGGACATCAGCCCCGCCACCACGCGGCCGGCGAAGAACAGCCACAGGTGCGCGGCCTCCAGCGACAGCCACATGAGCGCATATCCAAGCGCGAGCCCGGCCATGCACACCACGAGCGTGCGACGGCGCCCGAGCGCGTCGGACAGATCGCCCAGCAACGCACAGCCGAAGAAGGCGCCGATCGGAAACAGCGCGAACGCGAGCGACATCATGAGGTCGCGATTGGCCGGCGTGACCTGCCCGCCGAAGCCCGGCCCGTCGAACAGACCGACGATCAGCGGATACATCAGGCCGAACGAGAAGATGTCCAGGAACACGGCCAGGAACAGCGCGCCATGGCTGCGGAACAAGGCAAACTGCATCGGGTGTCTTCCCCAGGGGCGTGCGCAGCGGACAAGCTGAAGCTAAAGCAGGAAACGGCGCACCGCAGCTGCAAATGCGTCCGGCGCCTCGATCATGGGACAATGGCCGACCCGGGGAATCTCCTCCAGCGTGGCGCCTGAGATGGCGCCCGCCACCTCCTGCCCGAGCGCGGGTGCGAAGATGCGGTCGTCGGCGCTGTGCAACACCAGCGTTGGAGCGACGATGGCTCCGAGCCGCGACAGGGTGTCTGCCGCCACCGCCGCATCCGCCTGCCGGGCGAACGCCTCCATCTCCTGCAACGGACCTGCGGCCAGAGCCTGCTGCGCGATGGCCTCCAGCGGCACGGTGTCGAGCGTGGCACGGCCGAGGGTGAAGGTGGCGAGCGCCGATACATAGGTCACGGGATCGGCGATCTCGCCCCGCAGCCGCTTCAGCAACCACATCACTTCGCGGGTATAGGGCGTGTTGCGGGCGAAGGTATTCACCAGCACCAGCCGGTCCACCCGCTCCGGCGCCAGCAGAGCCAGTTCCTGGGCGATGGCCCCGCCGAGGGAATGGCCGAGCACATGGGCGCGCGCGATGCCCGCCGCATCCATCACTGCCAACGCGTCGCGCGCCATGTCAGCGATGCCGTACGGCGCCGATGCCCGCGTGCTGGCGCCGATGTCGCGATTGTCGAACGCGAGGGTCGTCAGGCCGCCGAGCAGCGGCCGGCTCAGCCCCCAGAAGATGCGATCGGCCGACAGGCCGCCGACGAGCAGCAGCGGCGGTCCCTCGCCCGCCAGATCATAGGCGAGCGCGAGCCCCTCACGGGTGGCGAAGCGGGTGGTGGCGGAGCTGTCGGGCGCCATGGGGACCTCGATACGGGTTGGACCTCGATGGAGAACGGCAGGAGCAAGGGATCATGTGCCCACTGGCGACCGAGCACCGGTCGCCGCCAGGGTCGTCAGTTCACGGTATGCAGCAGCCACACGGTCCATCCCAGCTCGTTGGCTAGGCTGAGGATGAGGAACGCGGCCTGGAACCGCACATTGCCGGTGAGGATGGCAATGGTGCTGAACAGGATGGAAGTCGACGTCGTGATTGTATAGGGCAAGCCGAGCGCCCGAATATAGTCCGGCCCCTTGGCCCAGCTGTCCACAAGGTCGAACACCTGGGAAAGCGCGAAGAAAGCGAAGAACCATCTGCGCTTGGCGGCAAAATAGGCGCGGTAGCTGCCATATTCGCCGACCGTGTCGGGAAACAGCAGCACGCACATGAAATAGAAGATGCTGCAATAGGCGAGCAGGAACAGGTACAGCTCGAAGGTCCAGTGCAACACCGCGACCAGGCGGAACTCCCACCACCAGAACATCAGCGCGTTCAACAGCACCACGAACGCCCAGCCCAGATGCAGAAGCGAGACCTCGTTGTCGGCGGGATGCTGCACGAACTTGGCGAAGCCGCCGAGCAGACGGGTCACGCTGAGCCCGAGGATCATCCCCATGACGATACGCACATGGAAATACAGTTGTGGATCGTGATCGGTGATCATGAGCCTCTCCGCCGCGGCCGGGCGCGTGTCGACGGTACGAAGGTGACGGGCCGCTTATAGCGAGCCGAATACCACAAGGCCACGATTCGGTAGGGGCGGAAATCGGCCATCCGCAGGGCTACGCATCGGTGAGCCGGCGGAGCTATTCCACCGGCTCGGCCTGCTGCGGCGCCGGTTGCGGGCGCGCCAGCTCGAACAGGTCGGTCGAGCGGGCATACCAGCCGCCGCCATGCATGCGGCTGATCAGATCGAGGCTCGGCGTATCCACGTGGCCGCGCCCGGCATCGAGAATATGCGCGTCGGCAATATGGGCGCACAGCACCTGCGCGATCACCGCCACCTGATCGGGGCCTGTCACGACAGAGGAGACGGTGCGGCATTCGAAGGCCACCGGGCAATCGGCGATCCGCGATGCGGCGACCATGTCCCCGGGCACCACGCGCAGGCCCGCCGCCCGCAGTTCGTCCACCTCGGCCGCCACCTCGGCCGAGGTGGCGTTCATCGCCGCCGCCATCCGTTCGGGCACCAGGTGGGCGATGAATTCGCCGGTGGCGAGAATATTGTGCGCGGTGTCCTTGAGGCCGCTGCGCGGATTGCGCAATAGGCCGATGGCCACGGTCGCGGGCTCGTGGCCCATCACATTGAAGAAGCTGAAGGGCGCCGCATTGTCGATGCCCGCGCGCGAGCGAGTGGTGATCCATGCGATGGGGCGCGGGGTGACGGTGGCGGTCAGCAGCTTGTAGCGCACGTCGGCCGCAAGCGCGGTCATGTCGAACAACATGGGTCGGGTCACTCTTTCGGCATGGCAGATCGGGAAAAGCGCGGGCCGCATGGCGCGGCCCGCACCAAGGGTGCCTCAGGCGTCGCGCGCCAGGGTCGGCCGGTTGGGGAGCAGCACCGAGCCGATCACGCAGACCACGGCCGTGATGACCACCGGATACCAAAGCCCCGCGAACACATCGCCCACCGAAAGCGACAGCCAGGTGGCGAAGAACGGCAGGAAGCCGCCGAAGATGCCGGCGCCGATATGGTAGGGGAAGGACAGGGCCGTATAGCGGATGTTCGCCGGGAAGAATTCCACCAGGAAGGACGCCACCGGGCCGTAAATCATCGCCACGATGATGGTCATCGCCACCAGCAGCATCACGATATGCACCGTGTTCACCTGCGCCGGGTCCGCCTTGGCGGGATAGCCGGCCTCGGCCAGGGCCTTGCGATAGGCGACGGGATCGAAGCCCTGAACGGTCTTTCCGGCCACCGAAATCGCCACCTTCTGGCCTTCGAGAGGCGGCCCGTACTGGAAGTTGATGCCGCTGGAAATCAGCAGCTTCTTCGCCTGCACGCACGGCTTGAGGTGGTCAGGATGGGCATTGACCAGCGCCGCGACGAGGCCGAAGCGGCAGCCGTCGCTGGCGGCGTCGGCATGCACGGTGACAGGCGCGCTCTGCGTGACTGCGACAAGCTGCGGATTGCCGGCCTCCAGCAGCGAGGCGAACATCGGCCGGTACAGCAGCGCCGAAAGGGCAAGGCCCGTCATCATCAGCCATTTGCGGCCGACCTTGTCCGACAGCCAGCCGAAAAACACGAAGCTCGGCGCGCCGATCAGCAGGCCAACCGCCATCAGCACATAGGTGGTGTGCAGATCGATCTTCACCACCTGCTGCATGAAGATCATCACGTAGAACTGGCCGGTGAAATAGGTGGAGCCCATGCCGGCGGTAACGCCGAACAGCGCGATCAGCACCAGGCGCAGGCTCGACCAGCGGCCGAACGTGTCCTTGATCGGGCTCTTGGAAAGACGCTGCTCCGCCTTCATGCGGGCGAACACCGGGGATTCGTGCAGCTTGGCGCGCACATAGACCGAGAACGCCAGCATGGCGATGGAGATGATGAACGGCAGGCGCCAGCCCCAATCCTTGAAGGCCGCCTCGCTCATGGAGGCCTGGGTGCCGAGAATGACCACCACCGACAGGGCAAGGCCGATGGACGAGGTGATCTGGATCCATCCGGTCAGCAGGCCGCGCCGCTCGGGCCGGGAATGCTCGGCCACATAGACCACCGCGCCGCCGTACTCGCCGCCGACGGCGAGGCCCTGGAGCAGCCGCAGGACCACCAGGGAGATCCAGGCGGTGTGCCCGATCGTCGCGTAGCTGGGTAGAAAGCCGATCAGCGCGGTGCTGCCGCCCATCATGATGATGGTGATGAGGAAGGTGTATTTGCGGCCCACCATGTCGCCCAGCCGGCCGAACAGAACGGCGCCGATGGGGCGGATGACGAAGCCGGCGGCCAGCGCACCCAGCGAGGCCAACAAGGCGGCTGTGGGATTGTCCGGCGGGAACAGCACCTGGCTCATGAAGACTGCCAGCGAGCCGTAGATGAAGAAATCATACCACTCGAAGATCGTGCCCAGGGTCGAGGCCAGCACCACCTGCTTTTCTTCCGACCGCGTGAGGTCGCCCTCGACGTGGCTCGGGATCGTTGTCGCGTCCATCCGAAATTCCCCTCGTTCTGGATCGGCTGACCAGGGTCAGGACGTCCAAATTCTCTATGATCAAATCATTATGATATTATCAAATTTAGCAAGCTTGAATTTTTTGCCGCCGCGGCCCAATATTTCAGCACCCGCAGAGACTCATCTAAGATTTTGTTTCAAAAGGATATTTCATTGGCATCGCCCCGTGGGCACAAGGCCGCGCCGCTTGGCGGGAGCAAAAGCTCTGACCAGCTGGTCCCGGCGGAAACCGCAAAACCGGAACGCGGCGCGCGGCGCGGCATCCAGTCCATCGAGATCGGTTTCAAGATCCTCGATTATCTCAGGACGATGCTGCGCCCGGTGCCGCTGAAGATGATCGCCGCGGGCACCGGCATGTCGTCCGCCAATGTCCATTATTATCTGGTAAGCTTCCAGGCGGTCGGCATCGTGCGACAGGAGGAGGATACCGGCTGCTACGCCCTCGGCCCCTATGCCCTGAAGCTCGGCATGGCCGCCATCGAGCAGTTCGACGTGTTCACCGCCGCCCGCCCGGTCATGACCGACCTCGCCAATACGGTCGGCCAGACGGTGTTTCTCGGCGTGTGGGGCAACCGGGGACCCACCATCGTCTATCGCGTCGAGAGCGGCGGGGCCCGCCAGATCCTGGAGCTGCGCGTCGGCAGTGTGCTGAGCCTGCTGCGCTCCGCGCTCGGCCGCAATTTCCTGGCCCATCTCCCGCGCACCGCGACCGAGGCCCTGCTCTCGCAGGAACTGGCGGAAGAGGCGCCGCGCTCAAGCCGGCTCAAGACCGACGATACGCCTACCAATCTGGCGGAAATCGAGGAGATGGTCGCCACCATCCGCGCCAACGGCATGAGCCGCTGCCGGGACGCCCTGCTCCCCAATTTCACTTCGCTCTCGGCGCCGATCTTCGACCAGACCGGATTCATGACGGCCGCAATCACCCTCATGGGGCCGGTCGGCACGCTCGACGACAGCCTGGACGGATCGGTGGCGCAGGCCCTGCGCAGCCGCTCGCGGGCGATCTCGGCAACCGCCGGCTGGAATAGCTGAGGCACGTTGCGCGCCGGTGTCCGGAGTGTCCGTGGGCCGAGGGTCGGTGCGAAGCGTTGCCCGGCCAAGCCCTGTCACACCTTCGCCATATGGCATTGCAGCACCTTACCTGCTAGAAGGCGCGGCCTTGGAGGAGTTCCATGCGTCAGGCTGAGATCGTTCGCGAAACGAAGGAAACGAAGGTGCGCCTTTCCGTCGATCTGGACGGGACGGGCAAGGCCGTCATTGAAACCGGCATCGGGTTTTTGGACCACATGCTGGACCTGCTCGCCCGCCACGCCCGCTTTGACCTCACCATCAAGGCCGACGGCGACCTGCACGTGGATTTCCACCACACCACGGAAGACGTCGGCATCGTGCTCGGCCAGGCGGTGAAGCGCGCGCTCGGCGACATGCGCGGCATCAATCGCTATGCCGATCTGCACCTGCCCATGGACGAGACGCTGACCCGCGTCGCGCTGGACATTTCCGGCCGCCCCTATCTGGTGTTCCGCACCAGCTTTTCCGCGCCGAAGATCGGCGAATTCGACACCGAGCTGGTGCGCGAGTTCTTCCAGGCGTTCGCCTCCAATGCTGGCGTGACGCTGCATGTGGAGACGCTCTATGGCGACAACAATCACCATATAGCGGAAAGCTGCTTCAAGGGGCTGGCCCGCGCGCTGCGCGCGGCGGTGGCCATCGATCCTGCCGCGGCGGGCGAAATTCCTTCCACCAAGGGTGCTCTTGGCACCTGAGGCGGGCACGGGAGCACGAGACATGGCCATCTGGACCGTCCTCACCAAGGAAAAGGCCGGCGACACCGTCCTTGCGGCTGCCGACCGCGTGGTGTTCGTGCGGGAGAAATTCTCCTGGACCGCACTGCTGTTTGCCCCGTTCGTGCTGCTCGGCCATCGGCTCTGGCTCGGCTTCGGCGCCTATGTCGCCGCTTCCGTCCTGATCGCCCTGGCCGAGACGCTCCTGCACCTGCCGAACAATGTCGGCGTCGTGCTCGGCCTTGGCCTGAACCTGCTGGTGGCGCTGCAATTGGCTGACATGCGGATCTGGAAGCTGCGCCGCACCGGCTATCTCGAAGCCGGCAGCGTGGTTGCCCGCGATATCGACGAGGCGGAACGCCGCTTCTTCAAATATTGGACCCCGCCGCGCCCGCCGGTGCTGCAAGGGCCGCTCATCCGCACCCAGCCCGCCACCGCTGCGCCCGGCTATGGCGCGCCTATCATCGGTTCGTTCCCGGAGCCGCGCGCATCATGAAAGTGGCCATTGTCGATTATGGCTCCGGCAATCTGCACTCCGCCGCCAAAGCTCTCGAGCGGGCCGCCAACGGCCTGGGCGCGGACGTGATCGTCACCAGCGATCCCGAAATTGTGCGCACGGCTGACCGGGTGGTGCTGCCCGGCGTCGGCGCGTTCGCCGATTGCCGGCGCGGGCTTGAAGCGGTGGACGGCATGGTGGCGGCGCTGGAAGAGGCCGTGCACGGACGCGGGCGGCCGTTCCTCGGCATCTGCGTCGGCCTGCAATTGCTGGCCGACCGCGGGCTGGAACACGGCGTCACCGCCGGCCTCGGCTGGATCAAGGGCGAGGTGGACCGCATCGCCCCTTCCGATCCTGCGCTGAAGATCCCACACATGGGCTGGAACACCCTGACCCTCGCCCGCCCCCACCCGCTGTTCGAGGGCATTCCCACCGGGGAAAAGGGGTTGCACGCTTATTTCGTCCATTCCTACCAGTTCGTCCTCGCCGACCCCGCCGATCTCGTCGCCACCACTGATTACGGCGGCACGATCACGGCGGCGGTGGCGAAGGACAATGTGGCGGGAACCCAGTTCCACCCCGAAAAGAGCCAGACCCTCGGTCTCGCCCTGCTCGGCAATTTCCTGAAGTGGCGCCCGTGATCCTGTTTCCTGCCATCGACCTGAAAGACGGCCTCGCCGTGCGCCTCGAACAAGGCGACATGGAGCGCGCGACCGTATTCAGCCGCGATCCCGCCGCCCAGGCGGCGGAGTTCGAGACCCTGGGCTTCCGCTATCTCCATCTGGTGGATTTGAACGGCGCTTTCGCCGGTCATCCGGTGAACGCGGCGGCGGTGGACCGCATCCTGGAGACGATCTCGATCCCGGTACAACTCGGCGGCGGCATCCGCGACCATGCCACCATCGAGGCCTGGCTGGAAAAGGGCGTCACCCGCGTCATTCTCGGCACCGCCGCCGTGCGCGACCCCGGCCTCGTGAAGGAAGCCGCCAAGGCTCATCCCGGCCGCGTTGCCGTGGGGCTCGATGCGCGCGACGGCCGCGTCGCGGTGCAGGGTTGGGCGGAAAGCTCCGACGTCTCGGTGGAGGACATCGCCCGCCGGTTCGAGGATGCCGGGGTTGCCGCCATCATCTTCACCGACATCGCCCGCGACGGGCTGATGAAGGGGCTTAATCTCGATGCCACCATCGCGCTCGCGGACGTGGTGAATATCCCGGTCATCGCCTCCGGCGGCCTCGGCGCGCTGAGCGATGTGGAGGCTCTGCTGGAGCCACGGGCGAAAAAGCTTGCCGGCGCCATCTCCGGCCGCGCGCTCTATGATGGACGTCTCGACGCGCGCGAGGCGCTGCAGCTCATGGCCGGGCGCTGAGGCTTGGACCTCCGCGTCGGCCCGGCGGCCGCTCTACCGCTACGGCAGCTGGAAATTTGAGGTGCTGTGCCCCATTTTCCGGCAAAAGATGACATCAGGTTTGAATTCGGCCATAGGTTTGCGCCGCACGCTCGAGTTGTTCCACCATGCTCAAAGTCCGCGTCATTCCCTGCCTGGACGTGAAGGACGGCCGCGTCGTCAAGGGCGTCCAGTTCGTCGACCTGCGCGATGCCGGGGACCCGGTGGAAGCCGCGCGCGCCTATGACGCCGCCGGCGCGGACGAACTGACGTTTCTCGACATTACCGCCAGCCACGAGGATCGCGGCACCATCCTGGATGTGGTGCGCCGCACCGCCGAGCAATGCTTCATGCCGCTGACCGTGGGCGGCGGCGTGCGCACCGTGGAGGATGTGCGCACCTTGCTGCATGCCGGAGCGGACAAGGTCTCCATCAATACCGCCGCCGTGAACCGCCGCGCCTTCGTGGGCGAGGCGGCGGAGAAGTTCGGCGAGCAGTGCATCGTGGTGGCGATCGACGCCAAGAAGGTGAGCGCCCCCGGCGAAGCCAATCGCTGGGAGATCTTCACCCATGGCGGACGCAAGCACACCGGGCTCGACGCCATCCAATATGCCCGCGAGGTCGTGGACCTCGGCGCGGGCGAGATCCTGCTGACCTCCATGGACCGCGACGGCACCGGCATCGGCTTCGACGTCGCGCTGACCCGCGCGGTCTCGGACGCGGTGCATGTGCCGGTCATCGCCTCCGGCGGCGTCGGCGCGCTCGATCATCTGGTGGAAGGCATCCGCGACGGCGGCGCCGCTGCGGTGCTCGCCGCCTCCATCTTCCATTTCGGCACCTTCACCGTGGGCGAGGCCAAGGCCCATCTGGCACAGGCCGGCCTTCCGGTGCGCCTGGATGCGTGAGGCACCGCCTGCGGCCTTCCCGCCTATTGGACATGAGCATGACTGACGCGACACCGACCGATGCGATGCCGAGCGATGGGCGCGTGACCCTGGTCGACCTCGAAGGCATCGTGGCCGCCCGCGCCGCCGCGACGGCGGATGCGTCCTACACCCGCTCCCTGCTCGACAAGGGGGTGGCCAAATGCGCGCAGAAGCTGGGCGAGGAAGCGGTGGAGACGGTGATCGCCGCACTTTCCGAGCCGCCGGCGGCGCTCGTCGCGGAAACCGCCGATCTGCTTTACCATCTCGCCGTTCTCCTTCACGCACGGGGCGTGTCCCTTGATGACGTCCACGCCGAACTCGCCCGACGCACCGCTCGATCCGGTCACGACGAAAAGGCTGCGCGACCCCGCGGCTGAAGCCTCGTCGGCAAGGAGACGCCAGATGGACCAGCAGGTCGATCCCGGCCTATCGCCCTATCGCACCTTCTCCCGTGAGGAATGGGCGGTCCTGCGTCAGGACACCCCGATGCCCTTGCGGCAGGAGGAGATCGTGCGTCTCCAGGGCCTGAACGACCGCCTGTCCATCAGCGAGGTGGAGGAGATCTACCTCCCCCTGTCGCGCCTGCTCTCGCTCTATGTGGGCGCGACGCAAAGTCTGTTCCGCGCCATGAGCCACTTCCTCGACCATGGGAACCGGGGCGACGGCAAGATGCCCTACATCATCGGCGTCGCCGGCTCGGTGGCGGTGGGCAAGTCCACCACCGCGCGCGTGCTCCAGGCTCTGCTCGCCCGCTGGCCCAACACCCCGAAGGTGGACCTTGTGACCACCGACGGCTTCCTGCTGCCCAATGCGGTACTGGAACGCGAAGGTCTGATGGAGAAGAAGGGCTTTCCCGAGAGCTACGACCTGTCGCTGCTGCTGCGCTTCCTCACCGACATCAAGGCCGGCCGCCGACCGGTGCGCGCCCCGCTCTACAGCCATTTCTTCTATGACGTGATGCCCGACCAGCGGGTGGAAGTGGACCGGCCCGACATTCTCATCGTCGAGGGGCTGAACGTGCTCCAGACCGGACGCCTGCCGCGCGATGGCAAGGAAATCCCGTTCGTTTCCGACTTCTTCGACTTCTCGGTCTATATCGACGCCGACGAGGACATTCTCCAGCAATGGTATGTGCAGCGCTTCATGCGCCTGCGCTCCACGGCGTTCATGGACCCCATGTCCTATTTCCATCGCTATTCGAAGCTGACCGAGGAGGAGGCCAAGGCCACCGCCCTCTCGATCTGGCAGCGCATCAACCTGCCAAATCTGCAGGAAAACATCCTGCCCACGCGCCAGCGCGCCGACCTGATCCTGCGCAAGGCGGGCGATCACGAGATCGCCGAGGTCAGCCTGCGCAAGCTGTGACACCACGGGGCAGGAAGTCGCGAGTGGTCGGCATCATTTTGCTTCTGTCGAACAGCTACCCAAAGGTAAAATCACCTGAATGTGATGGTATTTTTGACGCAACTCCTGGTGCGCTGCACAAATATTTTCAGTCTTCATAAAATTCAATCGTTTCAAATGAATCTCGGGTGAAGCAAATTTTAGCTTTCCCAGCGTCATATCTTTTTCAGCATCGATTAATGCTCTGACGGCCGCCGTCATTACGTTCCGGCATTTGCGCGGCGCGGCATGTACAGCGCGGCGATCCGCCCTAGCATCCCGGCAAAATAGATCGGGAGGATCGTTATGCTGAACGCCACGGGGACGCCGCGCATCCGGCGCACCCAAACCATAACCCTCGCCCTGTTGGTGACCGCGGGGGTGGTGAATTACGTGGACCGGGCGACCCTGGCAGTCGCCAATCCACTCATCCGCGAGCAATTGCATTTCTCCATCGGCGAGATGGGCCTGCTGCTTTCCGCCTTCCTGTGGGCCTATGCTTTCTCCCAATTGCCGGCCGGCGCGCTGATCGACCGGTTCGGGCCGCGCTTGTCGCTCACGGTGGGGCTCACCTGCTGGTCGCTGGGACAGATGCTGGGCGGGCTGGTTCAGAACTTCTGGCAGTTTGCCGGCGCCCGCTTCATCCTCGGCATGGGCGAAGCGCCCCATTTTCCCACCTGCGCCCGCATCTCGCGCGACTGGTTCAATATCCGACAGCGCGGCACCGCGACCGGCATCTGGAACAGCGCCTCCTCCCTCGGCACGGCGATCGCGGTGCCGCTGCTCACGGTGCTCATGCTGACTTTCGGCTGGCGCTGGATGTTCGTGGCCATGGGCCTTGCCGGCCTCGTGCTTGCTGCCACCTACTTCCTGATCTTCCGCAACCCGGAGCAGGCGAACCTCACGGCGGAGGAAAAAGCCTTCCTGAAAGAGGGCGATCCGCTCGACGCGCCCGCCCGCGTCACGTGGGCCGACTGGAAACGCCTGTTCGCCTATAAGACCACCTGGGGCATGATCGCAGGCTATTTCGGCTGCATTTATGTCACCTGGCTCTACACCGCCTGGTTGCCCGGCTATCTGGAAATCGAGCGGCACTTCACCATCTCGAAGACCGGCTGGGTCGCCACCATCCCGTTTGCCTTCGGCGTGGTCGGCGCCGTGTCCGGCGGCCGGATCGTCGATGTCCTGGCGCGGCGCGGCGTCGAGCCCATGATGGCGCGCAAATATCCCATGGCGGGCGCACTGGTGCTCACGGCGCTGTTCACGCTGATAGCCGCCGAGGCGCCGAACGACGTGCTCGCCATCGCCTGCATCTCCGCCTCGCTGTTCCTGGTCTATTCCTGCTCGTCCTCCGCCTGGGCCATGGCCTCCGTCGCGGCGCCGGCCAATTGCACCGCCTCCATCGGCTCGGTGCAGAATTTCGGCGGCTATATCGGCGGGGCGCTCGCCCCCACCGTGACCGGCTTCATCGTGCAGGCGACGGGCACCTTCACTCCGGCCCTGATCACCGGCTCGGCGGTGGCCCTCGCAGCTGCCGTGATCTACTGGATCCTGGTCCGCCATCCGATCCCGGCCACGCTGGCCGGCCCGGCGGCGAAAGGCGCTCTGCTCGCCGGCGCGCCGGCGGAGTAGGTCGCGGAACTCCGCACCGCGATGCGCCCAATAAAAAAGGCCCGGAACGACCGGGCCTTTTTCGTGTCTCGCAAGAGGCGGATGCCTCACTCGCCGAGGCTGGGCTCCACATCCCCTGATGCCACCTGACCGGCGGCCTCCTCGGCGCGCTCGGCGCGCGAGCGATAGCGGCGGCGGCGACGGAAGGGAGCGGCATCCTCCTCGCCGGCGGCTGCAGGCTCGCCGGGTGCGGCATCGGCAGGCGCCTCGGCGCTCGGGGCGGGTGCCGGGCTTGCAACCGGATCCGGCGCGGGTGCCACAGGTTCCACGGCAGGCGCCGGGGGCGCCTCGAACGGCAGTTCGGCAGCGGTACGCTCCGGCGCGGGGGCAGCCTCCTCGACCGGGCGCGGGGCTGCGCGTTCCGCACGCACCGGACGCTCGCGCGGCTCGGCGCGTTCCTTCAGGGGCAGGCCGCCGGTGATGAAGGACGGCAGGCCGAGATCGGCAGGTTCGGCACGCTCTTCGCGCGGTGCACGGGGCGCACGTGGGGCATAGGTGCCCGCCCCCTCCTCCTCGCCGCGCGGCGCGCGCGGCGGACGGGGGGCGTAGCCCTGCTCATCCTCGGACCGGGGCGGGCGCGGCTCGCGCGGCGGGCGGGGGGCATAACCCTGCCCTTCCTCTTCCACGCGCGGGGCACGCGGTTGGCGCGGCGCATAGCCCTGGCCCTCTTCTTCCGCGCGCGGCGGACGGGGCGGACGGGCGGCATAGCCCTGCTCCTCCTCGGACCGGACCGGACGCGGCTCGCGCGGCGGGCGGGGAGCATAATTGCCCTGCCCTTCCTCTTCCACGCGCGGTGCGCGCGGTTGGCGCGGCGCATAGCCCTGCTCGTCGGAGCGCGGGCGATAGTCCCGGGGCTGCTGCTGGTAGCCCTCGCCACCCTCTTCGGTGCGGCGCTGGAAGCCGCCCTGGCGGTTGTCGCGCGGCTGGCGATCGTCGCGCACAAACCGCTCTTCCCCACGCGGCTGGCGATCGTCCCGCTGGGGGCGATCCTCGCGCGGCGGACGCGGCTGGAACTGCGCCTCCCGGCCATAGGGCTGCTGCTGGGGAGGCTGCTGGGGCTGCTGGCCCTCGCCGGCGGAATTCTCCTCGCCGTCCTCGTCCTCCTGGTCCTCGTTGCCGAAGCCGGGCTGCGGCTGCGGCGCGAACTGGCCCTGCAGGGAGGCGATCAGGCGTATATAATGTTCAGCGTGCTGGAAATAATTCTCCGCAGCCACATAGTCGCCGGACGACTGGGCATCGCGGGCCAGTTGGAGATATTTCTCGGCAATGTGGTGGGCGGTGCCGCGCACCTTCATGTCGGGGCCATTGGACTCGTAGACCCGCGTCAAAGGGTTGGAGCCGCGGCGATTGTTGTTGTTATTATTGTTATTATTGTTGTTACGGCCGCGCGGACGCTTCTGCTGACCATTTCTCATCTGAATCGTTCTCTACTCGCTCGGCGGTCACCGCCGTTCTGCGTCCGGTCCGCTCGGACGGGTGCCGGAAAGGCGCCCGCCGCAGCCGGGGTCAAAATCCGTCGGGGTGTCGTCAACCACGACCGCAGGCTGTGCCCGCGCTCAGTTCCGGTCCACACTGGGTTTGAGTTCGGATCGGTTCGACCATAAGCCCCGTTCCGCGCCAAAAGCGCGGCCAGCCAAGCCATTTCCCGACGCTCCCGTTGGCGGTTTGCGTGCGAGACAGTGGGTATTCGATCGTCCCGTGAAGGAAAGTCACGGCGCAACATCGGTGCGCCATCAACTTTCGCCTGCCACACCCCTGAAACAATCCCGTCTCAGACGCGGGCCTCAACCAAATGGACCGAAGCCCCGGTACGATTCCTGAGATGACACTAGCCAGTTCGCTTAGCCCTTCCAAGCGGTTTTTTCGCGGCGGGGCATCAAACGGCCTCCGGTCTCGGGCCGCGGCGAAGTTCCTGCGAATCGATATCAGCGCCCCCGCACAACCAATGCGCGCGGAATTCCGCCGAGATCGCGCCGGGCCGGGCCATCGACCCTAAGACCGGCGGCATGCACCAGCGCGGCCACGTCCGCCTCCTGCCCTACCCCGAGTTCGAGCACGCAAAGCCCGTCCGACGCCAGGAGGCGCGGCAGCGCAGTAAGAATCGCGCGATAGGCGTCGAGCCCATCGGCCCCGCCGTCCAGGGCCGCCGCAGGATCGAACAGCCGCACCTCGCGCGCCAGCGCGGGCAGATCGCCGCTCGGAATATAGGGTGGGTTGGAGACGACGAGATCGAACGACCCTTCCAGATCCTGCGCCCAGTCGCCTTCTCGCACCAGGCTGCGGGGCGAAAGCCCCAGTCGCGCCAGATTGTCGCGGGCGGTGCGAACCGCACCGGCCGCCCGATCCACGCCGGTTCCGAACGCCTGCGGCAATTCGCTCAGCAGGGCCGCGAGAATGGCCCCGCTGCCGATGCCGAGATCCAGCACCCGCAACTTCTCCGCCCGCCGTCCGGCGAGCGCGGCCAGGGCCGCTTCCACGAGGGTCTCGGTGTCGGGGCGGGGCACCAGGGTTTCTGGCGAGAGCTGGAACGGCAGGCTCCAGAACTCCTTCTCCCCGAGAATGCGCGCCACCGGCTCCCCCGCGAGGCGGCGCGCCATGCGGGTCTCCACGGCGGCAAGCGCCACAGCGTCCACGGTGCGATCGGCATCGAGCACCAATTCAGCGGGCGTCACATGGAGCGCATCGGCCAGCAACAGGCGGGCATCGAGATCGGCGCTCTGCACCCCGGCTGCGCTGAGCCGCGCCCCAAGGCTGCGGCGCAAGGCGGCGCGGGTGAAAGCGACGCCCGCGCCCATGCTCAATTGGCCTCGGCCGAGGCCATCAGCTCGGCCTGATGCTCGGTGATCAAAGCGTCGATGATCTCATCGAGCGCTGTGCCCGCAACCACCTCCTCCAGCTTGTAGAGCGTGAGGTTGATGCGATGATCGGTCACGCGCCCCTGCGGGAAATTATAGGTGCGGATGCGCTCCGACCGGTCGCCCGAGCCCACTTGCCCGCGCCGGTCGGCGGCACGGCCGGCTTCCTGGCGCTGGCGCTCGCCGTCCAGCAGGCGCGAACGCAGGAGCGCCATGGCGCGCGCCTTGTTGCGATGCTGGGAGCGCTCGTCCTGCACCGCCACCACGAGGCCGGTGGGCAGATGGGTGAGGCGCACCGCGCTTTCGGTCTTGTTCACATGCTGTCCGCCGGCCCCCTGGGCGCGATAGACGTCGATGCGCAGGTCGCTTTCGTTCAGCTCCACGTCCACCTCCTCCGCCTCGGGCAGCACCGCGACGGTGGCGGCGGAGGTGTGGATGCGGCCGGAGGTCTCGGTGGCAGGAACCCGCTGCACCCGGTGCACGCCGGATTCAAACTTCAGCCGGGCGAAGGCCCCGCGCCCGTGGATGGCCGCGATCACTTCCTTATAGCCGCCCATGGTCCCCTCGCTCTCGGAGAGGATTTCCACGGTCCAGCCCTTTTCCGCGGCATAGCGCGAATACATGCGGAACAGGTCGCCGGCGAACAGGGCGGCCTCGTCGCCTCCCGTGCCGCCGCGCACTTCCAGGATGATGCCGCGCTCATCCATGGCGTCCTTGGGCAGCAAAGCGAGGCGCACCGCCTTCTCCAGCCGCTCGATTTCGCCCGTGAGCCGCTCCTGCTCGCCCTCGGCCAGCGCCCGCATCTCGGGATCGCCGCCGGCTTCCGCCGCGAGATCGCGCGCCTCGGCAAGGCCGCGCTCGGCCGCCATCAGCGCCTGGACCTGCTCGACCACCGGGGTGAGATCGGAAAATTCGCGCCCGAGGCGGACATATTCGTCCCCCTCGGCGCCCGCCGAGAGCAGCGCCTCCACCTCGCGATGGCGCGCGACCAATTGTTCGAGCTTGGCGAGGGGCAGATCACTCACGAAACACCGCACGACAGGAGAAACGGGCTCAAAGCAGCAGCCCGCTCTGCTCGGCGAAGGCGCGCAGCGTCGAACGCACATCCACGGCGCCGGTGGTATCCGCCAGCAGGGGCATCAGCACGGCGCGGGCCGCTGCCACATCCAGCCGCAGCAAGGTGGACTTCACCGGTCCGATGGCGGCCGGCGACAGCGACAGCGCGCGATAGCCGAGCGCCGCCAAGGCGATGGATTCCAGCGGGCGCGAGGCCAGTTCGCCGCACAAGGTCACCGGCTTGCCGTGACGCGCGCCCGCCTGCGCGACCATGTGGAAGGCGCGCAGCGCCGCCGGGGAGAGCGGATCGAACCGATCCGCCACGCGCACATTGGCGCGGTCGGCGGCGAACAGGAATTGCACCAGATCATTGGAACCGACCGAGAGGAAATCCACCCGCGAGAGGATCTCGTCCAGCTCGAACAGCAGCGAGGGCACCTCGACCATGGCGCCGACGAACACCCGCTCGGGCAGCCCATGGCCATGCTTGCGCAAATGGGTCAGCTCGCGCTCCAGGATCGCCTTGGCCTGGTCGAACTCACCCGAGGTCGCGACCATGGGGAACATGATGCGCAGCTCGCGCCCGGCGCCCGCGCGCAGCAGCGCCCGCAACTGGCTGCGCAGCAGGCCGGGGCGATCCAGGCCGAGGCGGATCGCCCGCCAGCCGAGCGCCGGATTCTCCTCCTCCACGGTGCGCATGTAAGGCAGCACCTTGTCGCCGCCGATATCCAGCGTGCGGAAGGTCACCGGCCGGCTGCCCGCCGCGTCCAGAACCGCGCGGTAGAGATTGAGCTGCTCGGAGATGCGCGGGAAGGTGGACGCGATCATGAACTGGAGTTCGGTGCGGAACAGGCCGATGCCGGTCGCGCCCGTCTCCGCGATATGGGGCAGGTCCACCAGCAGGCCGGCATTGAGGTGCAGATCCACCGCCACGCCGTCCTTGGTGACCGAGGGCAGGTCGCGCAGGGCGGCATATTGCGCCTGCCGGCGGGCACGGAAGCGCACCTTCTCGGCATAGGCGGCCTCGACATCGCCCGGCGGGCGCAGATGCACCTCGCCCGCCTGCCCGTCGACGATCACGGGATCACCGGGATCGGCGAGGCCGGCGGCATTCTCCACCTGCCCCACCGCCGCGATGCCGAGGGCGCGCGCGACGATGGTGACGTGGCTGGTCGTGCCGCCTTCTTCCAGGATCAGGCCGCGGATGCGGGTGCGGTCATAATCCAGCAGCGCGGCGGGGCTCATGTTGCGGGCGACCAGAACCGCGTTTTCCGGCAGGTCCGTTCGGTCGGAGGCGCGGCCGCGCCCGGTCAGTTCGCGCAGCAGACGGTTGGCGAGGTCGTCGAGATCGTGCAGGCGCTCGCGCAGATAGGGGTCGGAAGCGCGCATGATGCGGGCGCGGGTGTCGGACTGCACCCGCTCGACCGCGCCTTCCGCGGTGAGGCCGGACATGACCGCTTCGCGCATGCGGTGCATCCAGCCCCGGTCATGGGCGAACATGCGGTAGGCTTCGAGAATCTCGCGATGCTCGCCGGCCTTGGAGAGGCCGTCATCCTCCAGCAGCAGATCGATGGAGGCGCGCAGCTTGCCGATGGCGCCGTCGAGCCGGATCACCTCCTTCGGCACGTCGTCGGCGATAACATTGGTGACGATGATGCGGGGCTCGTGCAGCACCACATGCCCGAGGCCCAGGCCGTCCGCCAGGGCAACGCCGGTGAGATGCAGCGGGCGGCGCACCGCCGGCTCGGCGCCGGGCTTGGCGAGCGCGGTCAGCTCGCCGGAGGCGATCATCTCGGCCAGCACCATGGCGGTGGTCTGGAGCGCCTCGATCTCCTCTTCCGCATAGGTGCGGCGGGCGCGGTTCTGCACCACCAGCACGCCGAGCGTATTGCCCGCGCGCAGGATCGGCACGCCCAGGAAGGAATTATAGATTTCTTCGCCGGTTTCAGGGCGATAGGAATATTCCGGATGGTGCTGGGCGTCGGACAAGGCGAGGGATTCCGCCTCCCGCGCCACATGGCCCACCAGGCCTTCGTCCACCCGCATGACGGTCAAGTGAACCGCATCGCGGTTCAAACCTTCGGTAGCATACAGCTCAAGCGTCTGGTCGACGCGCAGCACATAGACCGAGCACACCTCCGCCACCATGTTGGCGGCGATCAGGACCACGATCTTATCCAGGCGGTCCTGGGCGCTGACCGGCTCCGCCATGACCTCGCGGAGACGTCTTAACAGCACCCGAGGCCCGCCGAGCGCGCCACGCATCGGCCGCATCCTTCAAGAGTTGCGAGGCGTTCTCACCTCGTTGATCGCCGACGACCGGTCCCCGCAGCCTGATTATCAGCTATCGAGACCGTATAGCGAATGGAGAGTCCGCACCGCAAGTTCGGTATAGGCGGAGTCGATCAGGATCGAGATCTTGATTTCCGATGTGGTGATGGCGCGGATGTTGATGCCCTTGCCCGCTAGAGCGCGGAACGCATCCGCCGCCACGCCCGCATGCGAGCGCATGCCGATGCCGATCACCGACACCTTGGTGACGTCGGTTGCCCCTTCCACCACCTCGAAGCCGATGGAATCGCGCGCCTTTTCCAGCGCCGCGCGGGCCCGGTCGTAATCCGCCGAGGGCACCGTGAAGGTGATGTCGGTGAAGCCGTCCGCCGACACGTTTTGCACGATCATGTCCACATTGATGTGCGACTCGGCCAGCGGGCCGAACACGGCGGCGGCGATTCCCGGCTTGTCGGCCACGCGGCGGATGGAGACCTGTGCCTCGTCCTTGGCGAAGGCGATGCCGGTCACCACCTGCGATTCCATCTGGTTTGCCACGATTTCCTCCTCGTCGCAGATCAGCGTGCCCGCCGCCTCGACCGTGCTCATGTGGGGCGCGTCCGGATCCTCGAAGCTGGAGCGCACGAAGGTGCGAACCTTGTGCACCATGGCCAATTCCACGGAGCGCACCTGCAAAACCTTGGCGCCCAGCGACGCCATTTCCAGCATTTCCTCGAACGCGATGCTCTTCATGCGCTTGGCACGCGGCACCACGCGCGGGTCGGTTGTATAAACGCCATCCACATCCGTATAGATGTCGCAGCGCTCCGCGCCAATGGCGGCGGCAAGGGCGACGGCACTGGTGTCCGAGCCGCCCCGCCCGAGGGTGGTGATGCGGCCGGAGGGCAGGTGAACGCCCTGGAAGCCCGCCACCACAGCCACTTCGCCCGCATCGAGCCGCCCGGCCAGCGCCGTGCCGTCGATCTCAAGGATACGGGCGGAGCCGTGGGCGTCGTCGGTGGAAATCGGCACCTGCCAGCCTTGCCAGGAGCGCGCGTTCAGCCCCTTGGCCTGGAGCGCGATGGCCAGAAGGCCGGACGTGACCTGCTCGCCCGAGGCGACCACGGCGTCATATTCGCGCGCGTCGTGCAAGGTGGAGGCCTCGCGGCACCAGGCGACCAGCTCATTGGTCTTGCCCGACATGGCGGACACCACCACCACGACGCTGTAGCCGGCATCCACCTCGCGCTTCACGTGGCGCGCCACGTTCTGGATGCGTTCGATCGTGGCGACGGAGGTGCCGCCGAACTTCATGACAAGCCGAGCCATGGCTCGCATTCTCTCTAACAGGGGCTTTGGATAAAGGGTTCAGCCGGCGTTGAGGCGCCGGGGGCCGTCATCGGCGAGGGGCGTGGCACCTCGCATTCGGCACGCATCATTTTCGCGCGCGTTTCTCCATGCCGCACCGCGGGGCGCGGATTGAAACGAACATGACGGTAGCCGTGTGGCACATTCCCTTGACCCTCCCCGCGCCCGGTTGAACGACACGGGTTCTTGAAAGTGGCGCCTCAATAGCGCTCCGGGGCGCTTGGGGCAACTGCGCGGTTTTGCGCAAGCGCCGGGGAGCCGTCTCAGGCGCGCCGCATTTGCTCCAGGAAGGCACGCACCTCGCCGCCGTCCACGTCCTTGGCGATGAAGGCCGCGCCGATGCCGTGCACCAGAATGAAGGTGAGCGCACCGCGACTGACCTTCTTGTCCTGGCCGATCAAGGTCATCAGCCCGTCCGTGTCCGGTAGCTCGCCCGGCACGTCGGCGATGCGCGTCGGCAGGCCGAGGCTTTCCAGATGGCGGGTCGCGCGCACCACATCCTGCCCGTTGCACAGGCCGAGGCGGGCGGAGAAGGCGAACGCCAGCGCCATGCCGATGGACACCGCCTCGCCATGCAGCAGCCGGTCGGAAAAGCCCGCGCCGGCCTCCAGCGCATGGCCGAAGGTGTGGCCGAGATTGAGCAGGGCCCGGTCGCCGGTCTCCTTCTCGTCGCGGGCGACGATGGCAGCCTTGGCGGTGCAGCTTGCCGCCACCGCCTCCACCCGCGCCGCGCCCCCGGCGAGCACCTCGGCGCCGTGCGCCTCCAGCCAGCCGAAAAAGGGCGCATCGCCCAGCAGGCCATATTTGGCGACTTCCGCATAGCCGGCGCGCACCTCGCGGGCGGGCAGCGTGTCGAGCGCGGCGGTGTCCGCCACCACCAGCACCGGCTGGTGGAACGCGCCCACGAGATTCTTGCCCTGGGGCGAATTGATTCCGGTCTTGCCACCCACGGAAGAATCCACCTGGGACAGCAGCGTGGTCGGCGCCTGGACGATATCCACGCCCCGGCGCACCACGGCGGCGGCAAAGCCGGCGAGATCGCCCACCACCCCGCCGCCCAGCGCCAGCACCAGATCGCGCCGCTCGATCCTTGCCGCGATCAGGCCCTCGGCGACCTGCTGCAGGCCGGCATAGCTCTTGGACTTCTCGCCCGGCTCGACGATGACGGCGGAATGGGGAATGCCGGCCTGCGCGAGCGAGGCCTCCACCGCGCCGAGATGACGCTCCGCCACGTTACGGTCGGTGACGATGGCCACCCGCGCACCCGGCCGCACGGCGGCGATGCGCCCGCCGATGCCCGCGAGCAAACCGGGGCCGATGGCGATGTCGTAGGGGCGGCCGGAAAGATCGACCCGCACGGTGCGGGCACTGGCCTCGGATGCGGTGGGAGACGGTGCGGCGGAAAGGCTCGGCATGACAGGCTAGTCCTGGATCGGCGAGAAGTGGCGCGTGACGGCGGCAATCACTTCTTCCACCACGGTTTCATGCACGACGTCGCGGGATTCCACCCGCACGTCGGCAAGGGCATAGATGTGCTCGCGCGCGGCCAGCAAAGCGGCGAGCTTGGCCTCGGCGTCGCCCTGGGCGAGCAAGGGACGGTCGTTGCGCTTCTTCACCCGGCGCAGCAGCGTGTGGAGGTCCGCCTCGAGCCAGACTGAAACCCCGGCATCGGAGATGGCCGCGCGGGTTTCCGGGCTCATGAAGGCGCCGCCGCCGGTGGCGATCACCATGGGGCCGGATTGCAGCAGGCGGGCGACCACGCGCTTTTCGCCCTCGCGGAATTCCGCCTCGCCCCGGCTGGCGAAAATCTCCGGGATGCTCATGCCGGCGGCCCGGACGATTTCCTCGTCCGCATCGACGAACGGCAAGGCGAGACGCCGGGCGAGGCGGCGTCCGACCGAGGATTTTCCCGCCCCCGGCATACCGACCAGCACGATCGAACGGGCCCCGAGCCGCGCCAGGAGGGCGCCGTTCGACGCCGCGTCCGGCATCGTCCCAGGCTCTCGCTCCGTATCGCCGCCCAAGGATACCTCCGTCCCAGCCCATGGCCCGAAATAGGCGCACGGCGCAAAAAAGCGCACTAGCATTGCCGTGGCGGAGGGGCAATGGCGGTTGAAAGAGCGGCGCGCGCATGTCACCTGTGCAAGGGCGCGTCGCCTTCGGGCGATTCGCCCGGAACGCACGTCAGGCAAACCCAGGTATACCGCACCGTGCCCAGTCTGATCCGCCTTCTGGCGGCGATCGCCCTTCTCGCAGCGCTGGTCTACGGCGGCGCTTATTGGCTTGCCAACCGGGTTGAGCCGGTAACGCGGGACGTGACCATCACCGTCCCCAACGACCGCTTCCAGAAATGAGGCGCGGGCGATGACCCGGGCCGGCCGCTCCCGTGCCGGCATCTCAACCAGCGGGCCGCTGGCCCTGTTTCTCGACATGCAGGCCGTGGAGCGCGGTGCGAGCCCCAACACGCTCGACGCCTATCGCCGCGACCTCGAGGATTTCTCCGCCTTCCTGACCGGCCGGGGGGAGCGGGTGGAAACCGCCGGGACGCCGGTGCTGCGCGCCTATCTCGCCGAGCTCTCGGAACGGGGATTCAAAAGCGCCACGGTGGCGCGGCGGCTCTCGGCGGTTCGCCAGCTCTATCGCTTTCTTTATGCCGAGGGCCATCGCACCGGCGATCCCGCCGCCGTGCTGGAGGGGCCGAAGCGCGGCCGGCCCTTGCCCAAGGTGCTGAGCGTGGAAGAGGTCGGCCGCCTCATCGATACCGCCCACCAGCGTGTGGCCGAGGCCGAGACGCCAGGTGAAAAACTGCGCCGGTTGCGGGTCGCGTGCTGCATTGAGGTGCTGTACGCCACCGGCCTGCGCATCTCGGAGCTGACCTCCCTGCCCGCCACCGCCGCGCGGACGCGGGCGGACGCGATCATCGTCACCGGCAAGGGCGAGAAGGACCGCCTTGTGCCCCTGAGCGGTCCGGCCAAGACGGTGATGGCGGCCTATCTCGATGCGCGCCGGGACAACGGGCTCGACGCCTCCCGCTGGCTGTTTCCCACCAGCGCGAAATCCGGCCATGTGACGCGCCAGCAAAGCGCGCGCGAGCTGAAGGATCTCGCCGTCGCCGCCGGCCTCGACCCTGCGCGCCTGTCGCCCCATGTGCTGCGCCATGCCTTTGCGAGCCATCTGCTGGCCCACGGCGCGGACCTGCGCATCGTCCAGACCCTGCTGGGACACGCCGACATCTCCACCACGCAGATCTACACCCATGTGCTGGACGAGCGGCTCAAGGCCATGGTGCGCGACCTGCATCCCCTGTCGGGCGAGTAGCGGGCGGGGCATTCCGCCGCCGCTGCGGGAAAACCCCTGCTTGCCCCTTTCATCATGCCGCACCGGGCCTTATATTCATCCGGCTGGCGCAAGCCAGATATGGCGATAAACGGTTGTCGGAATAAGCCTTTCGGACCCGGGGGCAGTACCCGGCGCCTCCACCAGAATCCGTTGATCCGCAGAGGTTTGCGGGTTGCGGCGGGGGCGAAATAGGATCGACGAGGGTGTAAAGGGCTTTCTTTCGCTCGGCATGGTTCCGCCGATATCGGGCCGACCTATAGTTGCGAATGACAACTATGCTCCGGTTGCCGTTGCCGCGTGAGCGGTAAAGGTACCGAAATAAAAGCCCTACCGGGTAGCACTGGATAGGCGGGGTTCGGAGGCACCTGGCAACAGAAGCCTCCACTTCCCTCCAGGGCCGGCCGGACCTGCGGGAAGCGGAGAGGTCTCATGTCGGTTCGCGCAGGAGGCATCCTGTCTTTTCGCGGCGCGCGAGTTCCTTCTGAATTGGACACCGGCCGCGAGCAGCGCACCCCATGTCTTCGGTCGATCATATCCGGTACGATCTTCTGGCGCAGGAAGCCCTGCGCGGCGTCGTCCGCCGCGTGCTTTCCGACGTTGCCCGCGACGGGCTGCCGGGCGACCACCATTTCTACGTCTCCTTCGATCCCCGCGCCCCCGGCGTGCGGCTCTCGCAGCGCATGCGCGAGAAATATCCGGAGGAAATGACCATCGTGCTCCAGCACCAGTTCTGGGACCTGAACGTGGGCGAGCACGCCTTCGAAGTGGGTCTCTCGTTCGGCGGCATTTCAGAGCGCCTGCTGGTGCCCTTCTCCGCCCTCAAGGGCTTCTTCGACCCTTCGGTGAGCTTCGGCCTCCAGTTCGAGCTGGCCGGCGGCGAGGAGATCGAGACCACGGGCGAGACTGCCACGGACGCCCCGACGCGCCTGCCCGGCGCGGGCGCCTCGATCCGCCCGCTGCGCGGCGCGGGATCGGAACCCGCCCTTGCCTCCGGAAAGGGCGAGGCCGGCGACGGCATCCTGACGATGAAGCCGGCCGCCACCGATATCGCCTCCGCCACCGGCAAGGTTTCCGCGCAGGACACCTCGCCCGGCACGGGCAAGGGAACCGAGAAGCCGGGAGCCGGCGAGGCCGGCAAGGACGAGCGTCCCGCTGGTGGCGCGGAAGTGGTGCGGCTCGACGTTTTCCGCAAGAAATGAGCCGGTGCGCCGCGTCTCGCCGCATCCGCTTTTTCCTGGGATCCGTTCCCCTGTCGCCGTTCCCCCTGTCTCCGCGCTCCCTGTCTCCGCGCTCCCTGTCCGCCCTGTGTGCGTGCTGGTCCCTCAGTCCGGCCGTCCCTGAGCATGTTTGATCATGAGCATGTTTGATGTCGCCGTGATCGGCGCCGGGGCCGCCGGCCTCGCGGCGGGGCGCGCGCTGCAGGGCAGCGGCCTGTCCGTGGTCGTGCTGGAAGCCGCCGCTCGCATCGGCGGGCGGGCTTATACCGACACCACCAGTTTTTCCATGCCGTGGGACCTCGGCTGCCATTGGATGCATTCGGCGCTGACGAACCCCTTCGTCGCCATCGCCGATAGACTCGGCTTTTCCTATCGTCGCTCCACCCAACATTATATCCGCAAGCTGCACCTCGGCGCCCGCTGGGCCGAGGCGGCGGAGCGGGACGCGGCGACCGACGCCGTCGAGGCGGCGTTTGCCGCCATCGCCGCCGCCGGCATGAACGGGCGCGACGTCGCCGCCTCCGACGTCATTGCCGACGCGGGCGAATGGGACCGCCTGGTGCGGCACTGGATCGCCCTGATGACCGCCGCAACACCGGAGGCCGTCTCCACCCTCGATTTCGCCAAGTATCACGACGGCGGCGAGAATTGGCCGGTGGTCGAGGGCTATGGCGCCTTGGTCGCCGCCCATGCGGGGGATGTGCCGGTCACGCTCGAATGTCCGGTGGCGCATGTGGACTGGTCCGGCACCGGGGTGCGCCTTGCGACGCCGCGCGGCGACATTGCCGCCCGTGCGGTGGTCGTCACCGTGTCCACCACCGTCATGGCGCGCGGGCACCTGCGGTTCGCCCCAGCCCTGCCGCCGGACCTTGCGGAGGCCATGGAGGCTCTGCCCCTCGGTGTTTCGGAAAAGGTGGCGCTCGGCTTTGATGCCGACGTATTCGGCTTTGCCGAGCGGGCCGGCGTCAATGCCATCGATTTTGCCCGGCCTGATTGCCCGCCGGTGAATTTTCAGATCATCCCTGGTCCGCGTCCGCTCGCCATCGCCCATATGGGCGGCGCGAGCGGGCAGGCGCTGGTGGCGGATGGCCCCGATGCCATGGCCGATTTTGCCCTGGCCGGGCTGGTGGACGTATTCGGCGCAGGTCTCCGCGACCACGTCACCGGATGGCGGGCGACGGCCTGGGCCGTCGATCCCCACATCGGCGGCGGCTATTCCTGCGCCCTGCCCGGCCAGGCCGATCTGCGGCGCCGCTTGTTCGCGCCGCTTGCGGAGCGCATCGTGTTCGCGGGCGAAGCGGTATCCGAGCATGCCTTTTCCACCTGCCATGGCGCCCATCTCTCCGGGCAGGCTGCGGCCGCGCGCGTGGTCTCCCTGCTGAAAGGCACCGGCTGATGCTTCCTCTCGCCCAGATCGTCGCCGTCGCCGAGAACGGCGTCATCGGCAAGGATCAGTCCCTGCCCTGGCATCTCTCCTCCGATCTGAAGCGTTTCCGCACCCTCACCTGGGGGCGGCCGGTGCTGATGGGCCGGCGGACTTTTCTCTCCATCGGCCGGCCCCTGCCGGGACGCATCTCGGTGGTGCTCACCTCCGATCGCGACTTCCAACCCGAAGGCGGTGTGCGCGTCGGCCATGATCTTGGGGAAGCATTGACCCTGGCGGAACAGGCTGCCCTGGAGCTGGGCGCCGAGGACATCATGGTGATTGGCGGCCAGCGGGTGTTCGCCGAGACCTTGCCCCTGGCGGATACGATCCACCTCACCCGCGTGCACGCCACCCCCGCGGGCGATGTGGTCTTGCCGCCGTTTGATCCCGCCGAATGGCGCGAGGTGGAGCGCGAGGGGCCGATTCAGGGGCCGAAGGACGATTACCCCTTCACCTACATCACCCTGACACGGGCCTGAGACTGGCCCTGCGCCCGCGCGGGCCTGCTCCGGAGGGGGCGGGCTTACCTCTAGAGGTCGACCGCGCAGCGGGCGGGTGAGGGGGCCGGGGCTTTCCGGAACGATCCAAGCCCCGCAGACAGGGCGCCATGCCCCCTCACCCCAACCCTCTCCCCGTCGGGGAGAGGGAGCACGGCGGCTTTTGCAGCTCACGCGAGGCCGGGGAGGCGCGAGACCCACCTCTCCCCGAGGGGGAGAGGTCGACCGCGCAGCGGGCGGGTGAGGGGGCCGGGCCTTTCCGGAACGATCCAAGCCCCGCAACGGGGCGCCATGACCCCTCACCCCAACCCTCTCCCCGTGGGGGAGAGGGGGCGGAGCGGCGCTATCCCCGGCGGGCAGAAGGAGCAGGCAGAGGAGAGCTGGGGTCAGTCTCCCGGCACCAGCGCGGGAGGCCGCAGCAAATTGCCGAAGCCGGGCGTCGGCGGGGCGTAGCTCCCGCCGTCCGAAGGCAGCGAGGGGCGGGCCGGACGGGCCCGGTTGGACGGACCGATCTCGATCGGCGGGGCGAGCGGCGGCGCAGGCGCGCGGGTTCGGCCCTCCACCTGGCGCGGCGTCTGGCTGGAGGGGCGTGCAGAGGGGTGCGTCCGCTCCGCCCCAGTCCTCGGCTCGGAGGTGTCCTGTGCGGCCGCCGCAGGTTCCCCCGCGCCACGGCCCTCCTCCGGCGCGGCCGGCGCCGGTGCGGCGGGCGTCGCAACGGGAGGCTGCGGCGGCGCAGGGTCGATGGCCGGAACATTGGACGGGATGCTTGCCGGCGCCGGAAGATTGACTGGCGCGGGGTTCGCCGTGCCGCTGCCGGCGGAGGGAGCGGGCACCAAGCCCTGCCGCTCCTCCAGCCTGCGGGTTTCCCGCTCGATGGCGCGCATGGAAATTGCCGCCACCAGCGCCGAGGCGGTCACGCGCCGTTCCGGCGTCGCCAGCGGACCGCGCCAGGAAATGCTGCCGCCGGGCACCGCCCCGCCGGCCTCGGTGGATTCCAGATCCAGCGTCGCATCGAGCCAGAGGCGCGGCAGGTCGAGCGTGCCGGAAAATGCCGTGCGCGTGGTTTGCACCTGCGCGCGCGCCGAGGGTAGGCGCACGACGCCGTTCACCAGGTTCACCGTGCTGTCGATCGCGTCGAGCTTGAGCGGGCCGCGCGCAAGGGCGCGGTCGAACATCGCCAGCACGCCGCGCTCTTCCGGCGGCTTGCCGGCGGCGGTATCGGCCAGCACGGCCTGGATGGCACCGGGATCGGCGGCGGGAATCTCCAGCGGCGCGAAGCTCAGCGTCCCCTGCCCCGACAGGCTCTGCACGATGGCGAGCGGCGAGCGGCCGACCCCGCCCATGTCCACCGAGGCGGACAGGCGGCCGGTGGGGCCGGCGCGCGGGGCAAGCGGCCGGGTCAAGGCGGCGAGGTCCACGCCGTCGAGCCCGAGATGTCCCTCGGCGGCCACCATGTCGGGGCGGCGGCGCAAGGTGAGGCTGGCGGTGAGCGTGCCGCCGCCGATCCCGCCCTTGAGGTCGCGCAGCTCCAGCGTGGAGTCGCGGGTCTGGAGTCGGGCCTTGGCATCCTGCAACACATAGGTGCCGTTCACATCGAGCTGGCGGGCGGAAAGGTCGAGCGCCAGCGCCAACGGGGTCGTCGGGACGGGCGCGAAGCGGGCCGCCGACCAGGGGCCGTTGCCCACCTCGGGACCGATGCTGCGGGCGCCCCACAGGCCGATCAGGCGCGGCAGGGAGAGCGCGTCGAGATCGAGCCGGCCGGTAAGGCGCGGCACCGCCCCGCCCTCGATCGCCACGGCACCCGCAACGGGCGCACCGCCCAGCAGGCCGGTCACATCGTCCAGTTTCCAGGCTTCTCCCGCCCGCGACACGGAGAAGCCGAGCGCCGCCGGCACCGGGCCGGCCTCGGCCGCGGCGGCCGCCGCAACGAACAGCCGCGCGGCGTCCGGGCCGTCGACGCGCATCGCGAGATGCGGCTGCAAGGTGCCGTCGGCGGCGCGGCGCACCGGGCCCTTGGCGCTCGCCACCATGTCGGCGAGCACAAGGCGCCCGTCGAGTTCGGCATCGTCGGTGCCTGAGGGCACCAGGGCAAGGGTGAGCTGGCCGGCGCCGAGGCCGGGCCGCACTCCGGGCAGGCCGGCGGCCTCCAGCACCCGCGCGCCGTCGCTCGCGGTCAGCGCCAGATCCACGCGCGGCGCGCCGGCATCCGCCGCCTGCACGAACGCCGCGCGGCCGGAGAGCAGGCCGAGCGTGCCGGTCATGCGCAATTCGCCCGCGCCCTTTTCGCCCCAGGCGGCGGTGCCGGTGAGAGCGACAGGCGCGGCGACCGGCAGCAGGCGCGTCATGATTTCGCCCGCGCGCGCCCCGGAGAGCAGCCGCGCCAGCGGCACGAGGCCGTCCGCCTTGGCGCCGGCGACCGACAGGTCGAGGCGCCCTTGCACCGGCGCGAGGCGGGTGAGGGTACCCTTGCCTTCCAGATGCAGGCCCGCGAGGTCGTCCAGGACCAGGCGCGAGACCGTCCAGGCCCCGCCGCTGCCCGCGGCCGCCAGAGACATCGTGCCGAGCGGCATGCCGCCGACCGTGAGCCGCCGGCCCTCCAAGGCGATGCCGCCGTCCAGCGCGCCGCCGGACAGAGCGAGCCCCTGGCGCGCCGCCGCCAGCACGGGATCGAGGTCGAAGCCGGAGATCGACAGGGAGAGGTCGAGCCGCGGCCGGTCGCCGGCCGCGAACTGCCCCGAGCCGGAAACCGCCGCCGCGCCAAAACTGCCGTCGAGTTGCTGCACGCCATAGCGCCCGTCCCCGGCCGTGATGCGGCCGACGAGCTTCACCGGGCCGGACACCGCCCCGGCATAATCCGCCGCGCCGCGCGGTGCCGCCCAGCGCAGGAAGGCGACGGGATCGTCGCTGGAAAACGCCAGATCGCCGGTGAACCCGGTGCCGCCCGCGCTGCCCGGCGCGCCGGAGAGGCGCAGCGCGCTCTGCCCGGGCAGCTTGGCTTCGGCGGTCTCGATGCGCCAGCCGGAAGGGCCACCGACGAGATCGAGCCGCACCTCGCGCATCACCGTGCCGGCATAGGTGAGCTGCTCCGCCGCAATGCCGATGCGCGAGGGCACGTCGAGCGCGGGCAGCGCATTGAACGCCGCCGCAAGGCCGGCCAGCGCCTCCGCCGGGCCAGATGGCGCGGCGCCCGACGGTGCGCGCAAGGCATCCGCATCCAGGGCGCGGGCATTCAGGACCACGTCGAGCCCCAGCGCCCGGCCGAGCCCCAGACGCGCCGAGCCGGCGAGTTGCACCGGGCGGGCGGTGTCGGCCAGAGACAGGTCCAGCGTTTCCGCCACCACCGCCTCGGGGCTGGCCCGCAGCATGCCGGACAGGCGCCAGCCATCCTGCCCCGGGGTGCTCGCCGCCCCGTCGCCGGCGCGGGCAAGGCTGCCGCGCCCCTCGAACCGGGGCATGCCGTCGTCGAGGCGGAAGGTGCCGTCGAGATCGAGGGTGAGCGGGCGCGAGCGGTCCTCGGCGATCAGGCGCATGCGGCTGCCGTCGGCACCGAAGGCGGCGAGGCTGAGGCGGGTACCATAGCGCCGGCCGCCAGTCTCCACCTCGCCCTCCAGGCGGAACGGCCCGGCGAGCGAGCGGGCCTCGCCGCGCAGGTCGAGGTCGGTGAAGCGCACGGTGCGATCGGCACCGCGATCGAGAATGTCGAGCGTCCCGCTCTCGATCGCGAGCTGGGACACGGAGAGGCCGCGGGGCGCGGCGGCGCCGGTGGGCAGGGCCACCCGGCCGGCGCTGTCCAGCACCAGGCGCATGTGCGGCCGCACCAAGGTCAGCGACTTCGCCTCCACCGTGCCGCGCACCAGCGCGCCCAAGGCGAGATCGGCCCGCAATTCGTCGGCGACCGCGCCGGTGGAAACGGCGTCGGCGCCGATCGACACGTTGCGCAGGATGATCCGGGGAGTGGGCAGGATGTCGGCGTAGATATTGCCGCGGATCACTACGGGCACGCCCAGGGTCCGGCTCGCCTGGGCCTCGAACGCGCCGCGCCAGGCGGTCCAATCCACCACGAACGGCGCCGCGAAGGCGGCGACGATCGCAAGGATCACCGCCGAGGCGATCGTGATCAGGACGCCTTGCACCAGCCGGTCCTCGCTTCATGGGGCGCGCCGCAGCGGGCGCGTTGGGGAAGTCTAGCGCGGAATGGTAACGTTGGGATGGTGGCGATCCAATGGACGCGGCGGGGCGGGCCTCAGATTTTGAGGATCTTGCCCGGATTCATGATGTTCAGCGGATCGAACGCCCGCTTGATCGCCCGCATCGCGTCCAGGGTCGCTTCGCCATGCTCGGCGGAGAGATATTTCATCTTGCCCTGCCCCACCCCGTGCTCGCCGGTGCAGGTACCCTCCATGGCGAGCGCGCGGTCCACCAGCCGCGACATGAAGCTCTTGGCCTTGGCGAGGTCGGCGGGGTCCTCCACGTCCACCATCAAGGTGGTGTGGAAGTTTCCATCGCCCACATGGCCGACGATGGGCGCGATCAGCCCCATCTCGACGATGTCGCGCTTGGTCTCCATGACGCATTCGGCGAGGCGAGAGAGCGGCACGCACACGTCGGTGGCCACCGCCTTCGCGCCCGGCCGCATGGGCATGACCGACCAATAGGCATCGTGCCGGGCCTGCCACAGGCGGGTGCGGTCTTCGGGCTTGGCGGCGAACACGAACGGGCCGCCGGAAAATTCCGCCGCGATCTCGCCGAACCGCTCCGCCTGCTCGTGGGCGCCGGCTTGCGTGCCGTGGAATTCCACGAACAGATGCGGGGTCTCGGGCAGATCGAGCTTGGCATAGGCGTTGGAGGCCTTCACCTGCTCTTCATCCAGCAATTCGATGCGGGCGACCGGAATGCCCGACTGGATGGTGGCGATCACCGCGTTGCAGGCATCCTCGATGCTGGCGAAGGGGCATACGCCGGCGGTGATGGTCTCGGGAATGCCCTGGAGGCGCAGCGTCAGCTCGGTGATGATGCCGAGCGTGCCCTCGGCCCCGACGAACAGGCGGGTGAGATCGTATCCCGCCGAGGATTTCTTCGCCCGGCGCGCGGTGGTGATGAGCTCGCCGTTCGGCAGCACCGCTTTCAGCGCCAGCACGTTGTCTTTCATGGTGCCGTAGCGCACCGCATTGGTGCCGGAAGCGCGGGTCGAGGCCATGCCGCCCAGCGAGGCATCGGCGCCGGGATCGATGGGAAAGAACAGCCCCTGGTCGCGCAGATCCTCGTTCAGCCGCTTGCGGGTCACGCCGGGCTCAATGACGCAATCGAGGTCCTCGGCGTGAATGGCGAGAATTCGATTCATTCCCGACAGGTCGATACAGATTCCACCCTTCGGCGCATTGACGTGGCCTTCCAGCGAAGTGCCGGTTCCCCAGGGGATGATCGGTATTCGATGGGCTGCGCAGATGCCGACAACGGTCTGCACATCTTGTGTGCTCTGCGCGAAAACAACGGCATCTGCCGGCTCATTAGGCAAATAGGTCGTGATATTTGCATGCTGCTCGCGAACAGCATGGGAGGTAACGACTTTGTTACCTAATGTCGCTTGCAAAGACTCCAGGGCTTGCTGCAGCCCCGGCAACGATTCGCGCGTGACCGCGGCATCGGCAGCAAACATTTAAGAATCCTTTAAAATCAGGCCGTCCAGCGGAATGGGGCCAGCAGCTTAGCGGCCTGCCGGCATTCGGCAAGGGGCCTGCGCCGGTAGCGCCCTGCCTCAGCTTTGCATGATGTTTCCGCATGGCAGCCAATCTTGTGCCATTTCGTCGGTGACCAATGTCGAAACTCACGGCACACTGCGTAGCGAGCAGGCAATTCTCTGAATTCCGTGCCCCCTCGACCAGGGAGAGCGCCATGTTGGACAGGATCGACTTCGAACCGGTATTCTTCGCCCCCTTCGTTTCTTCGCCCATGCGGGTGGAGAGCCAGTGGATCGACTATAACGGCCATCTGAACATGGCCTATTACAACGTCCTGTTCGACCGGGCCTTTGACGAGGCTTTGGCCCTGCTCGGCCTCGGCCCGCAATATGTGCGGGTGCGCGGCTTCTCCTTCTTCACCGCCGAAGCCCACGTGCGCTATCTGCGGGAACTGCCGGCCAACGCCGACGTGCGCGCCACGCTGCGCCTGATCGATTACGACGAGAAGCGGCTGCATCTCTTCCAGTGCCTGCACCACGGGACGGAAGGATGGATCTCCGCGACCTCGGAGCAGATCGCCCTGCATGTGGATCTGGCGTCGCGGCGAGTGACGCCGTTCGCGGACGACGTGCTGGAGCGGGTGGCCGGCATGCGCTCGGTCCATTCCGCGCTGCCGGACCCGGAGGGCATCGGCCGGCACATCACCCTCGGCGCGCGCTGCTGATCACGCAAGCGGCACGCTGCCGATTTAGGCATCGGCGCCGCCCCGCGGCGCCGAAATCCTTTAAGAATCCCATTTTCTACGCTGCGCAGGGTGCAGGTCAGCCATGCTGACTCATGTATTCTAGTGCGGCGCAACACAGGCCATATTGCAACGCATCATCAGCCGCACGGGGCGGCCAAGCGTTGGAGGCCTGTCATGGGCACCCTTACTTTCTCGACCGATACCTTCTCGACCGCCAAGACCACCGACACCACCGCCGCCAAGCCGGCTGCGGCCAAGAAGGGCGTCTTCGCGCGCATCTATGATTCGATCGTCGCCGCCCGTGCCGCCCAGGCCGAGCGCGACTTCATCACCTATATGCAGCGCACCGGTTTCGACCCCCGCAAGTGATCGACCACGGCAAGTGATCGGTCAGCGACAGGTCTGCGCCCCGCAACCCGGGGCGCGCCACCTGCCGACCAAATTGCCGACACCGAACACGCGGTAGCCTAACGCGCGGTCGTCGCGGTCACACGCAAGCCGCCGACACGCACAAGCAGCCGAGCGCACGGGACCGCCACCCCGGCGGAACAGTGCGGCCGGTCGCGGGACATGCCGACGGTTCCATTTCAAGGTGAGGCCACCTGTTCTCAGGCGGCCCAGCGCGGGGTCGGCTTGCTGCCCGCCACCGACAAGGTCAGCGTCGTCCAGCCGTCGATGTCGCGGCGGCGCACCAATTGCAAGCCCTGCGCCCGATAGGCGGCAAGCGCCGCATTGGCATGGGACGGCAGCAGCCCCGACAGCACGACCCGTCCTCCCGGCGCCAGCAACGGGCGCAGCGGCCGCGCGAGGCGCTTCAGCGGCGGCAGCAGAATATTCGCCAGGATCAAGTCATAGGGGCCTGGCCGGCGCACCGCGTCGGCACCCGCGCCGGCCGCCAGCACCATGCGGATGTAAGGCCCGGCAAGATTAGCCCGGGCATTTTCCCGCGCCGTCCGCACCGCCACTTCGTCGAGATCGCTCGCCACGACAGGCACGCGGAATTGCCGCGCCGCCGCGATCGCCAACACGCCGGTGCCGGTGCCGACGTCCAGGACCCGGGTGGGCCGGCCGACCCGCGCGGCATCCACGATGGCCGCGAGGCACCCTTGCGTGGTGCCGTGATGGCCGGTGCCGAAGGCAAGCGCCGCTTCGATCTCGATGCCGATGCCATTGACCGGAACCCGGGCCCGATCGTGCGAGCCGTGGACATGAAACGGCCCCACCTTCACCGGCGCCAATCCCTCCAGGCTGGCGGCGACCCAGTCCTGTTCCTGCAATTCCCCGAACGTGACGCTCGCGGCAAGCTCCGGGCCGGCCGCAACGCTCACCAGTTCGCGCAGGCGCTCAGGGTCGAACGCCTCGCCGGCATAGACCTCGACCGCCCAGGAGAGATCCGGCTGCTCGAAATTGGCCACCGCCACCTCGGCGGGGTCGAAGCTTTCCGCCAGCAGGTCCGCGATGCGGCGCGCCTGCATCTCGGGCGCGGAAACCCGCATGAAATGGGTGGCATCGCTGGGCAGCAGGCCTTCAAACATCAGGGATAATCCGGACGGAACGTTGCATTCAGGCCTCGAACGCGCCAACGACGCGATCGCGACCCAGTTGCCTTGCGGCATAGACCCGCTGGTCGGCCACGGACAAGAGCTTGCCGACACTTTCTCCGTCCAAGGGCGCGGTGGCGATGCCCACGCACAGCGAAAGATCCACCCCCGCCGGCATCTGAAGGCCCCCCACGCGCTGGCGCAGCGCGGCGGCGAGCTGGGCCGCCATCATGTGCGGCAGGCCGGGCGCCAGCACGACGAGGGCATCGCCATCATAGCGCACCACATAATCGCCGTTGCGCAGCCCCTGGGCGAGGGCATCGGCGATGCCCCGCAAATTCCGGTCCACATCCGCCCTGTCGGTATCGCGCCGATCCTTGAGGCCGTCCACCCGCACCATCAGTAGGCTCATCGGCCGCCCGGTGGCCCGGGTGATGCTGAGGAGGTCGACCAGCAGCGGCTCCAGCCGGGCCCGATGGAACGCTCCGGTCGCAGCATCATAGCGCAGCCGCATCCGCCCGCCTCCCAGATCCCGTCGCGCCATTGCCTCATGGCCGCTCAGCGGGAAATCGAGACGCCGCCGATAATAGGAGATGAGCGCGGAATAGACGCCCGATGCGGCGATTTTGCCGAGCCACCCCCCGAGGCCGGCGGCGAGAGGTGCATCGTACACGAGATAAATCACCCCGAAGAAGAAGATCTGATCGAACGTATTGATCAGCGACAGGGTCAGCCACGATGCCAGGAAGCTGCGTCGGCGCAGGATGCCAAGCAGCCGGTCGTAGAGGCGGAACATGACCAGGCACTCGATGAGCAGGAGCAACGTGCTCCAGAGCATCAACATGCCGACCTGGCTGATCTGCGGAATATCGTCCTGGCGCATGGGGACAAGGCGCCTGTGGTCGAGAGCCAGGAACGCCACCACGATCACCACCGCCACGCTGCCGAGAAGCAGCCCGATGACCGGCTGGCGCGCCACCTCGGGCCCTTCGATCATGTGGGTCATCAACAGCAGGCTCAGTGTCCCCGCATAGAACACCACCGAACCCGGCGACGCGGCGAGGCCGAACGGCAGAACCAGAAACACGGACATCGCGAGATAGACCGCGAACACGTGCAAGGCGCCCAACGCGGCGAAAAATGCGCTGATGCCGATCAGGAAGCGGGCGCGGAACAAGGCAAGCATCAGGCTGCCGAACACGGCCATTTCCACCAGCAGCAGGACAAGATTGATGATCGCCATGGCTCGCCGGTAAGATTGGTGCGACCCGCCCCCGCGGTGCGTCGGACCCGTGGTGCGTTGGACCCGTAAAGTACCGTCCCGCGTCGCGCAGTACACCCCGTCGCGTGCGAAGTTCACATGACGGCTCCCCGCATCTCCGACCGCCGGGCAGGGAAGCGGACCGCGCGACGCTCCGCCCCCGCCAAGCCGGACGTCGGGTGTAGAACTTCTACGGAAATTCCGGATTCATCCGCTGAACATGCTGTTTACGCGGGCTTGAATCCGCTGTTCTTCTGCGCCGCGCCGATGTTTCACATGAAACATTTGCTCTCGGGCGCGGCGGAAAACCGTTACCCCCGCAGGCTTTCCGGGCCGGGTCAGACCTTCTCGACGAAGCTCTCCAGAACCCGCTTTTCCCCAGCCTTGTCAAATTGAACCGTCAATTTATTTCCATCGATTTCGGAAATCTCGCCATAGCCGAACTTGATGTGGAACACCCGCTCGCCTTGCTTGAAGTTGGAGGGCGCCCCGGTCGAGGAGGCGAGCAAGGTTCCCTCGATCACCGCCCCGCGTCCGCCCCGGCCGGCGCCGAAAGCGCCAGTGCCGCGCTCGGAAAAGCTGCCGCCTGAGCCACCGGCCGAACGGGCATTCTGGGCGCGCTGCCAGCCCGGCGTGGAATAAGTGGAGGAGAAGGGCTCCACCTTGGCGGCGCGATCGAACCGGCTTTCGCCGTAGGAGCCGCCGCCATAGCCGGAACCGCCCCAGCCGAAGCCGCCTTTGGATTCCTGCACCTCCACATGGGCGTCGGGCAACTCGTCCAGGAAACGGCTGGGCACGGTGGAATTCCACATGCCGTGGATGCGCCGGTTGGAGGCGAAATAGATGCGGGCGGAGAGCCGGGCGCGGGTGATGCCCACATAGGCCAGCCGCCGCTCCTCCTCCAACCCCGCCTTCCCTTGCTCGTCCAGCGCCCGCTGGTGCGGGAACAGCCCCTCCTCCCAGCCCGGGAGATAGACGGTGTCGAACTCCAGCCCCTTGGCCGAATGCAGCGTCATGATCTGCACCGCATCCTCGCCAGGACCCTTGTCGGCATCCATGACCAGGGAGATGTGCTCCAGGAACCCTTGCAGATTCTCAAATCCCTCCATGGAGCGCACCAGCTCCTTGAGGTTCTCCAAGCGTCCGGCCGCCTCGGCGGAACGGTCCTTCTGCCACATCTCGGTATAGCCGCTCTCGTCCAGGACGATTTCGGCAAGCTCGGTATGGGGCAGGTCCTGGGAGCGCGCGCGCCAGCGTTCAAACGCTTGTAGCAGGCCGCGCAAAGTGGCGCGCACCTTGGGCTTCAGCTCCTCGCTCTCGGTCAGGGCGCGGGTCGCCTCCTGCAACGGCACGCCGGCCGCGCGGGCGACATCGTGGATCTGCTTCAAGGTGGCATCGCCGATGCCGCGCTTGGGCACATTGACGATGCGCTCGAAGGCAAGGTCGTCGGCCGGGGAGAGCACGCAGCGCAAATAGGCCAGGGCATCGCGGATTTCCGCCCGCTCATAGAAGCGCGGGCCGCCGATAACCCGATAGGGCGTGCCGAGGGTGACGAAGCGGTCCTCGAACTCGCGCATCTGGAACGAAGCGCGCACCAGGATGGCGATCTGCGAGAGCGGGTGACCCGCGCGTTGCAGCGTCTCGATCTCGTCGCCGACGGCGCGGGCTTCCTCACCGCTGTCCCAAGAACCGGTGACGCTAACCTTCTCCCCCATCTCGCCTTCGGAGAACAAGGTCTTACCGAGCCGGCCCTGGTTGAAGGCGATGACGTGGGAGGCCGCCGCCAGAATATGGCCCGTGGAGCGGTAATTGCGCTCCAGGCGGATCACGGTGGCGCCGGGAAAATCGCTCTCGAAGCGCAAGATGTTGTCCACCTCGGCGCCCCGCCAGCCATAGATGGACTGGTCGTCATCGCCAACGCAACAGACGTTCTTGGAACCCTGGGCCAGCAGGCGCAGCCACAGATATTGGGCAACGTTGGTGTCCTGATATTCGTCCACCAGGATGAATTTGAAGCGGCGATGATAATCCGCCAGCACATCCGGATTCTCGCGGAACAGGCGGATGCCCTCCAGCAGAAGATCGCCGAAATCCACTGCGTTCAACGCTTTAAGCCGCGCCTGATAGGCGGCATAGAGCATCTGACCCTTGCCGTTGGCGAAGGCCGAGCCCTCGCCGGGCGGCACGTTGGCGGGCGAGAGGCCGCGGTTTTTCCAGCCATCGATGGTGTTGGCCAAAAGCCGCGCCGGCCAGCGCTTGTCGTCGATATTTTCCGCCGCCAACAATTGCTTCATCAGCCGGATCTGATCGTCGGTATCGAGGATGGTGAAGCCATTCTTCAGCCCGACCAATTCGGCATGGCGGCGCAGAATGCGCACGCCGATGGAATGGAACGTGCCGAGCCACGGCATGCCCTCCACCGCATCCCCCACCATGGAATGAATGCGTTCCTTCATCTCCCGCGCAGCCTTGTTGGTGAAGGTCACGGCGAGAATCTGGGACGGGAAGGCGCGGCCGAGATTGAGGATATGAGCGATGCGGGTGGTGAGCACACGCGTCTTGCCCGTGCCCGCGCCGGCAAGCACCAGCAGCGGCCCGTCGATGGTTTCCACCGCCGCCCGCTGTTCGGCATTGAGACCGTTGAGATAATTGGGTAAAGGCGCGGCGGAGGCGCCACCCGCCCGCGCGCGCGCGGCGATGCCGCCGGGGCGCAATGCGGGGGCCTCGACGCTTTCGTCTGCGGCCCGCAGGCCCTTTTGCTCGACAGGAATGGACACTCTCTCGCTCTCGCGGCCTCGCTCTCGGGGCATGTGCTGATTCTGTTATGAGAACAAAGTGGCATTGCAGGGACGCGATTGCGAGGGGCGGCGCCCGTTTCCATGGAAAAGCCTGAAGGCGGGCTGATAGGATGGAAGAATCCCGGCGACGGGAACACCGGAAAACGGCAGCAGGACGATGGGCGGAAAGACCAAGGCGCGCGCGCTGCCCGTGATGGCCAACAGCCCGAGCGCAGCAAAGGCGAAGGTGCACGAGGACGAGCCCCCCGCCTATTGGCGCGCGCAGGAAATGCTGCTGATCCAGCAGATCATCGGGCTGATCGGCAAGGGGCTGCAAGTGGAGCACATCCTCCACGAGATGCTGCACCTGCTCTCGGAAATGCTCGGGCTCAACCGCGGCCGCATCGTGCTGCGGGATCCGGAAAGCGGCCTGTACAAGATCCGCTATTCCTACGGCCTCACCGAACGGGAAAAGGCCCGCGGTCGCTACCAGGCGGGAGAAGGCATTACCGGACGGGCGCTCGGCCATGAGCAATTGATCATCGTTCAGGACATCGACCAGGAGCCCGACTTCCTGTTCCGCGCCGTCGATCGTGCGACCCTGCCGCAGGAGCCGGTGGCGTTCCTGGTGATTCCCATAAGGGTCGAACGGCGCACCGTGGGGGTGCTGGGCTGCCATCGCATCCGCAATCGCAGCCGGCCGTTTTCCGACGACATCACCCTCCTGCGGATCTGCGCCACCCTCGCCGGGCAAGTGCTGGAACTGAACGAAATCCTGGAGCGCAAGACCCGCGCGCTGGAGGAACACAACCAGATGCTCGCCCGCGCGCTGGAAACCCACAGCGCCCGCTACGGCATCATCGGCACCGCCCCGGCGCTGCTCAAGGCCCTCGCGGAACTTGAATTGGTGGCGGCGGCAAATGCCAACGTCCTGCTGCTGGGCGAATCCGGCACCGGCAAGGAAGTTTTCGCCCGCGCTTTGCATCTGGCCAGCCCGCGCCGCGACCGGCCGTTCATCAAGGTCAATTGCGCCGCCATTCCAGAGACCCTGTTCGAATCCGAGCTGTTCGGCTATGAGCGCGGCGCCTTCACGGGGGCCAGCGATGCGCGGGCGGGCTGGTTCGAACAGGCCGGCAGCGGCACCATTCTGCTGGACGAAATCGGCGAATTGCCCCTCGCCATGCAAACCAAATTGCTCCGCACCCTTCAGGAAGGCACCATCACCCGGCTCGGCGGCAAGAAGGAAATCAAGGTCGACGCGCGTCTTGTGGCTGCCACCAACCGCAATCTCGAACGCGAAGTCGCCGCCGGCCGGTTCCGCGAGGATCTCTATTACCGGATCAATGTGATCCCGATCCGACTACCCTCGCTCTCCGAGCGGCGCGACGACATTCCCGCTTTGGTGATGCATTTTGTCAGTCGTTTCAACGAGGCCAACCAGCGCAACGTCAATTTGACCGCCGCCGCCATGACCCGGCTGCGCGAGCACCCCTGGCCCGGCAATATCCGGCAATTGTCGAATTTCATCGAGCGCCTCGTCCTGCTGGCGGACAGGCCCTCCCTGGATGCCGCTGACCTGGATCCGTTCCTCGCCGCCGCCCGCATCTCGCCGCAAACCGTGTCCGAAGAGAGCTTCCACCGTTCCATGGCGCCGCATGCACAGGGAGGGATGGTGCCGGCTTTCCGACCCTATCTGCGCGCCGGCTCGCATTCGCCCGAAGACCTCCGCCGGGCGCTTGAACAATGCGGCGGCAACAAATCCCGCGCGGCCCAGATGCTGGGGCTGACGGCACGGCAATTTCACTACCGCTGGCTGAAAGCGGGCATCGACCAAGAAGGCAGGATGCCTCACTCGTAGAGTAAATGTTGACATTGTGAACATTGTCTACATTAAGAGCCTCATGCGCAGAGGAAAAAATCCATCCCTGCAAGCCATTTTAACCCCTAAAACTGTTGCAACGTATCGCTTTCCACGCAACTCTTCCCCTGCGCACGAAAGTGGCATGGGGGTTGCTATCAGGTTGGTGGAATGCCTATGGGCATGGGCCCTCAGAATCCTTTCGAAAGGACGCACCAGTGAGCAACGCGACCGAAGCTGTGAAGACCATCACCACCTATCTGCGACCCATCGACCGTGACGGTCTGCTTGGATTTGCCGAGAAGGGCCGCGAGAATCCCGAGCGGCGCGGAACCAATGTGGTGCGCACGGTGGTCGAAGGGCAGTATCGGACCTTGAACTATGTGGGCAACCACCAGCCCGTGGTGGTGGACGAACCGCCCCATCTGTTCGGCCAGGACACCGCCCCCGCCCCCGGTGAGATCGTGCTTTCCGCTCTTGGCGGCTGCCTTGCGGTCGGCATCACTGCCGTCGCCACTTGGAAGAACGTCAAGCTTTCCAAGCTGGAGCTGCAGGTGGAAGGCGATATCGGCAATACGGCCGCTTGGGGTGCTGGCGGCGCCGAGCGCGAACCTGCACAGATGGGCTTCCAGGATATCCGCGTGAAGGTCACCATCGAAGGCGATGCAACGCGCGAAGAACTCGCGGAAATCGTGAAGCGGGCGAACTATTTCTCTCCCGTCGCCAACACCATGCGGAACCCTATCCCCTTCAGCATCGGCCTCGCCGACTGAAGGGGGGGTCGGCGCGAGGCTCCTGCCCTGGCCCGCCTCGCGCCGACCCACTCTTCACCCCCCATCCCACATTTTGATCTGTCCCGCCCCTGAGCCGGAGGCCACGATGACGCTTGCCCAGTTGCATCCTCCCACCGCGCCCCAGCCTGATCGCGCGGACACCATTCTCACCACCACCAAGGCGATCGCCGAAGGCCCCCTGCGGGCGTCGGTCAACGCCATCGACCATGGCCACTATCCGCTTGAAATCTTAGCCGGACTCGGCGAGGCCGGAGCCCTCGGCGCGCATCTTGAGCGCAACGGCGGGCGCTTCGATACAGCGCTCGGCGCCATGGGCTCCGCCGCCGCGATCTGCGGCGCCACCGGCTTCCTCATGTGGGCGCACGATGTCTGCGGCCTCTATATGGAACAGTCGGGCAACCCGGCGCTCATGGGGCCCATGCTGGAGGACCACGCCGCAGGGCGCACGTTCGGCGGCACCGCCCTCTCCAACCCCATGAAAGCGCTGGCCGAAATCGAACCCATGCTGCTGCGCGCCCGCGTCACGCCGGGCGGCTATCTCGTTACCGGCTCGCTGCCGTGGGTCAGCCATATCGCGCGCGGTCAATATTGCGGGGCCATTGCGCGGGTTTATCGCGAGGATGGGACCGCGTCCCACGAAATCATGTTCATCCTGCGCTGCGACCCGCCGGTGGAGCTACGCCCCTGCCCGCAATTCTCCGGCATGGAGGGGACCTCGACCTTCGGCATTCGGCTCGATGATTATTTCGTGCCCGAGGCGGATATGGTGGCAGATCCCGCCCGCCCGTTCATCAAGCGCATTCGCGGTGCCTTCATCCTGTTGCAGGCCGGCATGGCGGTGGGCGTCGTCCAGGGTGCCATCGATTCCATGCGCGAGGTGGAGCCGACCCTCGGCCATGTGAACCGCCACCTCAGTGACCGCCCGGACGAAATCCAAGGTGAGTTGGACGCGCTTGTCGGGCACGCTTTGATGCTGGCGCAAACACCGTTCGAGAATGACACGGATTATTTCCTCGACGTGCTCGACACCCGCGCCCAGGGCGCAGAGCTGGCTCTGCGGGCCACCCAATCTGCTTTGCTGCACCAGGGGGCACGGGGATATCTCATGTCATCGGCCCCACAGCGGCGGATCCGCGAGGCGCACTTCATCGCTATCGTTACGCCCGCCATCAAGCATCTGCGGTGGGAAATGGCCCGCCTCTCGCGCGAGGAGATGCCGGCATGACCCCGACCGAAACCTCCGAGATCGTCTGGCGGCAGTATATCTGCCGGGCCTGCGGCATGATCTATGACGAGAAGGAGGGCGACCCCGACAGCGGCATCGCCCCCGGCACGCGGTTCGAGGATATTCCCGAAGATTGGGAATGCCCGATCTGCGGGGTCCGAAAGACCGATTTTGAGCCTTATGTACATTCCGCGCCCATGGCTGCGATCGCGGCGTCGGTGGTTCATGCGTCGCGCCGGCCGGGCGTTGTGATCGTCGGCGGAGGGATCGCCGGACGCACGGCCGCAGAAGCTGTGCGGGCGTTGGACGGGGAAATCCCCATCACAATGGTCACGGCCTGCGCGGGCGATGTCTACCACAAGCCCGAACTCTCCATCGCATTGGCCCGTGGTCTCTCCGAGCAGCGGCTGAGGAAGGAGAGCGGCGCCCATATGGCTGCCCGGCTCGGCGTGCGGCTGCTGGACGGCGCATTTGCCATCTCGCTCGCGCCCGAGCGCCATCGCCTGCACACCACGCGCGGCCCCCTCGCCTATTCGCACCTCATTCTCGCCCAAGGCGCCCGGCCGGCGCTACCGCCGGCCTTACCAGCCGACCTGTGCTGGCGGGTCAACGACCTCGGTGCCTGGTGCGGGCTCGCCGCGCACCTTGATGGCGCAAGCCGGCAAATCATCATCGTCGGCGCCGGCATGGTCGGTTGCGAACTGGCGGAGGACTTCTCCCGCGCCGGCCATGGGGTCACCTTGCTGGACCAGCAGGACATGCCCCTGGCGGCCCTCTTGCCGCCGCTCGCCGCCGGCCGGCTGCGCGCCCGCCTGGAGGGATTGGGCGTGCGCTTCCTGGGTGGGATCACCGTCGAGCGGGCGGAACGCGGCAACCAGGGCAGTGCCATTCTCACGGTGCGAGACCGCACCGGCGGGCGCGGCGTGCTCGCGGCGGAGGTCCTGGTGGCGGCCACCGGCCTCGTGACACAGAGCCGGCTCGCCCGAACGGCGGGCCTCGCCTTCGATCGCGGCATCGTGGTGGACAAGCTGAACTTGCGCACAAGTGCGCCCGATATCTACGCGCTCGGCGACTGCATCAGCATCGAGGGCGCGCCCTGCCGCTTCATCGAGCCGATCGCCAAGCAGGCCGAGGCGATCGCCCATGACCTGCTGGGCCGGCCACATCAGGGCTATACTCATGCCCAGCCGGTGATCCGCCTGAAAACCCGGGTCCTGCCCCTGGTGATTCACGGCGCTCCCCACCCGCAGGGCGATTGGCGGGTGATCGCCGACGACGGCGCCCATCTCGAAATGGAGCAGTGGTACGCGGGGGAACTTCAGGCCCGCCTCGCCGCATGAACAAAAACGGCGCCCGAGGGCGCCGTTTCGCATCGATGGGTACGGCCACTCACCAAGCGGCGCGGCACACCCTCTGCACCCAATAGGGGCTCCACCAGCACTTGAGGAACGGGCCGGCGTGATCCAGCGGACGATAGACCGTCGGTGCCATCACCAGTGTCACGGGGCCGCCGGCGGCGGGCAGATCGCCGTCCAGCAGGCCGACGTCGAAGGTGAGCGTGGAGCCGGACTGAACCACGTGGGCCAGTTCGACGATCACCTGAGTGGGCGTTGCGCCGAGGATCGTCAGCGCGGCATTGGGGGGATCATTCTTGAAGATGTCGGCGGTGGCGTTCCAGAGCTTCGCGAATTGCTCGGCCGTCATGGTCCCGCCGATGCGCTCGGGACGGTCCACCGTGAAGGTGGTCAGGGGCGCGACGCCCGTGAGCACCAGCTTCTTGCCGTCATAAGCCACGTTCGCGGCCTGCAGCGTCAGCATCATTTCGATCGGACGGGCGATCTGGACTTCCGGCCGACGCGGCGTGCCGGCCTGAGTGGTACCGGGGCCTTTGTCAGTGGCGGCGGCGGGAGCCGAGGGTGCGGGCGCCGGCGTCTGGGCCAGGCTCGCGAAACCCGACACGGCGAGAAAAAGGCCCGCCAAAGGTGCAATCACTTTCATGGCCCGTTCGTCCTTCCTAGTGCCCGGTGGCCGCGCCCAGAGGACGCGGGCGCAGCTATAGCGCAAATTGGCGATGAGAAAACCGTGTCGTGGGGCGAAGCCGCCGGGGACATGCCTCGTTCAGCTGGAGAAGCTGCGCGGCGGCGGGCTCACCACCTGGGCGCTTCCGCCCCGAATCTCCATAACCGCAAGGCTGCGCTCGTTCGTGCCGTCGGCGCGGAAGCGGAACGGACCGTCCACACCGTTGAAGCCGGAGGGATTGGTGAGGGTGGCGTCGGTCAGCCCTTCCGGGCCCTGGGTCCGCATGATCGCCGAAACCAGCGAGACCGCATCATAGGACAAGGTGGCCGTGCGCACCGGGTCGCTGCCGAACCGCTGGCGGTAGCGTTGGGAGAAATTGCGCCAACCGGACGCGTCGGGCGCCGCGAACTGGCCGCCCTCCATGCGCGGATCGGCCAGCAACGTGGGATTGTCCCACAGGCCGGTGCCGAGCGGGCGAACCTTCTTGAGGTCGACACCTGCCGCCACGAGCTGCTGCACCACGCCGACCACCTGGTCCGGCGAGTCGGGAATGAATACCGCATCCGCCTGAGGGGCCAGCATGGCGATGCGTTTGGCAGCGTCCGCAAGGCGCGCGGGCGTATAGCGCTCGATGCCCATGACGCGCCCGCCGGCATCTGCCGCGACCTGCTGGAGCGCACCCTGTGCCACCGTGCCGTAGGCATTCTCCGGGATCATCGCGATGAAGGAACGCCGCCCCTGGGCGATGGAATAGCGCACGATGCGGTCGACATCGCTCTGCGGCAGGAAGCTCAGGAGATAGACCCCCTGGGTCGCCACATTGGTGTCGGTGGAGAAGGCGACGACCGGGATGTTGCGAGCCCGTGCTACCTGGGACACCGCACCCACCGAATGGGCGAACAGCGGGCCGAGAATGATCCGCGCGCCTTCATTGATCGCGGCTTCGGCCGCGGCGCGGGCGCCCTGGCTGTTACCGGCATCGTCCTTGACGATCAGTTGGAACGCCGGTGCGCCGCCCTCCGAGATGGCCAGCTCCGCGGCATTGCGCATGGATTGGCCGACCAGGCCGGCATTGCCCTGCGCGCCCAATGGCAGAATCAGCGCCACTGCGGGTCCGTTGGCAACCGGCGGCACATTGGATGGCCCAGCCTGCGGGCCGAGATCGACGGCACGGCCGCCCACATCGCCAGCGCAAGCGGCGAGCGCCGCTGCAGACGCCAACCCGCCGCCAAGGCGCAAGCCACGGATCAGAACCTGACGCCGCGTGGTCGCGAGGGAAGCGGAGAGCCCGGGGGGCGGGGAAGGCACGCGATGCGTCACACGTTTCTCCTGCGGGCGCCGAGCCTTGGCGCAGGTTTCAGGATTACCCTTATGCCGGCAATTTGGCGAGGGCGCGACCCCGGCAAACACTACGACCGCAAAGTTGGCCGGCATATCGGCCGCGAAGACCGGTCTGTCGCCACTGTAATTTCACAATCATAACCGTTAATTAAGAGCCGCCAGACTCGCCAAAGGACGCATGCCCATGCCCGCCACCATCCAAGCCTTCTTTGACGAGCCCACGCACACGGTAACCTATCTGGTGGCCGACCCCGCCTCGAAGGATGCGGCGATCATCGACCCGGTCCTGGACTATGATCACAAATCCGGCACGGTTGATACGCGCTCGGTCGAAGCGGTACTCGCGGCCGCAGCGGATCGGGGATACCGCGTCGTCTGGACCCTTGAGACCCATGTCCACGCCGACCACCTCTCCGGGTCGCCCTTGATCAAGGCGCGAACCGGCGCCCGTATCGGCATCGGGGCCGAGATCGTACGGGTTCAGCAGATCTTCCGCCCGGTGTTCAACGCCACCGATCTCAAGGCCGACGGGAGCGATTTCGACCATCTGTTCCGCGACGGCGAGCATTTTTCCATCGGCGCCCTGGATGTGGAGGTGCTCCACACGCCGGGCCATACGCCTGCCGACATCTCCTACAAGATTGATGATGCGGTGTTCGTGGGAGATACCTTGTTCATGCCCGACTATGGCACGGCGCGCGCGGACTTCCCCGGCGGCGATGCCCACCAGCTCTATCGCTCCATCCATCGGCTGCTGGCTCTACCGCCGCAAACGCGCCTGTTCATGTGCCACGACTACAAGGCGCCGGGCCGCGACATCTATGCCTGGGAATCGACCGTTGCGGCTCAACGCAGCCAGAATGTGCATGTGGGCGCAGGCGTGAGCGAGGATGCGTTCGTCGCGATGCGCACCGCGCGCGACGCGACCCTTTCGGCGCCGGCGCTCCTGCTCCCGTCCATCCAGGTGAACATGCGCGCCGGACGGTTTCCGCCCGCCTCGGCCAATGGCGTGCATTATCTGACAATTCCCGTTCGCGTGAAGGAAAATGCCGCGATGCCAGCCTGAGGGGCTGCGAATTCGAATCTGGCCTCACACGAGCAATTCATTGCGCCGCGCCACTGGGGTAAGGTGGAGGCTATGACGCTACCTGCCGAACGCCCACGCTCCTTCACCCTTGCCGGTACCACCTTGCCCGCGGCGCGCCTCGCGCCGGGATTGCATGTGGTGGCAACGCCCATCGGCAATCTCGGCGACATCACGGTTCGGGCGCTCGAAACCTTGGCGGGGGCAGATATCATTGCCTGCGAGGATACGCGCATGACGCGCCGCCTCACCGAGCGTTACGGCATCGAGGCACCGCTGATCTCCTATCACGACCACAACGGCGCCTCCATGCGCCCGAAACTGCTGGCGCGGCTTGCTGGCGGGCAGGCGCTGGCGCTGGTGTCGGACGCCGGGACGCCGCTCATCTCCGACCCCGGCTACAAGCTGGTGGTGGAGGTCGCCGAGGCGGGCCATCGCATTTTCCCCCTGCCCGGTGCCTCCGCCCTACTCGCCGCATTGGTGGCGGCGGGCCTGCCCACCGACCGCTTCCTGTTCGACGGATTTTTGCCGCCCAAGCCCGGCCAGCGGCGCAACCGCATCACCGAGCTCTCGCGCATTCCCTCGACCCTGGTGCTGTATGAGACCGGCCCGCGCCTCGCCGAAAGCCTCGCCGACCTCGCCGAGATTCTGGGTCCGCGCCGCGCCGCCGTGTGCCGCGAGCTGACTAAGACATTCGAGGAAGTGCGGCGCGGGCCGCTGCCGGAGCTTGCCGCCCAATATGCCGGCGAACGCAACCCCAAGGGCGAGATCGTCCTCGTGGTGGGTCCGCCGGTGGAACAGGCGGCGCAGGATAACGACGTGGATGCCGCGCTCGCCCGCGCCCTGGCGGAGCATTCGCTGAAGGATGCGGTGGCCGCGGTCGCCGCCCTCACCGGCCGGCACAAGCGCGAGGTCTATGCCCGTGCGCTCGCGCTCTCCCAGGCGGGCGAGAACGGTGAAGAGGCGCCGCACGAGGCATGACCGGACCGGTCAAGATCAAGCGCGCGAAGGCGCCGCCGGCGGACACCCCGGCCCGCCGAAAGAAGCAGGCGGCCCATGCGCGCGGCCTTGCCGCCGAAGACCGCGCCGCCGCGCTGCTGCAAGCCCAGGGCTTTGCGATCCTCGCCCGCCGCGTGCGCACGGGCGCCGGCGAACTCGACATCGTGGCGCGCAGCGAAACGCTTGTGGTGTTCTGCGAAGTGAAGCTGCGGGCCGATCTGGTCCAGGCTGCGCACGCGGTCCTGCCGCGCCAAAGGCGCCGCATCGCCGCCGCCGCCGAGGCTTATCTGGCCGTCAATCCCGCGCTCGGCGGGCTCGACATGCGGTTCGACGCGATCCTGCTGGGCCTCGATGGCGCGGCCGAACATCTGCCGGGGGCGTTCGACGCTGACGCGTGATGGCAGCGCGTAAGGGCGCCACGCCTATTGCAGGAAGGCCCGCAAGGTCGCGATCACCTGGGCGCGGCTCTGGGCCCAGAACAGATGGCCGCCCTCGAAATAAGCGCTCCAGGCAAAGGGGATACGACCGGCCACCGTCCGCGCATTGGCGGGCGGCAAGACTTTGTCCGCACGCCCGCCCATCACCAGGGTCGGTGTGGTGAGCGCGGGCAGCGCGTCATAACTGGCATCGGAGGCGGAAAACTGCCGCAGCGCCTCCACTTGCCGGGTGCCGGTCTCATCCGAACAGGCCGGCGCGGCGGGAATTGTGCCCGCCTTGCGGCCGGCGACCGCGCGCAGAACCAAGGCGCGGCCGGCTTCCTGGCCGGCAGCATCCTCCGGGAAGAACAGCGCCAGCACCTGTGGCAGCGCGAGCGTGTGGTGGGCGATCGCCTCCAGCACGCCCGGCGCCGGCGGCACCTCGTGGCTGCCGCCGGGGCTCGGCGCCAGCAGCATGAGCGAACGCAGCATCTCCGGATGGCGGACCGCCACCTGGCTCGCGATCATGGCGCCCATGGAATAGCCGAGCAGGTCCACATTCCCATAGCCGAGCGCCCGCACCAGGCCGGCGGCATCGTCCGCCATCTGCGCGATGCTGGTGTGGTTCTGCGCCGTATCCGAGGAGAAGCCGCAGCCGCGATTGTCGATCACGATCAGCTTACGGTCATGGGCGAGCGCTTCGAGCAAAGCGAGATCCCAATCGGCCATGGTGGCGCCGAGCCCCATGATCATCACCAAAGGCGCGCCGTCGCCACGGGCATAATAACCCATCTCGATCTCGCCCACCTTCACCCGCTCGATGCGCGGCTGGAAGGCGGGCTCGGCCTGGAACGGAGCGGCGGGTGCCGGCGCGCCTTGCGCGAGCGCCGATCCGGAGAAAAGCAGCATGCAGATCGCGGCCAGCGCCGCGCCATATCGCCGGATCATCTCGTCCCCTCGCCCCCGCCGCACGGGCGCAGGGGTGCGGAAAAACGGGGTCCGCGTCAAGCGCGGCGCCGCGCCGGTCTGGCGGCAAGGCGGATGCGCCTATAGATAAGGCTCGACACGCCTTTGCCGGGCGCCCCGCCGGAGATTTCCATGGCCCTTCAGGTCGCGGTCCAGATGGACCATATCGCCCGCATCAATATTGCCGGCGATTCCACGTTCGCGCTTCTGCTCGAAGCCCAGAAGCGCGGCCACGCGCTGGTGCACTACACCCCCGACCAGCTCGCCATGCGCGACGGCAAGGTGTTCGCCACCGTCGAGCCGCTCACCGTCGCCGACGAGGCGGGCAAGCATTTCACCCTGGGCGAGAAACGGCGCGTGGCGCTTTCAGATTATGACGTGGTGCTGCTGCGCCAGGACCCGCCGTTCGACATGGCCTATGTGACCTCAACCCATTTCCTGGAGCGCATCCATCCCAAGACCCTGGTGGTGAATGACCCGGCCCAGGTGCGCAACGCGCCAGAGAAGATTTTCGTCACCGACTTCCCGGACCTGATGCCGCCCACTCTGATCACCCGCGACCTCGCCGAGATCAAGGCCTTCCGCGCCGAGTTCGGCGACGTGGTGATGAAGCCGCTCTACGGCCATGGCGGCGGCGCCGTGTTCCGCCTGACCGCCGACGACCTGAATTTCGGCTCGCTCTATGATTTCTTCGCCGTCACCTTCCGCGAGCCCTGGGTGATCCAGCGCTTCCTGCCGGCCGTGAAGCACGGCGACAAGCGCATCATCCTGGTGGACGGGGAAGCCGCCGGCGCGGTCAACCGCGTGCCCAGCGAAGGCGATCTGCGTTCCAACATGGTGCGCGGCGGCGCGGCAAAGCCCACGGACCTCACCCACCGCGAGCAGGAAATCTGCAGGCGCATCGGCCCGGAGCTGCGCGCGCGCGGCCTGCTGTTCGTCGGCATCGACGTGATCGACGGCAATCTGACCGAGATCAACGTCACCTCGCCCACCGGGCTGCGCGCCATCAAGCGGCTCGGCGGCCCCGATATCGCCGCGCAGATCTGGGATAAGATCGAGGAAAAGCGCGCCGCCTGAACGCGTCCTTATCCCGTGTCGAGGTGACGCCATGCCCCAACCCCTGACCGTTTCCATTCCCCACAAGCTCGGCAAGGCGGAGGCGACGCGTCGCCTGCAGGGCGGCCTCACCAGCGTGCGCGCCAAGTTCGGCGACAAGCTGCAGGTGATGGAGGAGACCTGGACCGATTCCCACCTGCAGTTCCGCGTCGGCGTGCTCGGCCACACCGCCCACGGCACGCTCGATGTGGCCGATACGGCGGTTCATCTCGCCGTGGAATTGCCCTGGCTGCTGCACCTGATGGCGGAGAAGGCGAAGGCGCTGATCCAGAAGCAGGGCAACCTCATGCTGGAGCAGAAAAAGTAAGGTCCGCGACGCTCAGGCGGGCGCAAACACGAGGGTCGCGGTATCCAGCGTGAAGCTGCCGTCGGCCTCGATCGCGAAATGGTCACGCACGTCGCTGACGGCCATCTCCTGCAGCGCGCGGATGGCCGCCGCATGAAGCTCCGATGTATTGATGCGGGCGATCCAGGACCCGAACTCCAGCCGCAGCCGGCCATCGGTGACCGATTGACATGCGAGCCGCGCCTCACGTGCGCGCTCCACCCATTCGCGCACCGCAAAGTCCCGGGCATGGGACGGATCACGCAGCAGTTCGACGGCCTGAAGAAAAGTGTCGAGCACAGCGGATGGCGGGGCGACCACATCCATGAAAATAGCGCGGCCACTTTGTTTCAGCACCCGTCTGGTCTCGGCGAGCCCGGCGGAGAGATCGCGCCAATGGTGCGCGCTGTAGCGCGAGATCACGAAATCGAACGTCGCGTCCGGAAACGGCAGCTTCTCTGCCACGCCCTGTGCGGTTTCGATATTGGCGAGGCCGCGCCGACCCGCCTCGGCCGCTACGGCTTCCAGCATGCGATCGGAGAGATCATAGGCCACCACGTGTGCCACATGGGGCGCCACGGTGAAGCTGACATGGCCGCCGCCGCACCCAAGATCGAGCACGCGGGCCGCACCGCGCCCTGACATCATCTGCGCCAAGGCGTCAAGATCCGCGCCCTTCGCGTGCACCGCGCTTGTCACATAAGCGGCGGCCTGCGGGCCGAACTGCGCGGAGATGAGGCGCTCATGCTCGCCCTCCAGAAGGTCTGTCATCGTCATGATCAGGGCTTTTGGTTCAGGCGCGACCACCGCGCGCGGGGAACAGTTGCGGGCCAATGTCCCAACTCATCGCACCATAGCAATGATGCAGGCGAGGGCAAACGCGACCAGCAGAAAGCGGGCGCATACCGGCATTGCGTTACGCACCGGGCCGAACGCGAGCGGCAGGAGGCGCGCATTGCCGCCAAGGCTGCCCCATTCGGCGGAACCGAAGGGCTCCGGCGCGTCGCGATCGGCCAGCGGGCGGGTCGAGCCTTTGAAGCTGGACGCGTGGGAAGAGGATTGGACATGGGTCATGGATCGACCTTCCGCAGCTGGCACACCGTGCCGGGACATCAAGGGGACGCGCGGCCTCGGCTTCAGCCGAAAGCCGCATTCAAGGCGAAGGCCAGCAACACGACCGGCCCGAAGATCAACACCTTCAGCGCCATGCGGGTCAGCGGCCCGGGAGGGACATGCCCGCCGGAACGACGCCCGAAGAGAGGGAGCGCCTGCCGGCGGGCGTAGGGCGCAAGGTGGAACGGATGCAACTCGGTCATGGGCATATCCTCACGGCAGCCCTTATCCGCCCGCATGTCGTAAGGCCGCCATCGGAAATCCGGTGTTGCGGCGTAAGGGCCACATAAGGGCCAACGTTCCCAATATGTTCTTGTCAGCAGGCGCGCCCTCCACTACCGTAAGATACGGGGCGAGCCGGGGGGCGGGCGTGATCCAGCGTGTAGCGACAGTGGCATTCGAGGGCGTCGATGCCCGGCCCGTGGACGTGCAGGTGCATGTTGCGCCCGGCCTGCCAGCCTTCACCATCGTGGGCCTGCCGGATAAGGCCGTGACGGAAGCCAAGGAGCGCGTGCGCGCCGCCCTCATCGCCTCGGGCCTCGCGCTGCCGGCCCGCCGCATCACCATAAACCTCGCACCGGCCGACCTGCCGAAGGAGGGGTCCCATTACGACCTTCCCATCGCGCTCGGCCTGATGGCCGCCATCGGTGCCATACCGAGCGATGCGCTCGCCGGCTTCACTGTGGTCGGGGAACTCGGGCTCGACGGGTCCATCGCCGCCGTGGCCGGCGTGCTTCCCGCCGCAATCGGCGCCAATGCGCGCGGGCACGGCCTGATCTGCCCCGCCGCCTGCGGCGCCGAAGCCGCCTGGGCCAGCCCCGATATGGAAATCCTCGCACCGCTCTCGCTGATCCAGCTTGCGAACCATGTCACCGGCCGACAAGTTCTGGCCCGCCCTGATCCGCGCCTGCGCCCGCCCGGCGGATCGGACCTGGATCTGAAAGACGTGAAGGGCCAGGAAACCGCCAAGCGCGCACTGGAAGTGGCGGCAGCCGGCGGCCATAATCTGCTCTACGTGGGGCCGCCCGGCGCCGGAAAATCCATGCTGGCGCAACGCCTGCCCTCCATCCTGCCGCCGCTCTCCCCGGTCGAGATGCTCGATGTCTCCATGGTCGCCTCGGTGGCCGGCGCGATCCTCGACGGCGCGCTGGTGGATCGCCGCCCGTTCCGCGCCCCGCACCATTCGGCCAGCATGGCGGCCATGGTGGGCGGCGGGGCGAAGGCCAAGCCCGGTGAGGTTTCGCTCGCCCATCATGGGGTCCTGTTCCTGGACGAACTACCCGAATTCTCGCCCCAGGTGCTGGATTCCCTGCGCCAGCCGCTGGAAACCGGCGATGTGCTGATCGCGCGCGCCAACCACCGCGTCACCTATCCCGCTCGGTTCCAATTGATCGCCGCCATGAACCCGTGCCGCTGTGGCCATGCCGGAGATCCCGGCTTTACCTGCAAGCGGGGACCACGCTGCCAGGAGGACTACCTGGCGCGCCTCTCCGGCCCGTTCCTCGATCGCATCGACATGCATCTTGACGTGCCGGCCGTCACCGCAGCCGATCTGGTTCTTCCCGCGCCGACCGAGGGCTCAAAGGAAATCGCCGCGCGGGTTGCGGCCGCGCGCGCGCTCCAGGCCGAGCGCTATGCCGCCCTCGACCGGCCGGACGTGCGTATCAACGCCCACGCCTCGGGGGCCTTGCTCGAGGTGGTGGCGCGCCCGGATGCAGCCGGACTCGCCTTGCTCCGCGACGCGGCGAGCGCCATGAACCTGTCGGCCCGGGGCTATCACCGCGTGCTCAAGGTGGCGCGCACGCTGGCAGACCTTGCAGGCGCGGAGAGCCTGGGCCGCAAGCATCTGGCCGAGGCGCTGGCCTATCGCGCCATGGCGGAACGGCCACGCGCCGCCGCTTGACCCCCCGCCGCGCCAGCGAGCCCCAGATAGGCGAACGCTACATGGCGTTGATGGCGAGGCCTTCGTAATAGGTGATCTGGCACAGATCGCCCAGCTCCACCTTCTGCAGATCGGCGAGCACCTGCGGATTGGCCGCCTTGACCGTCCGCACCAGCCCGTCCAGGCCCTCGAAGCTGATGGTGCCGTTGGCCTTGTCGATATTCACCAGCATCGAAGTGATGGTGATTTCCCGGAAGCCGTAATCCTCGGGCCAGCCCGGCAGACCGTCCTTGAGCACCAGTTCCGAGATCGCCACGCCCGGCGTACCCTGGTGCGCCTTGCCGAGGGCGGTGACGAGGCCGGGCAGCACCCGGATCAGCAACTGCCGGCTATTGGCGAGCTGCATCACATCTCCTAGCAGCGGCGGCGCGATCACCGCCCAGCGCTTGCCGTTCGGGGTTTCCAGCACCACCCGGCGGGTGGCGGGATCAGCCGAGACGAACCGCGCCTTGTAGCTGAGCACATTCATGGTGCCCACGCCCGGAACGACGATGGTGGAGACCGAGGCGGCAGCCGGCACGGACTGGGCCTGCACCACAGCGGAGCCCGCCACGGCGAGGATGAGGGCGCAACCGGCAATGCGCGACAAAAACCGAATCTTGGACATGACACCCCCGAATCCCTGCAACCTTACGGTATGTCATCGCGCTAGCATGGGTCGCAAGGTCCCGCAATGCGCGGGCGTATGTCATATGACGAAGGCGGGTGTCACATTCCGTCATTGTCACATAGCCGTAGGAAAACTATGGTGAATGTTGTGGTCACGCGGGACAGACGCGCACAATGCGCGGGCCCCGCTTTCGCGCTCGTCAGGGCGGCGTGCGGCGTCCCATGGAACCGCCGCCGGCCAGCGGCGGCCCGAGGAGGGGGTCGTTGCATGAAACGCCAAGAACAGTCCGGTCCCGGATTTGACCCGCAGCCCTTCAGCTGGCCCGCTTTGGTCGGCCGCGGCATTGATGTGGCCAAGGAAGGCTTCGCCAAGTTGCCCGGCAGCAAGTTCGGCGCGCCCTTGTTCGCGCCCCCCGTTGCGCGCGATGCCGGAAAGCTGCCGCTGAATGGCCCGCAGAAGCTGGTCTCGGATTTCCGCGCCTATTCCGGCATCCGCCACCGCGAGGCGGTCCCCTTCGGCGAACCCGTGGTGCTCGGCCGGCTCGGGCCGCTGGAAGTGCGCCTCGCCCGCACCGCGCGCGACGTGCGCCGCGCCCAGCGCCTGCGCTACAAGGTCTTCTACGAGGAGATGTCCGCCGTCCCGGACGCTGCGGCTCGCATCGCCCGGCGCGACGTGGATGCGTTCGACTCCATCTGCGACCACATGCTGGTGCTCGATTATGAGGCCGGCAAGATGGTGCTCGGCCGGCGCAAGCCCAAGGTGGTCGGCACCTATCGCCTGCTGAAGCAGGAGGTCGCGGATCGCCACGGCGGCTTCTATACCCAGAGCGAGTTTGACGTAAACCGCATCGTCGACGCGCATCCGGGCCTGAAATTCCTGGAGCTTGGACGCTCCTGCGTGCTCAAGCCGTACCGCAACAAACGCACCGTCGAGCTGCTCTGGCACGGCGTGTGGGCTTATATCCTGCGCAACAATATCGACGTGATGATCGGCTGCGCGAGCCTGGAGGGAACTGACCCCGAGGCGCTCGCCCTGCAGCTGTCGTTCCTCCACCATCATGCGCTGGCGCCAGTGGAATGGCGCGCCCGCGCCCTCGACAAGCGTTATGTGTCCATGGACCGCATCCCCAAGGGCGAGATCAACATGAAGGCGGCGCTGCACGCTCTGCCTCCCCTGGTGAAGGGCTATCTGCGCCTCGGCGGTTTCGTTGGCGAGGGCGCAGTGGTGGACCACCAGTTCGGCACCACCGACGTTCTGGTGGTGCTGCCGCGCTCCATCATCAGCGCGCGTTATGTCGAGCATTTCGGCCCGACGGCGAACCGTCACGCCATCTGAGGCGGCCGATCCAGCCGCGGGGGCGCAACGGGGGCCCTCGCCCGCCCCTGTCGCGGCGCACGGCTTTCTGCCATAGCTTTGACCCGCGCGAGCTTGGACCCGCGCGCCCGAGCCTGCCCATGATCGAGATCACCCCCCGCATCGCCATTTCCGAGGACGAGATCGAACTCGCCTTCGTGCGTGCGTCGGGACCGGGCGGGCAGAATGTGAACAAGGTTTCGAGCGCCGTTCAATTGCGCTTCAACGCCTTTGGGTCCCCCAACCTTCCCGATGGGGTCAAGCACCGGCTCATCCGCATCGCCGGCAAGCGGATGACGCAGGACGGCGTCGTCATCATCCAAGCCCAGCGCCACCGCACCCAGGAGCGCAATCGCGCCGATGCGCTGGAACGGCTGGTGGAGATGATTCGCGAAGCCACCTATGTGGCACCGATCCGCCGGCCAACCCGCCCCACCCTCGGTTCCAAGGAGCGGCGCCTGGAATCGAAGGAGCGGCGCGGCGTGGTCAAGAGCCTGCGACAGAACAAGCCGGAGGCGGACTGACCCCCGTTACGCGGATTCGGCCGCCTGCAGCAGCTTCTGCGCCGCCGCGCGGGCTTCCGGCGTGATGCTTGCGCCGGCCAACATGCGGGCGATCTCTTCCTTGCGATTCGCGGCGTCGAGCGGGGCCACCCGCGTGGTCACCGGCGCATCCTTGCCTGCCCCCGCAGAAGCCTTCGAGATCAGCAGATGCTGTCCGGCCCGTGCAGCCACCTGCGGCGCGTGGGTGACGCAGATCACCTGCACCTGACCGGCCAGGCGCGAGAGGCGATGGCCAATCGCATCGGCAACCGCGCCGCCGACGCCGGTATCGATCTCGTCGAAGATCAGCGTCGGCGCCGAGCCGCGATCCGCCAGCACCACCTTCAAGGCCAGCAGGAAACGCGCCAGCTCACCCCCCGACGCCACCTTCATCATCGGGCCGGGGCGGGTGCCGGGATTGGTGCGAACCCAGAATTCCACCCGGTCATAGCCTTCCGGCCCTGGTGCCTGCGGATCGCTGACGATGCGGGCGGTAAAATGCGCCCGTTCAAGTTTCAGCGGCGGCAGTTCGGCATCCACCGCCGCATCGAGCTTCTTTCCCGCCGAGTTGCGATCGCCGGAGAGCCGGGCGGCGGCCGTGCGATAGGCCTCCTCCGCCAGCGCAACCTTGCCTTCCAACTCCGCCAGAGTGGTTGCGCTTCGGTTCAAGGCGTCCATCTGGGCGACGAACTGCGCAGCCACCTTGGGCAGATCGTCGATGGCGCCACCATATTTGCGGGCGGCCGCGCGCAGGGCGAACAGCCGCTCCTCGACCCGCTCGAGATCGTGCGGATCAAAGGCCGCGTCGCGCAGTGCGGTCTCCAGATGCGAGCGGGCCGTCTCCAACGCATCGAGGGCGAGGTCGATGGCTTCCACGGCCGGGCGCACGAGGTTTTGCGATTCGCCCGCGCGCCGCTCCAGCCGCCGCACCGCCGCCGCCAGCGAGGGCACGGGCGAGCCGCTGCCGCCGACCGCCTCCAGAGCCTCCGAGAGATCGCCGGCGATCTTCTCCGACCGCATCATGGTGGTGCGGCGTTCGGAGAGCATGGTTTCCTCCCCCGCCTCGGGAGAAAGGGCGGTGAGTTCGTCCACCGCATGGCGAATGAAGTCGGCCTCCTTCCGGGCCTCTTCCAACCGCGCCCGCTCGGCGCCGGCATCGGCCAAGGCGGCACGCCACGTCCGCCACAGGCGGCCGACCGATTCGGTCTTCGCGCCGAGGCCCGCGAACGCATCCAGCAGCGTGCGGTGGGTGGTGGGATCGACCAGCGCGCGGTCGTCATGCTGGCCGTGCAGTTCCACGAGCCGTGCGCCGAGCGCCCGCAGCGTCTGTACGCTCACCGGCTGCTCGTTGATGGTGGCGCGGGTGCGCCCATCTGCCATCTGGATTCGGCGGACGATCAATTCGCCTTCGTCGGCGATGTCGGCGGCGGAGAGGATTTCGCGGGCCGGGTGGGCGATCGGCAGGTCGAAGACCGCCGTCACCTGCCCCTTGGCCACGCCATGGCGCACGAGCCCACCGTCGCCGCGCCCGCCCAGCGCTAAAGAGAGAGCGTCCAGCAGGATCGACTTGCCTGCGCCCGTCTCGCCGGTCAGGACGGTCAAGCCGTCCGCCAGCGCAAGATCGAGCTTCTCGATCAGAACGATGTCCCGGATCGAGAGAGAGGAGAGCATGGTTTCCTAGCCGAGACCTAGCTTTTTGAAGGCCTGGCTGATCCAGGACCCCTTGTTCTCGACCGGAAGATTGCCGCTCGATTGAACTAGCTTATAGGCGTCCTTGTACCACTGGCTATCGGGAAAATTATAGCCGAGCACGGCAGCGGCGGTCTGGGCCTCCGAGATGATGCCGAGGGCCATGTAAGCCTCGGTCAGGCGGAACAGCGCTTCTTCCACCTGCCGGGTGGTCTGATATTGGGTCACCACGACCTTGAAGCGGTTGATGGCGCCGGTGTAGTTGCGGTTCTCCAGATAATAGCGGCCGATCATCATTTCCTTGCCGGCCAGCTGGTCTCGCGCCACTTCCACCTTCTTCTTGGCGGAGGCGGCATATTCGGTGTTGGGATATTTGCGAATCACCTCATCCAGTGCGTCCAGCGCCTGTCGCGTCGCCCTCTGATCGCGCGTGATGTCGGGGATATTGTCGAAATAGGCAGAGGCGACGAGATAGCTCGCGTAGGGCGCATCAGCGGAGCCGGGATGCAAGGCCATGTAGCGCTTGCCGGCGGCGATAGCCTCGTCGTACTTGCCCGCCTCGTAATAGACGTAGGTGTCCATCAGCAGCGCCTTGCGCGCCCATTCCGAATAGGGATGGGTGCGGTCGAGATCCTCGAACCGCTTGGCAGCCGCGAGGAGATCGCCCTTGCGCATGAGGGTAAGGCCCTCATTGTAGATCTTCTCTGCGGGCTCGTCGGGCGGAATAACGTCGTCCTTGTTGCTGGCGCAGCCTGCAAGGCTGGTCGCAAGAAAGAGCATCCCAAGCAGTCCAGCCGCCCGGGTACGCAGGAATGCGGCGTCAGTGAAAAGGCGCATCACGTGAAGGTTCCATCCCAAGCCGTCGGCTTTCGTGCAGAACGCCGCAGACTACGCGGCTAACGGCGCTTTCAGTCGGCAATGTGGCGGGCACGGGCGCAGAGGGCGCAATTGCGTTTCCATCGCCCGGTTCGGAGAGGTTTTTAAGGGCGGTGACGCGGACGTCAAGCCGGCGCGGGAGCCGCTGTGCGCAGCAAGGCCCGCCCCTGGCATAAGGCGTGCGGGCCGGATCCGAGAAAATCCCGGCCGACCCGTGCACCAAATCGAAAATCAACACGCAGGACGCGTCGCGCCTCAAGGTGCCGATGGACCTCAGCGCTCCGGCGCGTAGGCGAGGACGGGGGCGCCGACAGCGAGCTCTGCGCCTTCGCGGCGGCCGCGCACGGGGGCATCCACGACGGTGAAGGCCGTGCGGTCTGCGAGCAAGGCGTCCACCACGTTGAAGTTCAGCTTGTGGCCGCCGCGGAACGAGCGATAGCGGGCCATCAGCGGCAGGCCGGCGAGGGCAAGGTCGCCCACGGCGTCCATGGCTTTGTGGCGCACGAACTCGTCTTCGAAGCGCAGCCCTTCGGGATTGAGGATACCGGTATCGCCGAGACACACGGTATTTTCCAGCGAGGCGCCGCGGGCATAGCCGGCAGAGCGCAGACGCTCCACATCCTTCAGGAAGCCGAAGGTGCGGGCGTTCGCCAGTTCACGGCGGAACACGCTCGGGGTCAGGTTGCCGGCGAAACGCTGGCGGCCGATGCCGGCATGATCGAACTCGATCTCTACTTCCAGGCGGAAGCCCGCGTCATAGGGCAGAAGCTCGCCGAAGGAGGCGCCGTTCTCGATTCGGATGGGCTTCAGCACCTTGAGATATTTGCGGCGGGCGGGCAGCACCGCGACGCCGACCGCATCAATGGCGGCAACCACCGGGCCAGCGCTGCCGTCGAGGATCGGAACCTCCGGGCCGGTGACTTCCACGTACGCATTGTCGATCCCAAGGCCGGACAAGGCAGAGAGCACATGCTCGACCGTGGAAACGAGGGCGCCGCTTTTGTCGCCGAGCACTGTGGCAAGATCGGTCGCCTGCACCGACTGGCGAGAGACCGCCATCTTGCGCGGGGCCTGGTCGGCGAAGGTGCGGATGAAAACGATACCAGTGTCTGCGGGTGCGGGCTTCAACGTGAGAGAGGCTTCGATGCCGCCGTGAACGCCAACGCCTGAAAGAGCGATTTCGCCGGCAAGGGTCGTCTGCATCTCGGAAGCCATATGGACCCCGGAAACCGTCACGACCCAAAGGTCGCCGCATTCCCGCCTCTAATGTTTCACCGCACCTGCCCAATTTTGCCGCTCGGCTGAGATTTCTTTGGACCCGGTGTGGATCCCATCCCGCGCCAGCAGCGTTAGGCAAAGTTCGAGGGTCAACCTAGCGGGCTCGTTGCGCTGCGCCAAATCACGCTTGCTTACCGCCTGTTACCAAACAGGACACAAAAAACTTCATGGTTATCAAATGCTTACGCCCGGAGGGGTGCTCCGGGCGTAAATTCGTGTGACCAGACGCCGGCTCTTGGCCGGCGAATCAGTTCGCCTGGCGGCGCAGGAAGGCGGGAATCTCCAGCTGATCTTCCTCGTGCCCATGCTGCGGTGCAGGACGGCTGGGAACCTCGGCCACCGGGCGGGCCGGCGGACGCTTGGCGAATTCCGAGACCGGCTCACCGGGGCGTCCGGCGGGCTTCTGCGGGGCGCGCGGATCGGGCGCCCGCATGCTCGCCTGTTCGCGGCGGGCAGGAGCGGCTTCGGGTTCCTCGTCGCGACGACCCATGCCCACATTGGCGAGGCGTTGCAGCAAGGTCATGCGCTTCTGCTCGGCCACCGGCTCGCCGCGCTGGGCACGGATCTGGTTCTGCGCGGGCATCGGCAGTTCATCCACGCGGGGCATGCGCGGCGCGCGCGGGCGCTGGGCCTGCGGGGGAATGTAAGGCGCGAACTCTTCTTCCTCCACCGGGGCCGGCGCGGGCGCGGGCTCGGGCTCGGAATAGAAGGAGGGCTTCGGCGTGGCGGCGCGGATGGTCACGTCGTCAATGGCCACCGAGCGCTGGGGCGCGGGCTTCGGCGCGGACGCCGCCGCCGTGTCGAGTTCCATCAGGTCCTCGGCCGAGATGGCGGCGACAGCACTGCGGATCTGGGCTTCGCGAGCCTGTTCCACGGCGACCCGGCCGGCATTGGACATCTTGCGGCCCTGCAGGTCGGGCAAGCCGTTGCCGCTGGTGGCGATCTGCTCGGGGATCACGGCGGGATCGATGCCGGTGGCCACCACAGACACGCGGATGATGCCGTCCAGCGACTGGTCGAACGTGGCGCCGAGGATGATGTTGGCGTCGGGATCCACTTCCTCGCGGATGCGGGTCGCCGCCTCGTCCACCTCGAACAGCGTCATGTCGTTGCCGCCGGTGATGGAGATCAGCAGCCCGCCGGCGCCGCGCATGGAAGTCTCGTCCAGCAGCGGGTTGGCGATGGCGGCTTCGGCGGCCTGGATGGCGCGCTTGTCGCCGGAAGCTTCGCCGGTGCCCATCATCGCCTTGCCCATGTCGCGCATTACGGCGCGCACGTCGGCGAAGTCGAGGTTGATGAGGCCTTCCTTCACCATCAGGTCGGTGATGCAGGCCACGCCGGAATAGAGCACCTGGTCGGCCATCGCGAAGGCGTCGGCGAAGGTGGTCTTCTCGTTGGCGACCCGGAACAGATTCTGATTCGGGATGACGATCAGGGTATCGACCGTCTTCTGCAATTCGTTGATGCCGTGCTCGGCGACGCGCATGCGGCGCTGGCCCTCGAAGTGGAAGGGCTTGGTCACCACGCCCACCGTGAGGATGCCGAGTTCGCGGGCAGCGCGGGCCACCACCGGAGCAGCGCCGGTGCCGGTACCGCCACCCATGCCGGCGGTAATGAACACCATGTGCGAACCGGAGAGGTGGTCGCGGATTTCGTCCAAGACCTCTTCTGCCGCGGCGCGGCCGACTTCCGGCTGCGAACCGGCCCCGAGGCCTTCGGTCACCGCAACGCCCATCTGCACCAAGCGCTCGGCCTTCGAAAGCGACAGAGCCTGCGCATCGGTGTTGGCGACCACGAACTCCACGCCGGTCAGTCCGGCCGTGATCATGTTGTTGACGGCGTTGCCGCCGGCGCCGCCGCAGCCGAACACGGTGATTCGCGGCCGCAACTCGCGAATGTCAGGCATCTGAAGGTTGATCGTCATGTTCCCACTCCATCGCGCCCTGGGCGCCGGCACGCCGTCCGAATCCGTGGCTCCCCCCTTTGTTAAGGGGAATACCGTTAACCATCTCTAAAAGCCGTCCCTCAACCAGCGCCCCACGCGGCCAAAATATGTGCCGCCCTCCGCGCCGACCGCCTGACGGCGGCGAGGCTCGAAATGTTCGAGACCCGCAACCTGGGGGTAGACCAACAGTCCCGCAGCCACCGCGAAGGCGGCGCCGCGCGCGGCCTCCGGCAGGCGTGAAACACCAAGCGGGCGGCCGATTCGCACCTGCGGGCCGATCACCCGCGCCATGAGATCCGGCAGCCCCTGCAATTGCGCCGCGCCGCCGGTCAGCACCAGGCGGCGGCCCGCATCCCCCCCATGGCCGGAGGCCTTGAGGCGGTCGCGCAACAGTTCAACAATTTCTTCCGCACGCGGCTTGACGATGGTCACCAGCCGCGATTTCGGCACCGAATGGGGATGGTCGCGCTCGTCACCCGACAAGGCGGGGATCGTCAGCATGTCGTGGTCGTCGGAGGAAACCGCCACCACCGCCCCATGCAGCGCCTTCAGGCGCTCCGCGTCCGTGAGTCGTGCGGGCAGCCCCCGGGCCACGTCGTTGGTGATGTGCTGGCCGCCAACCGCAATGCCGTCTACGTAGACGCAGTGCCCGCCGGAGACGATGGAGAAGGTCGTGGTGCCCGCCCCCATGTCGATCAGCGTGACGCCGAGTTCCATCTCGTCATCGGTGAGCGATGAGAGCGCGGCGGCATAGGGCGCCGCCACCATGGCCTCGATGCCGAGATGGCATCGCTCCACGCACAGGACCAGATTCTTCAGCGAGGTGAGATCGCCGGTCACCACATGCATGTCGACGCCGAGTTCGCGCCCCAGCATGCCGCAGGGCTCGCCGATGCCGCGCCGCCCGTCCAGGGAATAGCCCACTGGCAGCGCATGCATCACCGCGCGCCCATCGCCGACCGCATAGGTGGAAGCGGCTTCCAGCACCCGGCGGATATCGAACTCCTCGACCGCCGGGGCAGTCAGCCGCACCGCAGCCTCGTAATGCTGCGAGGACAGGCGAGCACCGGAGACGCCGAGAATCACCGAGGCGATCTGCACGCCCGAAGCGCGCTCCGCCATGTCCACCGCCTGGCGGATCGCCAGTTCGGCGCGGGCCATGTCGATCACCGCCCCGCCCTTCACTCCATGGGCCCGCGTATGGCCGATGCCGAGCACGTCGATGGAATGGGTGCGCCGCCGCAGCACGTCGGAGCTGCCGCGCGGCTTCAGGCGGGCGATGACGCACACGATCTTGCTGGTACCGATGTCGAGCACCGCGATGATGCCGCTCTTCTTGGACGGCAACGGACGCATCTTCGGAGCGAAACCCTGTGCGAGCCGATGTCTCACGCCGCGCCTCCTTTCTTGGCCTTCGCACGGGCCTTCAGCATCTGGGCGCGGGCATCGGCCGCAGCGTCGGACAGGCGCACGACCACCCGGTCGGGCAAGCGCAGATCGACGATGGTGATGTCGCGGGTGAGCAGTTTCTTGTCGCGGTCGAGATCGGCGAGCTGGAGCAGTGCGCCGTCAACCCCATCCTCGGGCAGGCGAACGTCGATGCCGTTGCGCAGCTTCAGCGTCCAGCGGCGCTCGGCCACCAGGATCGCGGCGCGCACCTGGTCGCGCACCGCCGGCACGCGGGCGAGCGCATCGACGATCTCGCCGACACGTTCCTGCGCACCCTCGCCCACCACGATGGGCAGATTCACATAGCGCGGATCGTCCGAATAAGGCGCGATCGACGTGCCGTCCTTGGCGATGACGTTGATCTGGCCGTTCATCTGCCACAGCGCGTAGGCCTCGCGCTCCACCACATGGATATCCACCCGGTCGGGATAGACCTTGCGCACGCTGGCATTGGCGATCCAGGGCATGGATTCCAGCCGCGCCCGGGTCTCGTCGGCATTGACGAACAGGATCGAGGTGGTCGGCTTGATGCCCGCCGCCGCCAGGATTTCCGCGGGCGTGACGTGATTCTGGCCGGAGAGATTGACCTGGGCGATCTTAAAGCCGGCCACATTGGCGGCGGCGTCGCCGAGATCCACCACGAATTCGCGGGCTTCCTCCACATGGCCGCCCAGCACCACGCCATAGGCGGTGAAGCTGCCGATCACGACGAGGCTGAGGATCGCCGCGCCGCGGCGGCCGAATCGGGAGGCGCCGAGGCGCACCGTCATACGGCGCAGGAACAGGGCGATGCGGCTCGGCGGCGGCGGCTCGCGCATCGGCTGCGGGCGGACCGGCTTGCGGCCGACGATTTGTCCAGGCGGGTTCGCAGCCGGGCGCGGCCCTTGCGGGCGGTCCCTTACCGATCCAGCGACGCGTCCTCCACCATCCATGTCACAAGCTCGCCGAACGATACGCCCGAGTGGGCTGCCAGTTCGGGCACCAGGGAGGTCTCGGTCATGCCGGGTTGCGTGTTGACTTCCAGACAGATCAGGCCGGCGTCGTCGCCCGCATTTTCGTCATATCGGAAGTCCGCACGCGAGACGCCCCGGCACCCGAGTGCCTTGTGTGCCGCGAGCGTAAATATCCGCGCCTGTTGGTAAATTTCGGGTAAAATACGGGCAGGAAGAATGTGCCTGGAGCCGCCCGGCGCATATTTGGACTCGTAATCGTAAAACGGCTGGGTGGCCTCGATCTCGATCACGCCCGTGGCCTCCTCGCGGATCACCGCGCAGGTCAGCTCCAGCCCGGGGATGAAGCGTTCCGCCAGCAGGGTTTCGCCGTGCGGCCAATCGGCCCGGTTCAGTTCCTGGGGCGGATGGGCCTGGTCCTCGCGCACGATGAAGACGCCGACGCTCGACCCCTCCGCCACCGGCTTCAACACATAAGGCGGGGCTATGACATGGCCCCGCGCCGCTTCGGCCCGCGTGACCACCTTGCCGAACGCGACCGGGACGCCCGCCGCCGCCATCACGATCTTGGCTTGCGCCTTATCCATGGCAAGCGCGGAGGAGAGCACGCCGGAATGGGAATAGGGAATGCGCAGGATTTCCAGGATGCCCTGGATCGTCCCGTCCTCGCCGGGATGGCCGTGGAGCACGTTGAGCGCGGCATCGGGCCGGAGGCGAGCCAGCACTTCGGCGATGTCGCGCTTCACATCGACGCGGGTGACGCGATAGCCGCTCTGCTCCAGTGCGCCCGCACAGGCTTCGCCGGATCGCAGGGAGACCTCCCGCTCGGCGGACCAGCCCCCCATCAGCACCGCGACATGTTTGCTCATCTTCGCCCGTCCTTCGGCCGCGCCCGGCGGCGCGCGCGCGCCATCTAAAGCCGTCCAGCGTTTGCAATTCCCTAAAGCGGTGCGGGAATGCCGATCCGCTTGATCTCCCACTCCAGCGTCACGCCGGAGGTCTCCAGCACCCGGCGCCGCACCTCGTCCCCAAGCGCCTCGATCTCGGCCGCCGTGGCCCCGCCGAGATTGATGAGGAAATTGGTGTGCATCTGCGACACCTGCGCCCGTCCCAGCACCAGCCCGCGGCAACCGGCCGCGTCTACCAATTGCCAGGCCTTGGCGCCGGGCGGGTTCTTGAAGGTGGAGCCGCCGGTGCGGCTCTTGATGGGCTGCGTCGCCTCGCGCGAGGAGGTGATGCGCTCCATCTCGGCGGCGATCTCGGCCGCATCCCCCGGCGTGCCGGCGAACACCGCCTGGGTGAAGATGAAATCGTCCGCCACCGCGCAGTGGCGATAGGTGAAGCCCATGTCGGCATTGGACAGCTCATGGACCGCGCCGGTCCGGTCCACCGCCCGGCAGGAAACCAGCGCATCCTTGGTCTCGCCGCCATAGGCACCCCCGTTCATGCGCAGCACGCCCCCCACCGCGCCGGGAATGCCGCGCAGGAAGGCGAGGCCCTTGAGGCCCGCATCGGCCGCCGCCCGCGCCACCTTCACATCCGGCACGCCGGCGCCGGCCAGAACCCGCGTTCCCTCCACGCGGAGGTCACCGAACCCCTTGCCGAGGCGGATCACCACGCCCGGCACGCCGCCGTCGCGCACGATCAGGTTGGAGCCGAGACCGATCACCGTTACCGGAACGTCCATCGGCAGGCGTGCCAGCGCATAGGCGAGGTCGGCCTCGTCGGCCGGCACGAACAGGACTTGAGCCGGCCCCCCGACTCGGAACCAGGTGAGATCCGCCAGGGCCTGGTTCGCGGCAAGGCGGCCGCGCAGATCGGGCAGCAGCGCCGTGAGTTCCGGCACGAGATCGGCAAGGAGCGGGGTCGCGGACATGGGAAGCGTTTAGAACGGCACGGCGCGAAAGCCAACCTGCGTCGGCCGCGACACGCCTAGACCACCACCACGCCCCGGTGCTTCGCCTCGTCCTCCGGCTCCACATGGATGGTGACGATGGCGTGGTCCATCTCCTTGGCGAAAGCGCGCTCGATGCGGTCGCAAATCTCATGCGCGGCCGCCACCGTCATGCCGCCCGGCACCACGAGGTGGAATTCGACGAAGGTGATGCGTCCCGCATGTCGGGTGCGCAGGTCGTGCGCCTCCAGGGCGCCGTCGGCATGGGTGGAGACCAGTTCGCGAATGGCGGCCACCACGTCCGGCGGCGGGGCCGCGTCCATCAGCCCGCCGACCGATTCCTTCATCAGGCCCCAGCCGGTCCATAGGATGTTCAGCGCCACGATGCCTGCCAACAGCGGATCCAGCGTCGGCCAGCCGGTGATCGGCACCAGGATGAAGCCGGCGAGGACGCCCACCGAGGTGACCACGTCGCTCATCAGGTGCTTGCCGTCGGCCACCAGCGCAGGCGAGCGCAGCTTGCGCCCAACCCGCAGCAGCACCACGCACCAGAAGGCGTTGAGAATGGTGGCGCTGCCGTTCAGCAGCATGCCGTTCAGCGGCTGCTCCGGAAAGCGCGGATCGAGAAAGCCGAAATAGGCTTCCCGCAGGATCGAGCCGGCGGCCACCACGATCAGCACGCCTTCCAGCACGGCGGAGAGATATTCCGCCTTGTGATGGCCGAAGGGATGGTTGTCGTCGGCGGGACGGGCGCTGATCTTGAGCGCCACCAGGGCCGCGAGCGCCGCCGCCACGTTGATGATGCTTTCCAGCGCATCGGACAAAAGGGCGATGGAGCCCGTGACCCACCAGGCCGCGCCTTTCAGCCCCAGCACGATGATGCCGAGAAATACGCTGCCGACCGCGATCCAGAGCGTGCGGTTCATCTTCGTCTCCGGACGGGCGGGGGATCGTGAACGCCGCTTGCCTATCCGGTCCTACCCCTCAGTGCAACGCCTGTGGCTCACTGCGCCCCTGAAGCGAGGGCCTCCAGATCCCCCGGCAACGCATAGGCCCATTGCGTGATCGTGCCGGCGCCGAGGCAAATCACGTAATCCCCCGGCTTCGCGAGGCCCCGGACGATCCCCGCCAGGGCCTCGGGTCCTTCCAGCGCCGTAACGCTGCGGTGGCCGCGCGCGCGCAGCCCCTGGACCAGATGGTCGCGGTCCGCACCTGGGATCGGCGTTTCGCCGGCGGCATAGACGGGCGCAACCACCACATGGTCGGCATCGTTGAAGCAAGTGGAGAACTCGTCGAACAGGGAGGCGAGGCGGGAATAGCGGTGCGGCTGCACCACCGCGATCACCTGCCCCTCGCTGGCGGCGCGGGCCGCGCGCAGCACGGCGGCGATCTCGACCGGGTGGTGGCCGTAGTCGTCGAACACCGTAACCCCATTCCACGCGCCAGTGCGGGTGAAGCGGCGCTTGACGCCACCAAACTGGGCGATCGCCTCCAGGATGCGCGCGTCCGGCACGCCCAGCTCATGGGCCACGGCGATGGCGGCGGTGGCGTTCAGGGCATTATGGCGGCCTGGCATGGGCAGGCGGAAGCCCTCGATGCGGCTCAGCGTGTCGCCGGCCCGGTCGCGGAACACCACGTCGAACTTCGTGATGCCGCCCTTCAAGTCCACGTTCATCAGCCGCACGTCGGCCTGCGGGTTCTCGCCATAAGTGATGATGCGCCGATCCTCGATGCGCCCGACCAGCGCCTGCACCACCGGATGGTCAATGCACATGACCGCGAAGCCGTAGAACGGCACGTTCTCGACGAACGCCTTGAACGCCTCCTGCACCTTGTCGAAGGTCTTGAAATGGTCGAGGTGCTCGGGGTCGATATTGGTGACGATGGCGACTTCCGCCGGCAGCTTCAGGAAGGTGCCGTCGCTCTCGTCGGCCTCCACCACCATCCATTCGCCGGCCCCGAGGCGAGCGTTGGTACCATAGGCGTTGATGATGCCGCCGTTGATGACGGTCGGGTCCATGCTGCCGGCGTCCAGCAAGGTCGCCACCAGGGAGGTGGTGGTGGTCTTGCCGTGGGTGCCGGCAATGGCGACGCAGCTCTTCAGGCGCATCAACTCCGCCAGCATCTCGGCGCGGCGCACCACCGGCAGGCGCTTGGCGCGCGCCGCCTGCAGCTCGGGATTGTCGCGCTTGATCGCGGAGGAGACCACCACCACGTCGGCCTGGTCCACATTTTCGGCCCGATGGCCGACCACCACCGTGATGCCCTCGTCGCGCAGACGCTTTACATTGGCGCTCTCGGCCACATCCGAGCCCTGCACCTGATAGCCCAGATTATGCAGCACCTCGGCGATGCCGCTCATTCCGATGCCGCCGATGCCGATGAAATGGATGGAGCCGAGCGCCTGCGGAAGCTTCATACGGATGGTCCTCGATACGTGGCGATGGGCGCCCCCTGCGCCAGATGCGCGACGACATCGGCCAATTTCTCGGCCGCGTCGAGCGCGCCGGCGCTTCTCGCTGCTTGCGCCATGTTCGTCAATGCACGCGGATCGACGCCAAAGGTCGAAAGCGCCGCGGCAAGCCGCTCCGGCGTGAACGCGGACTGCGGCACCACCAGGGCGGCGCCGATGATCTCCAGCGACTTGGCGTTGGCCGCCTGGTCCTGGTCGAGGGCGTTGGGCAGCGGCACCAGGATGGCGGGCCGCCCGATGGCCGCGAGTTCCGCAACCGTGGAGGCGCCGGAGCGGGCAATCACCAGATGGGCCCGGCCCATGCGCGCCGGCAAATCGTCGAAAAACGGCCTGACCTCGGCATCGACCTGCAGGTCGAGATAGGTCTGCCGCACCCGTGCCAGATCCTCCTCCCGGGCCTGCTGGACCACTGAAAGGCGGCTGCGCAGATCGCCGTTGAGGCGCGCGATCGCCTGCGGCACCACGTCGGCCATCACCCGCGCGCCCTGGCTGCCGCCGAACACCAGCAATCGCAGCGGACTGCCGACCTCGGGCGCATCGAACCGCGTCTCCGCCGCAGCGTGCACCGCCGGCCGCAGGGGATTGCCGGTGAACACCGCCTTCCCCGCCAGATGGGGCTCGTCGGCCAGGATGTCAGGAAAGCCCGTGGCGATCGCGCTCACCCGCGCCGCCAACATGCGGTTCGCTCGCCCCATGACCCCGTTCGCTTCATGAATCAGGCTCGGTACGCCGGAAAAGGTGGCCGAGAGCACCGGTGGCACGGTGGGATAGCCGCCGAACCCGACCACGACGGCGGGCTTCAGCCGGCGCATCAGCGCCAGGCCGCGCACGAGACCCCGCAGCAGCGTGACCGCGGTGCGGGCCAGCGCGAGCGGCGAGCGGCTGCGCACGGTATCGGCGGGGAGCACATGCAGGGCGCCGGCGGGAAAATGCCCGGCATAGCGCGCGGCGCGGCTGTCGGTGACGAGATCCACCGCATAGCCGCGTCGGCGCAGCACATGCGCCAGCGCCTCGGCCGGAAACAGATGGCCGCCGGTACCCCCGGCGGCCAGTAAAATCAGAGGCTTGCTCATGCAGCGACAGCCTCATGCGACGGAGCCTCCGCCGGCGGCTCGCTTAACGCGGCGAGCGCCGCCGCACCGGGGTGCCGCCGCGAGAGGGCGAGCAGCATGCCCATGCCGAAGGCGAGCGAGATCAGCGAGGAACCGCCGTAGGAAATGAACGGCAGCGTCATGCCCTTGGCGGGCATGAGGTGAACGTTCACCGCCATGTTGATGGACGCCTGGAGGCCGAAGAGGATCGCCAGCCCGCTGGCGGCGAAACGGGCGAAGGGGTCCTGTTCGTCGAGCGCGCGGATGAGGCTGCGCAGGATGACGAAGGCGAACAGGGACAGCAGGATCAGGCACAGGATGATGCCGAACTCCTCCGCCGCCACGGCGAACACGAAATCGGTGTGGCCATCGGGCAGGATGCGCTTCACCGTGCCCTCGCCCGGCCCCTGGCCGAACCATCCGCCGTGGCGGAAGCTCTCCAGCGCGGTGTCGATCTGGTAGGTGTCGCCGGAGGCGGGATCGAGGAAGCGGTCGATGCGCTTCTGCACGTGCGGCACGACATGATAGGCGAGGACCGCCCCGCCGGCGCCGAAGCCGATGAGGCCCACCATCCAGATCCAGCGCAGGCCGGCGAGGAAGAACAGCGCCCCCCACACCAGCACCACCAGCATGGTCTGGCCGAAGTCGGGCTGGAGCACCAGCGGCAGCATCACGCTGCCCAACAGGGCAATGGCCAGAAGCTGGGCCGGCATTTCCGGTCGCTTGCTGCTTTCCGCGAACAGCCAGGCCGCCAGCACGACGAAGGCCGGCTTGAGGAATTCGGACGGCTGCACCGTGATCGGGCCGATGTTCAGCCAGCGCCGCGCACCCTTCACCTCGGGGCCGATCACCAGGGTCGCGAACAGCAGCACCAGGCACACCAGGAACACCACGATGCAGACGCGGCGAATGGTGCGCGGCGACAGGAACGAGGTGACGATCATCACGCCGATGGCGGGAATCAGGAACATCACCTGCCGGTTCACGAAATGGAACGGATCGGCGATGCCGAGGCGCGCTGCCACGGGCGGGCTTGCGGCGAGGCACAGCACGATGCCGATGATGATAAGGGTGAACAACGTGCCGAGCAGCAGGCGGTCCACCGTCCACCACCATTCGCTGAGCATGGTGCGGTCGGCGCGCGACATCATGGGGCGGAACTCCGGGGGAATTGGAATTTGTCGCTAAGATGCGACAGCTTGATTGACGCGTGATTAACCGCCCGCCGCTGGCCTCCCCCGGATCAATGCACCGATCGCTTTCGTCGTCTTTCCCGAATGCCCGCCCATGGCACAAAGGGAGAACGCGGCTTATCTTCCCCCCGTGTCCACTTTCGACAAAAAGCGCGCCCACGCGCTGCCGGACCCTTTCCGGCTCTGGTTCGCGCACCGTGGCTGGGTGCCGCGCGCGCACCAATTGGACCTGCTCGCCTCGGCGCGGGCGGGACGCTCGACCCTGCTCATCGCGCCCACGGGCGCCGGCAAGACGCTGGCCGGCTTACTGCCGACCCTGGTGGAATTGAGCGAAGCACGCCGCGCAAAGCCCCGGGCGAAGGCCCTCCCCCGGGCGACGGAGGAAGACGCCGGGACGCTCCCCGCCGCGGGCCGCACCCCGCCGCCGCGCGAATCGCCCTTGCACACCCTCTATATCTCTCCGCTCAAGGCGCTCGCGGTGGACATCGCCCGCAATCTGGAGACGCCGATCGCCGAGATGGGCCTGCCGATCCGGGTCGAGACCCGCACCGGTGACACCCCGGCCTCGCGCCGCCAGCGCCAGCGACGCGATCCCCCCGACATTCTGCTGACCACGCCCGAGCAGATCGCGCTTCTGCTCGCCTCCAAGGATGCGGAGTATCTGTTCGCCGGGCTCAAGCGGGTGGTGCTGGACGAACTGCACGCCCTCGTCACGTCCAAGCGCGGCGATCTGCTGGCGCTGGCCTTGGCGCGGCTGCGGGCGATCGCGCCGGGCTTGCAGAGCGTCGGCCTCTCCGCGACGGTGGCCGAGCCCGACGATCTGCGCCGTTATCTGGTCGGCCAGCATCCCGGCGCCAACGGCGAACCGGAGGCGCTGGCCGATCTCGTGATCGCCAAGGGCGGGGCGGCGCCCGACCTTTCCATGCTGGAGAGCGAGGCGGTGATGCCCTGGGCCAGCCACACCGCGCTCCACGCCTTGCCGGAAGTCTACGGGCTGATCGCCGCCCACAAGACCACTTTGGTGTTCGTCAACACCCGCTGGCAGGCGGAATTCCTGTTTCAGGAACTCTGGCGGATGAACGAGCTGAACTTGCCGATCGCGCTCCACCACGGCTCGCTCGACGTGGAGCAGCGCCGGCGGGTGGAGGCGGCCATGGCGGCCGGCAAGCTCAAGGGCGTGGTGTGCACCTCCTCCCTCGACCTCGGCATCGACTGGGGCGACGTGGACCAGGTGGTCAATATCGGCGCGCCGAAAGGCTCCTCGCGGCTGATGCAGCGGATCGGCCGGGCGAATCACCGGCTGGACGAGCCCTCCAAGGCGGTGCTGGTGCCGGCCAACCGGTTCGAGGTGCTGGAATGCCGGGCGGCGCTGGAGGCGGTGCGGGCCGGGGGACAGGATACCCCGCCCGAGCGCACCGGCGCGCTCGACGTGCTGGCCCAGCATATTCTCGGCATGGCCTGCGCCGCGCCGTTTTGCGCCGATGCGCTTTATGCCGAGGTGCGCTCGGCCGCGCCCTATCGCGCCCTCTCGCGGGCGGATTTCGACGCGGCGGTGGATTTCGTCGCCACCGGCGGCTACGCGCTGCGCGCCTATGAGCGCTTCGCCAAGATCCGCCGCACCAAGGAGGGCCTGTGGCGGGTCTCCAACCCCATGATCGCGCAGGCCTATCGCATGAATGTGGGCACCATCGTGGAAGCCACCATGCTGAAAGTGCGCCTGGTCTCCGCGCGCGGCGCCGCCAAGGGCGGGGTGGCGGGGCGGGTGCGGTTCGGCGGGCGCATGCTGGGCGAGGTGGAGGAATATTTCGTCGAGACCCTGGTCCCCGGCGACACCTTCGTGTTCGCCGGCGAGATCCTGCGCTACGAAACCCTGGTGGAGGACGAGGTCTATGTCTCGCGCTCCACCGCCACATCGCCGCGCGTGCCGGCCTATGCGGGCGGCAAGTTCCCGCTCTCGACCTTCCTCGCCGCCGGGGTGCGGGCCTTGCTCGCCGCGCCCGAGCGCTGGAAGACGCTGCCCGTCCAGGTGCGCGACTGGTTGAACCTGCAACGCCAGCGTTCGCGCCTGCCGGGGCGGTTCGACCTGCTGGTGGAAACGTTCGAGAATCGCTCCCGCCACTATCTCGTCGCCTATCCCTTTGAGGGGCGGCTCGCCCACCAGACCCTCGGCATGCTGTTGACGCGGCGGCTGGAGCGGGCCGGGTTCAAGCCGCTCGGCTTCGTCGCCAATGATTATGCCCTCGCCGTCTATGGCCTCTCCGACCTCAGCCTGGCGGTCGCACAGGGCCGGCTTTCGCTCGGCGACCTGTTCGACCAGGACATGCTGGGCGACGACCTGGAGGCCTGGCTGGCGGAAAGCGCCCTGATGAAGCGCACCTTCCGCACCTGCGCCGTGATCGCCGGGCTGATCGAACGCCGCTTCCCCGGCAAGGAGAAGACCGGGCGGCAGGTGACCATGTCCACCGACCTCGTCTACGACGTGCTGCGCCGGCACGAGAGCGACCATATCCTGCTGCGCGCGGCCCGCGCCGATGCCGCCACCGGACTTCTGGACGTACGCCGGCTCGGCGACATGCTCGCCCGCATCAAGGGCCGCATCGTCCACCAGCCGCTCGACCGCGTCTCGCCGCTCTCAGTGCCGGTATTGCTTGAGATCGGCCGCGAAAGCGTCGGCGGGGACGCCAACGAGGCGCTGCTGGCCGAGGCGGAGGAAGACCTGGTGCGCGAGGCCATGGGGGACGGCTGAGGCGCGACTTGGAATGTTTTCCTACGCCGGGACTGCGGTGCGGTGTCCCGCGAAAAAGTCGGATTCGCGGGGCGCAACGCCCGCGTCCCCGCGCCGTTTCCGGCGCGAGGGGGAGGGTGGCGGGAGCGGACGGCGCGCCGGCTAAGGCGCGCCTTGGTAAAGCAATGGTTGACGTCGGAGCCGTTGCTCCGCCCGCTCCCGCACGGTGATTTATGGCTCGCTTCGTGCGCTGCGTGGGTCGTTACCGCTCTCCCAACACGACCGGGCAAACGAACTCCGGTCCGGGACGCACGCTTTGGGCCTCCTCTTTTGACGGGCGAGGTGCGTTAAGCCCCGACCCGCCGGACAACCGCCCCCGCACCACACATCAGGTCGCTCCGGACGCATCCCTCACGGTGCAAGGCGCGCTCAGGATAGCCGGGACGGGGTGAATGTCAAGGATTTTATTCCTTTTAGGATTATTTGCTTTGAATTGAGGTTTATGGCCGGGGAAGCGCATCGGCCCCCTCACCCCGACCCTCTCCCCGTGGGGGAGAGGGGGAGCGGCGGTGCGGGCGGCAAGGCTGTCCCATCAGAAATTATCACCGCACTCGCACGTGCCTCACCTCTCCCCGCCGGGGAGAGGTCGACCGCGTAAGCGGGCGGGTGAGGGGGTGCGGAGGGGGAGGAAAGCGCTCTCGCCCCCTCACCCCAACCCTCTCCCCGGAGGGGAGACGGGAAACGGGAGCGGCGGGCGGGGGAGTGGCGGCCGCGCCGCTTGCCCCAGCGGACAGGATCGGCAATATCGCGTCATGCTGGCCCGTACCGATTCTGTTCCCCCTTCGTTCGTCGCCCTCGCCGGCGCGCAGGTGGTGCTGGACCCCTTGGGCGCGCTGGTCTGGCCCGCGCGCAGCCTGCTGGTGGTCGCCGACCTGCATCTGGAAAAAGCCTCCGCTTTCGCCCGGCGCGGCCAGATGCTGCCGCCCTATGACAGCGCGCAGACACTTGCTCTCCTGGAAACCCTGATCGCCCGCTGGGCGCCCGATGTGGTGATCGCGCTCGGCGATACGCTGCACGACCGCTGGGCCGCCGAGCGCCTCACCGAAGAGACCAAGGCCCGCCTCGCCGCGCTCCAGCACGGACGCAGCTTCGTGTGGATTGCCGGCAATCATGATCCCGAGCCCTGCGGCCTGCTGTGCGGCGAATGGGCCCGGGAGATCCGCATCGGCTCCCTCACCTTCCGCCACGAACCCGCGCCGATGGCGACACCCGGCGAAGTGGCCGGCCATCTCCACCCGGTGGCGCGGCTGGTGCAGCGCGGCCGCTCGATCCGCCGGCGGTGCTTTGCCACCGACGGGGCGCGCATGGTGCTGCCCGCGCTCGGCAGCCTCACCGGCGGGCTGAACGTGCGCCATCCCGCGATCTCCGGCCTGTTCAGCTCAAGCTATGAGGCCCATATGCTCGGCGCGGAACGCACCTATCGCATCGCCGCCTCGGCCTGCAGCGGCGACTGAGCCCCCGCGCGCCTTCTCATCCCCAAGCGCAAGGCAACAAAAAGCCCCGCGGGAGCGCCGCGGGGCCATTTATCTGGTGGCCTTGTGTCTTGTGGCCTTGTGTCTTGGGGGCCGTGTGTCTTCGAGCTAATTCAGATCAAGCCCGATAATCACGCCCAATCATCTCAGGCCCAGGAATCGTCGGAGGAATCCCCGCCGCCCCAATCGCCGCTGTCATCATAGCCGGCGTCCTGCGCATCGGCCACGTTCCAGCCGCCGTCATCGGCGGTCGCAGCGCCGGGATCGCCGCCCAGCGCGTTCTGCGCGTCGGCGCCGAGATCGCCGCTCGCCGGTGTCTCCTTCGGGGTTTCAAGCGCCGCCGCCTGCTCGGCCACCGGGCCGGTGCCGCTGGACATCAAGCTCTTGATGCCGTCGAACAGCAGCGCGCCGCCCGCGACACCGGCAGCCGTCGCCAGCGCGCCCTGGAGGAAGCCACCACCGCCGCCGCCAAACCCGCCGCCGAAGCCGCGCTGCTGGCCGCCCCAAGGACCACCCTGCTGGGGATAACCGCCCTGCTGGGGATAGCCACCTTGCTGCTGGGCATAGCCCTGCTGGCCCCACGGCGCGCCCGAATTGGGCTGAGCGCCGCTATTCACCTGCTGGGGCAGGCCCATGGGGCCGCCCGCTGCGGGACGTCCGCCGGTGCTGGGCACCGAGGTGCTCCGGCCGCCGCCGAACAGGCCGCCGAGGAAGCTGGTTTCCTGTTGCGGCGCGGGCTGGCGCGCCTGCTCTTCCAATTCCTGAATCCGGGCGGACGCCTGGGTCAGGGCATGTTCCTGAACCAGGACGGTCTGCGCCAGGGCATAGGTCGCATGGGGCAGTTCGGCAACGCGCTGCGCGATCAGCGCCTCGGCCTCGCGATCGCGCGGCTGGCCTTCCAGGCCGCGCATGCGATCGAACAGGCCGTCAATAAGCGCACGTTCCTCGGGAGTCATCTCCGCCTCCGGTTGTTGACCGTCCCGCATATGAGGAGGCCGCCATGGCGGGAGAAGGGTGCGAGCCCATGAATTTTTTGTAACGTTACGTAAGGTCGAAGCGGCCGCCGCCGCGCCAGGGCGATGCGGCGGCCGTCTTAATGCCCTCAGGCGATCAGCTTATAGGCCGGCAACGTGAGGAATTCCTCGAACTGCGGCGCCAGCGTCATGTCGGAGAACAGCGTGATCGCCTCCGGGAAGCGGCCCTTGTCATAGGTGTCCGCGCCCAGCGTCTCGCGCAGCTTGGCCATTTCATCGTCCAGCAGGCTGGTGAACAGCGCGCCGGTGACGGTGCGCCCGTCCTCCAGCTTGGCTTCGAGATGAATCCACTGCCAGATCTGCGCGCGGCTGATCTCGGCGGTGGCGGCATCTTCCATCAGATTATAGAGCGGCACCGCCCCGCGCCCGCGCAGCCACGCCTCGATATATTGCACGCCGACGCGGATATTTTCCCGCAGGCCGGCCTCGGTGCGCGCGCCCTGGTGCATCACCAGCAGGTCGTCGCGGGCGACGCTCACGTCCTGCCGCGTGCGCTGGAGCTGGTTGGCGGTGGGCATGAGGCGGTCGAACACCTCCTGCGCCACCTTCACCAGATCGGGATGGGCGACCCAGGTGCCGTCGCAGCCCTCGCCCGCCTCGCGCTCCTTGTCCGCCTGCACCTTGGCGAAGGCGGCGGCATTGGCGGCAGGATCGCCCTTCACCGGAATCTGCGCCGCCATGCCGCCCATGGCGAACGCGCCGCGCCGATGGCAGGTCTTTACCAGCAGCGACCCATAGGCTTTGAGGAAGGCTTCGCTCATCACCATGCGGCCCCGGTCGGGCGTCAGGAAGCGCGCGTTCTTTCCGAGCCGCTTGATGAAGGAGAAGATGTAGTCCCAGCGGCCGATGTTCAGCCCCGCCACATGGTCGCGCAGTTCGTAGAGGATCTCGTCCATCTCGAACACTGCCGGCAAGGTCTCGATCAGCACCGTCGCCTTGATGCTATTGGCGGGAAGACCAAGGCGCGCCTCGGCGAACGAAAACACCTCGTTCCACAGCCGCGCTTCCAAATGGCTCTCGGTCTTGGGCAGATAGAAATAGGCACCGGACCCCTGCGCCTGCGCCGCCTTGGCATTGTGGAAGGCATAGAGGCCGAAATCGAACAGGGAACCGGAAACCGGCGCGCCGTCCACCTCCACATGGGCTTCCGGCAGATGCCAGCCGCGCGGGCGGATGATCAGCACGGCCGGGGTGGCGCCGAGCTTGTAGTCCTTGCCGTTGGAGGGATCGTGGAAGTCTATTCTCCCGGCCCAGCGGTCCTTCAGATTGAGCTGGCCCTCGATCATGTTGGACCAGAAGGGCGAGGAGGCATCCTCGAAATCCGCCATGAAGACCTTGGCGCCGGAATTCAGCGCATTGACGATCATCTTGCGGTCCACCGGCCCGGTGATCTCCACGCGACGGTCCAGCAGGTCGTGCGGCAGGGGCGCGATGTGCCATTCCGCTTCGCGCACGCCTTGGGTCTCGGTGAGGAAATCGGGCAGTTCGCCGGCATCGAAGCGGGCCTGGCGGGCGGTGCGCGCCTCCAGCAGGGCGAGGCGCGTCGCGTTGAAATTGCGCTGCAGTTCGGCGACGAAGGCGAGCGCCTCGGGGGTGAGGATCTCCTCATAGCGCGGGCCGAGCGCGCCGGTGATGACAAGGCCGGTAGGCAGCGTGGGGGTCGACATGATGTCGGTCTCCTATGGGAACGAAACAAACAGCTTTCCCGGAACGGGAACGCCGCCGGTGCGCCTGAAGCGCGGTCCGGCGGGAAAATCCTCAGGCGCGGGCGGCGGCGATGATCGCCTTGAGCTCGCGCGCGGCGGCGGCGACATCGCCGGCCTTGCATATGGCCGAGACCACGGCGATGCCGTCCGCCCCCGCCGCGATGACCGCTCCCGCGCTTGCGGCGTCGATACCGCCGATGCCCACCAGCGGCAAAGAGATGCGCTTGCGCAGCGCGGCGAGCCCCGCGATGCCGATCGCCCCGCCGGCATCGCCCTTGGTGCCGGTGGCGTTCACCGGGCCGACGCCGACATAATCCACCCCCGAGAGATCGGAGGCGGCGAGTTCCTCGGGCGAGCCCACGGACAGGCCGAGGATGCGCCCGGGCCCGAGCACGCCGCGCGCGGCGGCGGGGTCGATGTCGTCCTGGCCGAGATGCACGCCGTCGGCATCGGCGGCCAGCGCCACGTCCACCCGGTCGTTGATGATGAGGGGAATGCCGTGGGGCGACAGCAGCGCCTTCAGCGCGCGCGCCTGTTCCACCAGTGCCCGCCCCTTGGCCTCGGGATCGCGCAATTGAACGATGGTGACACCGCCTTGCACCGCCTGTTTGACGGTGGCGAGCAGCCCGCGCGCCGCGGTCTGCCGGGCATCGGTGACGAGATAGAGGGAGAGGTCGAACATGGGCGACATAAGGTCTCTCTCGGCCGGAGCGGTTCGGAGCGGCGCACCGGGGGTTTACCCCATCGCGCGCCACAGACCTATGCCGCCGGATACGGAAGTCTAAGGGCCGCGCGAGCAACAGTGCTTCGCACGGAGGGCAACAGTGACGGACGACGCGCCGGCTTACTCACGCCGCCTTGGCGCCGATGCCGGCCCGGGCGAGGGGAAGCGGCACCGGGCCGCCGGTCGCCCAGTCCAGCAGTTCCACGGTGTGGACCACGGGAATGTCCGTTCCGCTGCCGATCTGCGTCATGCAGCCGATATTGCCGGTGGCGATGATCTGCGGCACCAGTGTCTCCAGATTGGCCACCTTGCGATCGCGCAATTGGCCGGCAAGTTCGCTCTGCAGCATGTTGTAGGTGCCCGCCGACCCGCAGCAGATATGGCTCTCGAACGGCTCCGCCACCTCAAAGCCGACATGGCGCAGCATCTGCACCGGCGGCCCCTTGATGTTCTGCCCGTGCTGGAGCGAGCAGGCGGCGTGATAGGCCACGCGGTGATCCATGGGCATTTGCGCCGCCGGCAGATGCAGCGTCGCGGCGAATTGGGAAATGTCCATGGCCAGCGCCGAGACCTTCGCCGCCTTTTCAGCATAGGCGGGGTCGAGGCGCAGCATGTAGCCGTAATCCTTGATGGTGGTGCCGCAGCCGGACACGGTCATCAATATGGCGTCGAGCCCGCCGCCTTCGATCTCGGCGGTCCAGGCGTCCACATTGGCGCGGGCCAGCGCCAGCGCCTGCTCCTCGCGGCCCATGTGATGCACCAGCGAGCCGCAGCATCCCTCGCCCTTCACCCGCACCACCTCGACGCCGAAGCGATTGAGCAGCCGCATGGCGGCCTCGTCGATCTCCGGCCGCAGCACCGGCTGGGCGCAGCCGCCGAGCAGCGCCACGCGCGCATGGCGCACGCCTTCGGCGGGGAATACGCCGGGCATTTCGCTGTGCGAGGGGCCGTGCGGCAGGCCGGGCGCGAGGCGCAGCATCGCCGCCAGCGGGCGCAGCGGCTTGATCGCATCGAACAAGGGCGCCAGCGGCTTGGCGATCGCCGCCCCCACGAGCGCGAAGCGGAAGCGGTTGCGATAGGGCAGCACCGCCGCCAGCAGGGCCCGGTTCAGCCGGTCGAAGAGCGGGCGCTTGTAGGTCTTCTCGATATGGTCACGGGCATGGTCCACCAGATGCATGTAATGCACGCCGGAGGGGCAGGTGGTCATGCAGGAGAGGCAGGACAGGCAGCGGTCCACATGCTTGACCACTTCCTCGGTGGCCGGGCGCGCGTTCTCCAGCATGTCCTTGATGAGGTAGATGCGCCCGCGCGGACTATCGAGCTCATCGCCCAGCAGCACATAGGTGGGGCACGTGGCGGTGCAGAAGCCGCAATGGACGCAGGCCCGCAGGATCTTGTCCGCCTCGACGATGTGCGGATCGGCCAGCTGCGCGAGGGAAAAATTGGTTTGCATGGGTCAGCGATCGCCCGCGCTATGGGAAGGACAGAAGCCGTTCATCGAGATGGGATGCATCTCACGCCCCCGCATACATGCGGCCGGGGTTGAGCAGGCCCTTGGGATCGAAGCTCGCCTTCACCCGCTGGCTCAAGGCCGCGTGGGCGGGTTCGAGCGGCTGGAACACGGCGCCGGCGCGCTGCGCCGGGTCCGCGCGCACCAGGGTCGCGTGGCCGCCGTGGGGCGCAAGATGGGCGCGCACCGCCTCGGCCTGGGGCCGGGCATCGGGCATCTGCACCCACACCAGCCCACCGGCCCAGTCGCAGAAGGCCTCTGCGTCGAGATCCCGCGCCAATTGGGCCGCAAGATGCGGCCCGGCCATGGGCGGGGTGGAAATGCGCCAGACCGCCCGTTCCCGCGTGCCCGCGAACGGCAGCACGTCGCGCACGCCGGCCCATAGCGCGGCAGACGCTTCCGCCTCGAGCACCTCGACCCCGCCGAACGGCATCAGCACGCGGATCAGCATCGCGCGGCGCGCCTTCACCGAGGGTTCGAACCCTTCCAGGCGCAGAGCCACCACGGAACGGTCGGTTTCAAGCTGCGGCAGGCGGGGTGCGAGGGCCGCAGGAAGGGTGGCGGCGGCGGAAACCTCGCAGGACGAGCCCATGGCCGCGCTCATGGCGCGCGCGCTCGAATCCGCGTCCAAGGCGAACACGACGAGGGTTTCCTGCGTGGGCGGGCGCGGAATCACCTTCAGCGTCACCTCGCTGAGCACGCCGAGGGTGCCGTAGGACCCCGCCAGCAGGCGCGGCAGGTCGTAGCCGGTGACATTCTTCACCACCCGCCCGCCGGACTTGAACACTTCCCCCCGCCCGGAGATGGCCCGCGCGCCGAGCGCATGGTCGCGCGCCGCGCCGTGGCTGATGCGCCGCGGACCCGACAGATTGCAGGCGAACACGCCGCCGATGCTGCCTGCGCCGGAGGGTCCCCCCAGCAGCGGGCCGTAATCCATGGGCTCGAACGCCATCATCTGCCCGTTCTCGGCGAGCAGCGCCTCGATCTGCGCAATCGGCGTGCCGGCGCGGGCGGAGAGCACCAGTTCCCCCGGCTCATAGAGGGTGACGCCCTGCACGGCCGAGACGTCGAGGGTGCGGTCGGTCTGGCTTGCCCGGCCGAGGCCGCGCTTGGAGCCGTGGCCCACCACCTCCAGCGTCTTGCCTGCGGCAAGCGCCATGGTGACGGCTTCGGCGATCTCCGCCTCGTCCTGGACTTTCACGATATCGGACATGGGACTTCCTGGCCGTGACGGCCGCTCAGAAACGAGGAATGTCGGGAAACGGCACCTGGCCACCGCTCACATGCATGCGGCCGAGTTCGGCGCAGCGCTGGAGCGTCGGGAACACCTTGCCGGGATTGAGCAGGTTCTGGTCGTCGAAGGCGCATTTCAGCCGCTGCTGATGGGCAAGGTCCACCTCATTGAACATGGTGGGCATCAGGTCGCGCTTTTCCACGCCCACGCCATGCTCGCCGGTGAGCACGCCGCCCACCTCCACGCACAGGCGCAGGATGTCGGACCCGAAGGATTCCGCCGCGTCCAGTTCCCCCGGCTTGTTCGCATCATAGAGAATGAGCGGATGCAGATTGCCGTCGCCGGCGTGGAACACATTGGCCACCCGCAAGCCGTATTGGGCCGACATCTCCCGCATGCGCGCCAGCACCAAAGGCAATTGCTTGCGCGGGATGGTGCCGTCCATGCAGAGATAATCGGGCGAGAGGCGCCCCACCGCCGGGAAGGCGGCCTTGCGGCCGGCCCAGAAGCCGAGCCGCTCCTCCTCGGTCTGCGACACCCGCAAGGTGGAGGCGTTGCAGCCCTTGGCGATCGCCGTCACCTCCCCCAGCAGATGGGCGCATTCGGCTTCCGGCCCGTCCAGCTCGACGATCAGCAGCGCTTCGACGTCGAGCGGATAGCCCACGTTCACGAACGCCTCGGCGGCGGCGATGGCGTCGCGGTCCATCATCTCGATGCCGCCGGGAATGATGCCGGCGCTGATGATGCGCGCCACGCATTCCCCCGCATCCTCGGACGTTGGAAAGCCCACCAGCACCGCGCGGGCGGTCTCCGGCTTCTTCAACAGGCGCACCGTGACTTCCGTGACCACCCCGAGCAATCCCTCGGAACCGACGATCACCCCGAGCAGGTCCAGCGCGCCGGGATCGAGATGCTTGCCGCCGAGCCGCACGATCTCGCCGGTGATCAGCACCAGTTCCACGCCCAGCACGTTATTGGTGGTCAGCCCGTATTTCAGGCAGTGCACGCCGCCGGAATTCTCGCCCACATTGCCGCCGATGGTGCAGGCGATCTGCGAGGAGGGATCGGGGGCATAATAGAAGCCCTCATGCTCCACCGCGCGGGTGATGCCGAGATTGGTCACGCCCGGCTGCACCACGGCGCAGCGGTTGGCGAAATCGATGTCCAGCACCTTGTTGAACTTGCCCATGGCGAGCAGCACGCCGTCCTGCAGCGGCAGGGCACCGCCGGACAGCGAGGTTCCCGCCCCGCGCGGCACCACGCGGACATTGTTGTCGTGGCAATATTTCAGCACGCGCGCCACCTGCTCGGTGGTGCTCGGAAGCACCACCACCAGCGGCAATTGCTTATAGGCGGTCACCCCGTCGGATTCGTAGGGGCGCATTTCTTTCTCGTGCGCGATCACGCCTTCGCCGGGCACGATCACACGCAGATCGGCGATGATCTTCTCGCGGTTGGCGAGGGTCGTCTCGTCCGCTGCCGGAAGCCTGAGGCTCGTCATTGCGGCATCCTTGAACCGTTTCCTTTTTTTATAAGTATAATGGGTTCGCAGCGAAAAGCGGTCGCGGATTATTTCCGCTACGGCTAAAATCAAAAAAGCAGATGGAAACAATACGCCGCGCCACCGCCCGCCCCACCGCGCAACGCCGCCCCACGGCCGATACCCGGCCCATGATCGGCAATCTCGGGGATCTGGAGATTTTCGCCCGCATCGTCACGGCCGGAAGCCTCTCCGCCGCCGGGCGGGAGCTGGGCCTTTCCCCGCCCGTGGTCTCCAAGCGGGTCCAGCGGCTGGAGGATCGGCTCGGCGCCCGCCTGTTCCAGCGCACCACCCGCAAGGTCACGCTCACCGAGGCCGGCCAAGGCTTCTATGAGCGGGTGGTGGCAATCCTTGCCTCCATCGAGGAAGCGGAGACCCAATTGTCGCGCCGCTCCACCGAGGCGCGCGGGCTGCTGCGGGTGTCGGCGCCCACCTCGTTCGGCCGCCTGCACATCGCGCCCCATCTCGGCCCGCTGCTCAACGCCAATCCCGACCTCACCATCGATCTTGAATTGTCCGACGCGTTCGTCGACATCGTCGGCGAGGGCTTCGACCTTGCGGTGCGCATCGCCGACCTCAACGATTCCAGCCTCGTCGCCCGTCGCCTCGCCCCGGTCCACCGGGTGCTCTGCGCGAGCCCGGCCTATCTTGCCCATGCCGGCGTGCCGGAAAGCTTCGCCGATCTCAACGGCCACACGCTGCTCGCCACCCACGGGCAGGACCCCTGGCGGCTGGAGGGACCGGACGGGCCGGTGACGCAGCGCGTCCATTCCCCGCTGCGCACCAATTCCAACGAAGTGGTGCGCGAGGCGGTTCTGGCCGGGGTGGGCATCGCGCTGCGCTCCACCTGGGATGTGGGCCCGGAATTGCGCAACGGCGCGCTTCAGGTGGTGCTGCCGTATTTCCACGCCTCCCATCGCGTCGGCGTGTTCGCGGTCTATCCCAGCCGCCGCTTCCTGCCGCAGAAGGTGCGGGTGTTCATCGACCATCTCGCCGCGCTCTACGGCTCGGTGCCGCCCTGGGACGAGGGGCTGGAGGAGGTTCTGGCGCCCACGCGCGCGGCCTGAGCACGGCATCGGGACGCGCGCGGCAAGCGCACGCATAGCTGACGCAGCGCGCATGTCGAAAACGGGTTGGTACCTCTCGCAGCGTTGGGCATAAAAGTTCCATGCCCTGCCCCGCCGCGATTCATGACTGAGCCCCGCCCCGCCCCGGTCCGCATCACGTCGGCCGGCGTGCGCCTCGGCATGAAGGCCATGTGGCCGCTGATGCCGGGAATCGCCGTGTTCGGCGCCGCCTTCGGCGCGGCGGCGGCGCAGAAAGGGTTTTCGGCCGCGGAAGCCGCCCTTTCCAGCGGCCTCGTGTTCGCCGGCCTCGCCCAGATGGTGGCGCTCGAAGGCTGGACCCAGAGCTGGACCCCGGCGAGCCTGCTAGCGCTCGCTCTGCTCACCTTCACCGTGAACATGCGCCATTTCCTGATGGCCGCCTCCATGCGTCCCTGGCTCGGACGGCTTCCGGGATGGCAGGCCTATGGATCGCTGCTGTTCCTGGCCGACAATAATTGGGCGGCCGCCATGCGCTACCATGCCCATGGAGGCAATGATGCTGGCTTCTTCGTCGGCTCCGGCCTGCTCACCTGGATCGTCTGGGTGGTTTCGACCGTGGCGGGACAGGTGATCGGCGGCGGCATTCCCGATCCCAAGGCGTTCGCCATCGATCTGGTGGTCCCCGCCTTCTTCATCGCCATGCTGGTGCCGAACTGGAAGGGCCGGCGCGAGGCCGTCGGCTGGGGGGTCGCGGCCGTGGTGTCGGTGGGCGCGTCCTATCTGGTGCCGGGCTGGTGGTTCATCGTCATGGGCGCCGTGGCGGGCGCGGTCGCCGGTGGCTTCACCGATGAATAGCGCGCTCGATCCCGGCACGGTGCTGGCCATCTGCGTGATGGCCGGCGCCACCATCTTCAACCGCACCGCCGGCTTCTTCCTGATGCGGCTGGTGCCGGTGACGCCGCGGGTGCGCCGCATCCTCGATTCGCTGCCCGGCGCGGTGCTGGTGGCGATCGTCGCGCCGGCCGCGGTGCATGGCGACAAGGCCATGGCCGCAGGGCTCGCCGTCGCCTTCCTCGTGACCTGGCGCACCAAGAACGATTTCTACGCGGTGCTCGCGGCGGTGCTGGTCGGCGCCGCGATCCGCGCCCTCGGGTTTTAGAGCACGCGTCGATCCGCTTGCATCGCAAGCCGACCAGATCATGCGTCTTGGGGGCCGTCTCCGACGAGCCTTAGCGGGCCACCTGCGGCGCCGTCGCCACTGCCGCTTCCGCCCGGTCCGAATTCGCGGGCGCGGCCATGGAGGGCGCGGGGACGGCGCTCGGCGCGGGCTCGCGCGGCGCCACCGGCTTGGGCTTGGGGCGCACCGCCAGCCCTTGCACCATCTTGATCACCTCGGCATGCAGCATTGGCGACTTCTCGATGTTGAAATGATCGAGCGTGGCGGCATTGTCGAGATTGCGATTGATCAGCTGCCCCTTGAAGCCCGGGCCGATCGCGAGGCTCTTGCCGAAGCCGTTGTTGTTCTGGAAGTAATTGATGAAGCGGCCGCCGGTGTTGGACACCGAGGTCACGCCCACGGGATCGAAGGTCACCACCAGGCGCGGCGGCAGGCCGAGGGCGGTCATGCGCTCCGCCATCTCGATGGCCGCGTCGGCGCCGAGCGAATGGCCGACCACCACCACCGGGGCCCGGCGGTGCGCCTTGGACCAGGCGACCGCATCATCGGCAAGCTGGGGCCACTGGCCATATTCATAGACCGTCGCGTCGATCCCCTTGGCCCGCAGCTTCCCCGCCAGATCGTCCATGCCTTGGGAAAAGACATTGGCGAGCCCGCGCATGAGATAGACCCGGACATTGGGGCTCTGGGCCTGGGCCGGCATCAGCGCGGAGGGGACAAGCACGCAGAACGCCGCGAGCAGCGACAGGACAATCCGCAGGCGAGACGTCATGGGTTCACCGTCATGTTTCTATCGTGTTCTGCCGAACAATCGCATCTCGGGCAACGGAGATGCGCGCTCCACGCTGCACAATTTCGTCACGATTGAGGCGGTTTCCACACATCCGTTGCCTGATTGCATCAGTGCCACCCGCGCCGCGCCGCTTTTTGTTGCGCCGCACCGGGTCAGGGGGCGAGGGGAGCGGCGTCCGGGGACATCGGCGAGGCCGCCTCTTCCTCGCGCAGGCGCGGTGCCGCGACCAGGGGGCCCGACAGGCCCGCCAGGAAATAAAGCGCGATTCCGGCGAACGCGATATAGGGCCCGAGGAACGGGGCCCAGGTGCGCAAGGTCCAGAAGGCCCCGGCAAACATGCCGCTGGAGCTGAGCCGGGCCCGCATGGCGGCATGGGTCGCCGGCTCGTCCAGGATATCCTCCGGCAGGATGCCGCGGATCTCGATCGTCATCAGAAACTGCCTCAGCCGCTCGGCGTCCGGGTACGGCACCTGCAGGAACGGCTTGTTCGCCAGCGCGGAGAAATCGCCGGTGCCGAGAAACTGCCGCACGTTATCGGCCTGCATCTTTCCCTGCTGCCCGCGGGTGATCACATCCGTGGGCACGACGGTAAGCGCGATGTGGCCGAGGCCGAGGGCGACGATCACGAGCCACGCGGCGGCAAAGCCAAGGCCGGGGGCGCGGCGCGGCAGGGTCAGCGCGCGATCCCTGAGCAAGGCGGCGATCGCGACGAAATTGGCCATCAGACCTACCGACGTCATGTCCAGGTAGCGCGAGGCGCCCACCCCTTGGGCGCGACCATAGGCCAGAGAAAGCCCCTGCATCGCGACCCAGCCGCCGATGCCGATGCACAGCCATGCGGGATCGCTGATCGGACGCTTCTCCATCAGCACGCGCACGGTCAGCCAAATCAGCGGGGCATAGAGCAGCAACGGGGTGATCGGGCTCGGCGGCAGCGGCCAGCTCGCAACGCTCTGCAGGGCCTCGAGGAATTGCAGCAGCGACTGCGCCTTCAACGAGGCATGTTGCGGCAGCGATGGCACCAGCGCCAACAGCACCGCGCCGAACACGAACAGCACGCCGATCCCGGCCCATTCGCGCCAGCCCCGCCGGCGGCCGACCGCCGCCTGTGCCGCCACCATCACGCCGGCCACGATCGGCGTGCAGGCGCCCGCGCCCACAGAAAAGAACGCGATCAGCGAGAACAGCGCGCCGAAGAACCAGCGCACGTCGAACGCCTCGGCCGTCGCCAGCAGCCACAGGCTCAGGACGGAAAACAGCAGCGCCAGGTAGAAGGAGGACTGGAACCCCGCCAGCGTGTTCTCCCAGCCGAACGGGACCGCCAGGAGAAGGGCGACGAAGGCCGTGAGCGCGATGGTGGCGCTCGCGCTCACCATGCGGCGCAGCAGCACGATCACCACCACGCCGCAGGCGGTGTGGATGGCGGCGTTCACGCACATCTGCAGGATCGGGTCCCAGCGGCCCGAGGCTTCCAGCAGGAGGAGATCCAGCAGCCGCGTCATCAGCACGCGGTGCTCGTTATGGAGCGCGATCAGGTTGGCGAGCGGAACGTGGCCCTCAAGATAGGGCTTGTACAGCAATGCGCCTTCCGCATTCCACTGGTCCCAATAGGGCACCGAGCTGCCGTACAGCCAGATCAGGCTGAGCTTCGCCCCCATGACCACGACGACGCAGGCGAGAAGTGCGAGCCACCAGCGAGGGCCGGAGGGATAGTCGCAATCCGAGGCTGGCACCTGCATTTCGCACATATTCCCTTTGGTCACCCGCCCGTCGCGGCGCCCTCGCGATAGGTTTGGACCAAGCTCCGGGGCGCTGTCAAAGTGACGGACCGACAAGCAGCACATGCAGGCTGCGCGGCCCGTGGGCGCCGAGCAGCAAGGTCTGCTCGATGTCCGCCGAGCGCGAGGGGCCGGTGATCCAATTGACCGTGCGCGGCAGAACCCCGGGTCCATAAGTCCACCGGATGCGGTCCCACACGGTCTCGTAATCGCCCGCCACGTCGCGCGCATCCACCACCACCAGATGGTGGTCCGGCAGCAAATTGAGCGTGCTCGGATTGTCCGGCCCGGAGAGCATCACCACCGTGCCCGATTCGGCGATGCCGGCGAAGGCGTGCGAAAGGCCGGCGAGCTGGCGCCCGTCAGAGGGGCCGATCCACACGTCGAGATTGGGCGCGCTGCCCCACGGCAGGCCGGCGAGGCGCGGGTCGGCGCCGCGCAGGATGGTGGGCGGCAGATTGCGTTCGCGCAGATACGTGGCGATCGCGGCCGGCACGTCGGCAGCGCTCGGCAGATGGTCGAGCGTGGCGGCGGCGGCGACCACCATCGCCTTGAACAGGTCCAGCCGCTCCGCCGGCGGCAGGTCGGCGCGGGCGGGAACGATGCCGCGCGGATGGCCGGCGATGCGGTCGGCCACCTCCTGCCGGCGAGGCGCTTCCTTGCCGGTGGCGCCGAGCGCGCGCCGCACCGAGGCGAAGACGATGTCGCGGGAGGAAGTCATCAGCGTCCGCCTCCCGCAGCGCGGCTGGCCTGCGCCTGCTGGCGCGCCTGCCATTGGGCCTGGAACGTGTCCCCCTCGGGGGTGGGGAAATCGCGATATTTGGTCCAGCCGCCCGCCAGCGGCAGGGAAGCGAAGCGCCCCTTCGCCTTTCCGAGCAGGGACAGGCCCCACATGGCGAGCCGCGTCGCCGGCCGGTAGAGCCAGCCGCGCCGGGCGAAGAACGCCCAGACGGCCAGTCCATAGCGCTGCGGCGCCGGGGTGAGGTGGCGCTCGAACTCCTTCTCGCGCCAATGCCGCATCAGCTTCGGCAGCGGGATGCGCACCGGGCACACGGCCTCGCATCGCCCGCAGAAGGTGGAGGCGTTGGGCAGGTTGGCGCCCTTCTCGATGCCGATCAGCGCCGGGGTCAGCACCGCGCCCATGGGGCCGGGATAAACCCAGCCGTACGCATGGCCGCCGACCGCGTGATAGACCGGGCAATGGTTCATGCAGGCGCCGCAGCGGATGCACCGCAGCATCTCTCGGAACTGGCCCGCCAGCATGCCGGAGCGGCCGTTGTCGAGGATCACCACGTGATAGTCGCCCGGCCCGTCGACATCGCCTGGGCGGTGCGGGCCGGTGGAAAAGGTGGTGTAGACGCTCATATCCTGCCCGGTCGCGGAGCGCGCCAGCACGCGCAGGATCTGGCTCGCGTCCTCCAGGGTCGGCACCAGCTTTTCCAGCGAGGCCAGCACGATGTGCGCCTTCGGCAAGGTCTGGGTAAGGTCGCCGTTGCCCTCGTTGGTGACGATGATGGAGGTGCCGGTCTCCGCCACCAGGAAATTGGCGCCGGTGATGCCGACGTCCGCCACCAGGAACTTCTGGCGCAGTTCGCCCCGCGCCTCGGCCAGCAGCGCGGTCGGCTCGGAGAGGTTGCGCTCGGGCGGCAGATGGGCATGGACGCGGCGGAAGTCCTCCTCCACCTGCGCCTTGCTGAGATGGATCGCGGGCGCGATGATGTGGGAGGGCGCCTCGCCGCGGATCTGGATCAGATATTCGCCGAGGTCGGTCTCCACCGGCGCGATGCCGTTGGCTTCCAGATGGTCGTTGAGGCCGATCTCTTCGGAGATCATGCTCTTGCCCTTGGTGACCGTCTTCGCGTCCAAATCGCGGCAGATGCGGGTGACGATGTCGCGCGCCTCGGCGGCATCCACGGCGAAATGCACCTGGCCGCCGGCCGCGATCACCTGCTGCTCGTAGCGCTCCAGATAGAGGTCGAGATGGGCCAGGGTATGGTTCTTGATGTCGCGCGCGCTGTCGCGCAGCGCCTCGAACTCAGGCAGATTGGCCGCCGCCGCCGCGCGCTTGCCGATGAAGCCCAGGCCCACCTTGGAGAGCGTCTGCTGCAGCACCGGGTCCGCCAGCGCTTCGCGGGCATTGGCCTTGAACTGCGGCGAGGTGATCTGGACGCTCATGCCCCTGCCCCTTGCTTGCGCGCGGGTTCCTTGCCCGCGGTTTGCTTGCCCGCGGTTTGCTGGCGCGCCGGCTCGCCGATGGCGGGTTCGCCGCCCTGCCCGGCCAGCACTTCCGCCACGTGGCGCACCTTGATGTCGTGGCCCATGCGCTGGAGCTTGCCGGCCATGTTCATCAGGCAGCCGAGATCGCCCGCCAGCAGCGTATCGGCGTGGCTGGCGACGATATTCGCCGCCTTCTTCTCGACGATCGCGTTGGAGATGTCGGGATATTTCACGCAGAAGGTGCCGCCGAAGCCGCAGCACACGTCGGCATCGGCCATCTCCGCCAGCTCCAGCCCCTCGACCGAGGCGAGAAGCGTGCGCGGCTGGGCCTGGATGCCCAGTTCCCGCAGGCCCGAGCAACTGTCGTGATAGGTGACCGTCCCGTCATAAGCGGCATCGACCCGTGTCATGCCGCGCACGTCCACGAGGAACGAGACCAGCTCGTACACCTTGTCGCAGAAGCGCGCGATGCGCGGCATCCAGTCCGGCTCGCCGACGAACAGCTCGGGATAATGGGTCTTGATCATCCCGGCGCAGGACCCGGACGGCACCACCACGTAATCGAAGGTCTCGAACGCCGCGACCATCTGTTCGGCCAGGGCGCGGGTGGTGACGCGGTCGCCGGAATTGAACGCCGGCTGACCGCAGCAGGTCTGGCGCGGAACGCTGACCTCGCAGCCCGCATCCGCGATCAGCTTCGCGGCGGCAAAGCCCACGGAGGGACGGATGGTGTCGACCAGGCAGGTGACGAACAACCCGACCGAGACGGGGCGCGTGTGAGGAGATGCAGTCATTTGGCCTGAGATCATTCCAGATGGCGCACGCACCGGCGCGGGGCGACGCAAGGGCACCGACAATTGGGACGAGACCGCTCGCGTTGCCTTTTCATAACACTGGAATCTCTACAAACAAAAGCTGCGCCGCCACGCTGCGCGCAAGGGTCTCAGACCACCTTCAGCCCGAGCCCGGCAAGCAGCGCGGCCGCCTGCTGCTTGGAAATCACCGCACCCTTGAAGCGCCCGGCATCGCCGAGGCGCAGGCCGCCAAGGTCCGCGCCCCGCAGGTCCGCCCCCTGGAAGCGCGCGTCCGTGACATTGGCATCGCGCAGATTGCAGCCCTGGAACACCGCGTCGCGAAAATCGGCTTCGGTGAGATCGGCTCCGGCGAAGTCGAGCTGGTCGAGGCTCGCGCGCCGGAACGACAGCCCGTGCAGCGCCGCGCTGATGAGAAGGCAGCGTTCGAAGGACAGGCCGAGCGTGCGCGCATCGACAATCTGCACCCCGGTCATCTTGCAGTCCGTGAACATCGTGGCCGAAAGACCGGTGCCACGGCACACGGCATTGTTGAGGTCGCAGCCGGAAAAGCGCGCTTCGGTCAGGTCGGCGGCGGAAAAATTCACCCGCCCGCCCTTACAGCGCGCGAATTCGCATCCGCCGAGTTCGAGCCCGCGCAGGTCCGCGCCGGCAAAGTCCCAGCCGGAAAAGCGCACCGGCTCGCCCTGGGCCCGCAGGGCGGACTCGAAATCCGCACGGACCGCAATTCCGTGCGGAGCGGGAATATCCACAGGCATGATCCGTGTTCCCTAGCTGATGATCAGGCGCGCGTTGGGTTTCAATCGCGCGGCGAGGCGGCGCAGGTCCGCCGGACGCAGGGCCACGCACCCCTCGGTCGGCAGGAAGCCGGGGCGGGCCGCATGGATGAAAACCGCTGATCCGCGGCCCTTCACACGCGGACGTGTATTGTGGTCGAGCACCAGCACAAGGTCATAGAGCGCATCGTCCCGCGCCATGCGTTCGTGGGACACGGAAATCGGGAGGTGCACGGGGCGATTGTAGCGGCGGTCCTGCGGATCGTCACACCAGCCGTCGGTCGGGGCGATCGGCTTGGCAGGCAGGAGAGTCATGGGGCGCGGACGCCGGTCCGGGCGATAGAGCACGCGCTCGATACGCCAGCGGCCGGCCGGGGTGCGCCCATCGCCCTCGCGCTTGTCGAAGCCGATGCCGGCCCGCCCGAGGGCAACGGGAATCGCCAAGCCCGCCAGCGTGAGAATGCCCCGGTGGGGTGTTCCAGGCAGGCGGCGAACGTGGATTTTTTCGATCCCCACAGGAACTTGCACGAATAAACCCCACCACTATACCAGTTTGCAACATTCTTTCGCGGGTAAATTTGCAGGATCGCCGCAGCATGATGTACTTGCGCGATTCGCGTTCCCGCAAGGGTAACGGAGGTTTTTATGGCCAATGCGTGGAAGATCCTGGTGGTCGAGGACGACCCGGAACTGCGCGAAGCCCTGATCGAGCAGCTTGCGCTTCAGGATGAATTCGAACCCGTGCCGGCGGAGACCGCCCAGGGGGCGATCGATGCTGCCCGCAACGGCGCGATCGACCTTGTCATCATGGACGTGGGCCTGCCCGACATGGATGGCCGTGATGCCGTGCGCCAGATGCGCAAGAACGGCTTCAAGGCGCCCGTCATCATGCTCACCGGGCATGATACGGACAGCGATACCATTCTCGGCCTTGAGGCTGGCGCCAACGACTATATCGCCAAGCCGTTCCGCTTCGCGGTGCTGCTGGCCCGCCTGCGCGCCCAGATGCGCAGCCACGAGGCGAGCGAGGACGCGGTGTTCGCCATCGGCCCCTACAGCTTCCGCCCCGGTGCGAAGATGCTGGTGACCGATCGCGGCTCCAAGATCCGCCTCACGGAGAAGGAAACCGCCATCCTGCGCTATCTCTATCGCGCGGGAAAATCTCCGGTGGCGCGCGAGACGCTGCTTCAGGAGGTGTGGGGCTATAATTCCGGCGTCACCACCCACACGCTGGAAACCCACATCTACCGCCTGCGGCAGAAAATCGAACCCGACCCCTCCGCCCCCACCCTGCTCGCCACCCAGGCCGGCGGCTACAAGCTGGTGCCCTGAAGCATGACCGACGCAGGGAGCCGCCCGTGAGCCTCGAACAGGACGTCGCCTTGCTGCAGGACGTCCCGACCTTCGACATGCTCACGCCGGATGCCCTGCGCACGCTGGCCATCAGCGCCGACGCGCTGCGTCTCTCGGCCGGCGATGTCCTGTTTCGGGAAGGCGATACGGCGGATGCCGGCTATGTCCTGATCTCCGGTCGCCTGGAGATGGTGGAGGAGAAGGGCGCGCGGCGCCGGGTGCTGTGCGAGGTGCTGCCCGGAGCTTTAGTGGGCGAAAGCGCTTTGGTGATCGCCCTGCCGCGCCCCGCAACCGCTTTGGCGCTCGAAGCCTCGACCCTGCTGCGCATTCCCCGCGCGACGTTTCTTCGGGTGCTGGAAGGTTTTCCCGACGCGGCGGTGCAGTTGCGCGCCCTGTTCGCCAGCCGGCTGGAAGCGACTTTGGGCGCCCTCGATACGCTGCGCCGGGAAAAGCTGGAGCCGCCCCTCCGCCCGCCGGTCCGGCGACGGTAAAGCTGGCATCGCCACGTGCCGATTCCCATGGAGCTGCAGCACGCGAGCGAGGATTTCGAGCGCTTCCTCGCCGATGCGCGCGACACGTCGGGCCTGACGACGCGCAACCAGACCTACACCATGGTGGAGGGGGTGTTGCGCACCTTCCGCGCGCGCCTCTCCCCGGCCGAGGCGATCCGCTTCGCCCAGGTGCTCCCGCCGGTGCTGCGGGCGATCTTTGTTTCGGATTGGGACCTCGGGCTCGCCCCCTTGGCCTTTGGCGAGCGCGCCAGCCTGACGCGCGAGGTTCAGGGCTTGCGCCAACACCACAATTTCGCGCCTGAGACCTGCATCGCCGACGTTGCTGCCGCGCTGCGCCGCGCCACCGATCCCGACGCCCTCGACGCGGTGCTGCAATCCCTGCCCCCAGGCGCGGCCGAATTCTGGCGCGAGCCCGCCGCCGACCGTTCCCCCCTCTCCCCCACGGGGAGAGGTGAGGCATGTGCGAATGCGGTGAGACTTTCGATTGGGAAAAAGCTTTGCCGCATGAACTTTGCTTCCCCTCTCCCCCACGGGGAGAGGGTTAGGGTGAGGGGCCAAAGCATTCTCACCGCGCCCCCTCACCCGTCCGCTGCGCGGTCGACCTCTCCCCGGCGGGGAGAGGTGAGGAAAACAGGCCTCAGACGTCGAATGTCACCGCCACCGGCACATGGTCCGAAGGTCGCTCCCAGTTGCGCGCCTCCCGCAGCACGGTCATCGCGCGCGCTTGAGGCGCAAGGCCCGGGCTGGTCCAGACATGGTCGAGGCGCCGGCCGCGATCGTTCACCGTCCAGTCGGGCGAGCGATAGCTCCACCAGGTGAACAGCTTCTCCTGCGGCGGCACGAAGCGGCGCATGACATCCACCCAGGGGCCGGAGGCCTGAAGCCGGTTCAATCGCTCCACCTCCACCGGGGTATGGCTCACCACGCCGAGCAATTGCTTGTGGCCCCACACGTCGGTTTCCAGCGGCGCGATGTTGAGATCGCCCACCAGCACCGCATGGCCATCCCGGGCGTTCACCTGCTCGGGCAGACGCTCCCAGGCGGTCAGCTCGTCGAGGAAGGCGAGCTTATGGGCGAATTTCTCGTTCAGCTCGGGATCAGGAATGTCGCCGCCCGCCGGCACGTAGAAATTATGCACCGTCACCGGCGCCGAGAGCCCGGCGGAGGCGCCGAGCGTCACGGCGATGTGCCGCGCGTCGCCTTTGGCGCAGAATTCCTGCCGCTCGATGGCCTCGAACGGCAGGCGCGAGAGGGTCGCGACCCCATGCCAGCCCTTCTGCCCGTTGAGCGCGATATGGGGAAAGCCAAGCTCGCGCACCGCGGCCAGCGGAAACTTGTCATCCTGGCACTTGGTCTCCTGCAGACACAGGACGTCGGGCTTCAAAAGCTCCACCATGGCCTTCACGAGGTCGAGGCGGATGCGGATGGAATTGATGTTCCAGGTACAGACGGTGAGGGACACGGAGTGCTCGGCGGGCTTTCGGCGGGAGCGCGAGACCTAGACCCTCGGCATACGCACTGGCAAGGGCGACGAGCCGAAGGGCGGCAGCAGGAGCCGCTCGGCCCGTCCCCCTCCCGGCCCTCCCCCCGCAAGCGGAAAAGGGAGCGAAACGCCGGCCCTACTGAAGCATGCGGTCGAAATTGATGACGAACAGCTTGGGGTCCGGCCGACGGGTATAGTCGAGCTTGTAGAGCGCGACAGAGGTATCATAGCCCTGCGGATCAGTCACAATCCACTGCTTCAGGCTGTAGTCCTTGGCGTCGAACAGGATCAGCAGGCGATAGGTGCCGACCATGGGCACGGTCTCTTCCATCACCACGCTGATGTAGAGATCATCCTGATAGACGCCCTTCACATGCGGATCGCGGGCCAGGTCCGTGCGTTCCGACAAAAGGAAGCGCAGCGGCGTCTGCGAGAGCGGCGTGATGTCCTGGGTGTTCAGCTTGCGATCGCGCACCGCCACCGACTGGCCGTTGGCGATCAGCTCGATGGGTACCGGCGCATCATATTCGAACCGCACCCGGCCGGGCTTCTGCATATAGATGTCGCCGGTCTTGCGGGTGCCGTCCGGATCGATCTGCACGAACGTGCCGGTGAGATTCTGCACCGCGTTCCAATAGGCGCTGATCTTGTCCGCCGTGGCGGGATCGGCGCGGTCGAGATTGGTCTGGGAGGGTGCGGCGACCGGACCCTGCGGCGCGCGCGGGCCGCCGGAGCGGGCGGCGCTCTGGTTCGGGGCGAGCTGCAGCGGCGCGCTCGGCGCGGCATTGGCGCTCGCGGGGCGCTGCTGGGGCAGTGGCACATTGACCGGAGCGGCGGAGGCCTGTGGCGCTGCGGCCTGCGGCACCGCGGGGGCGCTCGGCTTGGGCACCGCCACCTGCGGCGCGAAGATCTGCGAGGGACTGGGCTGCGACGCCGTGCCGCCGGGCCCCAGCACTTCGCCGGGCGGCAGCAGCACGCCCTGCGCGGCCGCGCCACCGCTTTGCCCGAGGGCGGCAAGCGCCGCGACGCCGAAGGCAAGGGCGAAGGCGAAGGGCGAAGGCCGGCGATGGGGCATCAGGGGGTCTCGATGGGCGAACGGGGCGTGCGGACGAATCTTCACTGTCACACTTCCCTTAAATCTTGCCTATGGCGAACCTGTGGCCCTGCGGCAACTCCAAATGCCGCCCCAGACTATTCCGCCGCTTCGTCGGCAAGCAGGATTTCCCGCTTGCCGGCATGGTTCGGGGCGCCGATGACGCCTTCCTTCTCCATGCGCTCCACCAGGGACGCCGCCCTGTTATAGCCGATCTGGAGCCGGCGCTGGATATAGGAGGTGGAGCATTTCTTGTCGCGCAGCACCACCGCCACCGCCTGCGAATAGAGATCCCCCTCCTCGCCGAACGCGCCCTTGTCGAACACCGCGCCATCCTCGCCGTCGCCCTCTTCGGCGAGGTCGGCGGTCACGGCTTCGAGATAATCCGGCGCGCCCTGGGCTTTGAGATGCTTGACCACCCGCTCGACCTCGTCGTCGGAGACGAACGGGCCGTGCACGCGGCTGATGCGGCCGCCGCCGGCCATGTAGAGCATGTCGCCCTGGCCGAGCAGTTGCTCCGCGCCCATCTCGCCGAGAATGGTGCGGCTGTCGATCTTCGAGGTCACCTGGAACGAGATGCGGGTCGGGAAATTGGCCTTGATGGTGCCGGTGATGACATCCACCGACGGGCGCTGGGTGGCCATCACCAGATGGATGCCGGCGGCACGGGCCATCTGCGCGAGACGCTGGATGGCGCCTTCGATCTCCTTTCCGGCGGTCAGCATCAGGTCCGCCATCTCGTCGACGATCACGACGATATAGGGCAGCGGCCCCAGCTCCATCTCCTCGCGCTCGTAGATGGCTTCGCCGGTCTCGTGGTCGAAGCCGGTCTGCACGGTGCGGGCGATGCTCTCGCCCTTCTTCTCGGCTTCGGCGACGCGGGCATTGAAGCCGTCGATGTTGCGCACGCCGAGCTTGGACATCTTCTTGTAGCGGTCCTCCATCTCGCGCACCGCCCATTTGAGCGCGATCACCGCCTTCTTGGGGTCGGTCACCACGGGGGCGAGCAGGTGCGGGATGCCGTCATAGACGGAGAGTTCCAGCATCTTGGGATCGACCATGATGAGCCGGCACTGCTCCGGCTTCAGCCGGTACAGCAGCGAAAGGATCATGGTGTTGATGGCGACCGACTTGCCCGAGCCGGTGGTGCCCGCCACCAGCAGATGGGGCATGCGGGCGAGATCGACGATCACCGGCTCGCCGCCGATGGTCTTGCCGAGCGCGATGGCGAGCTTCTGCCCGCTGTCGCCGAAATCCTTGGTGGCGAGAAGTTCGCGCAGCAGCACCTTCTCGCGCTTGGCGTTGGGCAGCTCGATGCCGATGGCATTGCGCCCCGGCACCACCGCCACGCGGGCGGAAATGGCGCTCATGGACCGGGCGATATCGTCGGCGAGGCCGATCACGCGGGAGGATTTGATGCCCGGCGCCGGCTCCAGCTCGTACAGCGTCACCACCGGGCCGGGACGCACCTGGCCGATTTCCCCGCGCACGCCGAAATCGTCCAACGTGCCCTCCAGCAGCTTGGCGGTGTCGGCGAGCGCCTCCGGGCTCATGGCCGGCCCCTTGGAGGGGGGCGGCGCGCCGAGCAATTGCAGATCCGGCAGCCGGTAGGCATGGGGCCGGCGACCCTCGGCGCGGCCCTCGCGGCCGCCCTGGCGGGTCCGGGACGACGCGGTGCGGGCGGGAGGCGCCGCCGGAATCGCGGCCTCTTCCGGGTCCGCATCGCCCTCGGTGCGGCGCACGCCGCCGAGGGCGGGCGCCTCATGGGCGGGACCGGCATGCAGGCGCGGTTCGACGCGGCCCTGGTCATCCACCGTGCGGCGCTCGGAGGCGAACATCTCGCGGGCGAAAGCCGCGCCGAGCGCCGCTGCACGCGCCGGCGCGGCCTTGGCAGAACCGGAATTGCCCGTGCGGGCCTTGCGGCGGCCGAACAGGCGCGCCTTGGCGGACAGGAAAGTGTGGGTCAGCGCGCCGAGGGTGAGCGCGCCGCGATCCTCGTCCTCGAACGCCTCATCCTCGTCGTCGTCCTCGGCGGTTTCGCCCGCTGCGAGGCGCCGCTTGGGCTTGCCGCTCCGACAGGCGAAATACATCCCGCCAAACCCGCAGACGGCGCCCACGGCAGCGATCAGCACGGTTTCGAAACCGCCGCTCCAGCCGCCCCGGAATACCGCGATCAGGCGCGGGAATAGATCGCCGATCACCCCGCCGAGGCCAGTGGGCACGGGCCAGACGCCGAAGGTCGGCAGGGCCCCGAGCAATGCGCTCATGCCGAGCACGCCAAGGGTGAGCGCGCCCGCGCGCACCTGCTCACCCGGCAGCGGACGGCAGGTGACCAGCCGCCATCCCCAATAGGCCAGCGGCAGCACCAGGAACAGGCTGGCCAGCCCTAGGCCCTGCATCAGCAGGTCGGCGAGGATGGCGCCCGGCCGGCCGAGCACGTTCTTCACCGGCGCGCCGCTGGCGTTGGAGAGGCTCGGGTCGGTGGCGGTCCAGGTCACCATGGAGACGAGCGCGAACAGGCTCGCGCCCAGCAGAGCCGCGCCGCAGATCTGGCTGGAGCGGCGGCGCATCGCGCCGCGCACGCTCTCGGGAATGAAATCCATGCCGAGCCCATGGCGCAGGGCCATGGCGGGGGCGGGACGACGGCGAGCCGGGGCCATGCGCGGAAGCTCCCTCACGTCAGCCCGGCGACGAGGCGCTCCAGCACCTCCCCGCACGTGGCAAGATCCTGGACCAGGGCGACCCTGACATAGGGGTCGCCCGCATTGATTCCGGTCGCGTCCGGGCGGGCGAGATAGCCGCCGGGCACGACCCGCAGCCCCTGCTCCTTCCACAGCCGCAGGGTGGCCGCTTCCCCGCCGCCCGCCGCCGAGGCGTCGAGCCACAGGAAGAAACCGCCGCCAGGCCGCGCATAGCCGAAGCGCCCGCCGAGCATCTGGTCGGCGAGGTCGAATTTCTGCACGTAGAGCGCGCGGGATGCCGCCACGTGGGCTTCATCGCCATAGGCGGCGATGCCCACCGCCTGCAGCGGCTCCGGCACCTGGGGCGCGGCCACCCAGCGGAAGGCGAGAAACGCCTTCTGGAAGTCCGCATCCCCCGCGCAGAAGCCGCAGCGCAGGCCGGGCAAAGACGAGCGCTTGGACAGCGAGTTGAAGGCCACCACGCCGGAAAAATCGCTGCCGCACACTTCCAGAATGCCGGTGGGCTTTTCCGCGCCGAGATAAATCTCGGAATAGCATTCGTCGGAGAACAGATAGGTGCCGTGGGCGCGGGTAATGGACAGCAGCCGCTCCAGATAGGCGCGCGAGGCGATCGCGCCCTGCGGATTGGCCGGCGAGGCGATGAACACCGCCACCGCCCGCGCCATCAGCGCGTCGTCGAGGGCGTCGAGATCCGGCAGCCAGCCGGATGCGCGGGTTGTGGGCAAGGGAATGGCCTCGCAGCCGGCGGCCTCGGCACCGGCGGCATAGGCGGCATAGAAGGGATTGGGCAGCAGCATCACCGGCCGCCCGCCACGATCCCCCGTCAGCCGCCGGGCGACGATGGCGGCGGACACCAGGCCCTCGCGCGACCCGTTCAGCACCAGGATTTCGCGATCCGCATCCACCGGCCGGGCGAGGTCATAGCGCCGGCCGAGCCATTGGGCGGCAGCGGCGCGGAACGCCGGCGTGCCCTCGGCGCGGGGATAGCGGCCGAAGCCGGGCAGCGCGCCCGCGAGCACCGGGCCGACGAAATCCGGCATGGCATGCTGCGGCTCGCCCACCGCCGCGCTCAAGGGCGCGCGGCCGGGCTCCGTGCCCGCCAGCAGGTCGGCAAGGCGGATGAAGGGGGAGCGGCGGTCCTGGGGAGCGGAAGGAGCAGGCACAGGTTCGGCTATCGTCTCGCGCGGTCGGGATCGACGCACAATGCCGAAACTCGGTTAAGAACCGCCTAAGCCCGCCGCGATCCTATCGACAGCCACATTCCGCAACGGCATTCTGCGCCTGCCACGGATCATCACACGGCCAGCAAGGCCGCACCGGGGCCGGATCGAGGCCCGGGACCGCCAAGTCCCGCCTCGGCCTGAAACGATTAAAACCACTCGGGAGAAACAATCCATGGCAGGGAGCATCATGCGACCCCTGGTGCCGGCGCTTCTCGCGCTCGGCATCTTCCACGCCGCGTCCGCGCAAGCGGACGACCTCAGCTTTTCCCAGGACGCGCTGAAGCGCATTCCCGTCGCACTCCAGCGGGAGATCGACAAAGGCACCCTTCCCGGCGCGGTGACGCTGATCGCCCACGACGGCAAGATCGTGCATTTCGAGGCCCACGGCTTTCTCGATGCCGCCAAGACCAAGCCCATGACCAAGGATGCGGTGTTCCGTGCCTTCTCCATGACCAAGCCGTTCGTCTCGGTGGCGGCGATGATGCTGGTGGAGCGCGGGCAGCTCAGCCTGCGCGACCCGGTGGGGCAATATATTCCCGAGATGAAGGCCATGACCGTCATCGCCGAGAAGAAGGACGAGAGCGGCAAGACCGTGCGCGAGGTGGTGCCGGCGAAAAATCCCATCACCATCCAGGATCTGCTGCGCCACACCTCGGGCCTCACCTATTCCGGCAGCGCCCCGTTCCCGGAAATCAAGGAGGGCTATGAGAAGGCCGACATCGAGAGCCGCAATTCCGATCTGTCGCCGGAAGCCTTCGTGAGCGGCCTCGCCAAGATCCCGCTCGCCTACGAGCCCGGCACGCGGTTCGAATATGGCCTCTCGGTGGACGTGCTGGGCGTGGTGGTGGAGCGCGTGAGCGGGAAGCGGCTCGACGTGTTCCTGGAGGAAAACCTGTTCAAGCCCCTGAAGATGAAGGACACCTCGTTCCAGCTCACGCCCGCCCAGGCGCCACGCCTCGCCGATGCGTTCGATGCCGACCCGCAGAAAGAAGCGGGGTGGAAATGGGTGCGGGTCGACCAGGACCCCGGCAAGCGCTACCGGCTCGGCGGCGCGGGCACCGTCACCACGGCGGAGGATTATTTCCGCTTCTCCCAGATGATGCTGAACGGCGGCGAGCTGGAGGGCGTGCGCATTCTCTCGCCCAAGACCGTGGACTTCATGCTGTCCGACCATCTGATCGGGCTTGCCGGCTCCACGGCGGCGAGCACCGGGCCGGGCTATGGCTTCGGGCTCGGCTTCGCGATTCGCCGCTATGAAGGGTTTGCGGTGGCGCCGGGTTCGGTGGGAGACGCCATGTGGGCGGGGGCCGGCGGCACCTCCTTCACCATCGATCCGAAGGAGGAGATCGTCGGCGTGTTCATGGCCGCCGCGCCGACGCCGCGCGTGGCCACGCGCATGCTGTTCAAGAATTTGCTCTACGGCGCGACCGTGGATTGAATGCGCGCCGGCCGGGGTCGCACCCGGCCGGTTCCCCGCTCACACCGGCCAGACCTGCGGGCGGGCGAGCACGAGGCGGGCGGCGGCGCTGTCCTTGTCCATCTGGGCAATCAGCGCCGCGATGCCGTCGAACTTCATTTCCGGCCTGAGATAGCCGTGGAAGGCGACATCCAGCTCGCGGCCATAGAGGTCGCCGGAAAAATCGAACAGATGCACCTCCAGCAGCGGGCGGCCGTTGTCGAAGGTGGGCCGGCGGCCATAGCTTGCGACCCCGTCCACCACATGCCCGTCGAACCGCACCCGCACCGCATAGATGCCGAAGGCGAGCTGCGTGCCCTGCGGCATGGCGAGATTGGCGGTGGGATAGCCGAGGTCGCGGCCGCGCTTGTCGCCGTGGATCACGGTCGACCGCACGCTCCAGGGGCGCCCCAGCATGTGCGCGGCGTGGCCCACCTGCCCGGCGGCGAGCGCATTGCGGATCGCGCTGGAGGAAATGGGGTCGCCCTCGTCCATGGCCGGCTCGACCACCTCCACCGGGAAGCCAAGACGCGCGCCGGCCTCGCGCAGGAACGCCGGCGAACCGGCGCGGGCGCGGCCGAAATGAAAGTCGAAACCCACCACCACGCCCGACGCACCGAACCGCCGCACCAGGATTTCGTCGACGAAATCCTCCGCCGTCACCCGCGCCAGCGCGGCGTCGAACGGCAGCACGATCACGCCGGAAAGCCCGGTGCGGGCGAGACAATCCACCTTCTGTCGGCCGGGGGTGAGGCGGAACAGATTGGCGTCCGGCTGGAAGAAGCTGCGCGGATGGGGCTCGAAGGTCAGCGCCGCCGCCGGCCGCCCCAGGGTCTGCGCCATGTACAGGGCGGCATCGATCACCGCGCGATGGCCACGATGCACGCCGTCGAAATTGCCGATGGCCAGCACCGGCCGCGCGATTTCCGCGGGGAGCGGCGCGATGCCCTCAATGACGGGGAAAGAGGTGTCGGGAAAGGGGGTGGGCATCGGCAAGGGCGGCCGGGCAATGGAGGGGAGAGAACCCTTCGCGCGCACACGTGCCAGCGTCAAGCACGGGATTGTGCGGAGGGAAAGCGGCGCGCGGACATCGGGGCGGCGCCCGGCGCGCCTCAAGGGCGCGGGGCGATCACCAGGCCAACCGAGGCATCACGCCGCGCGGATGGGCGTGGTCGGAAAACAGGTTCGCGAGCGCCTCGGCGTCGGGCTCGCTGCCGTTTTCCCCGTGCAATTCCTCGGCATGGATGCCGCTGGAGATGAACAGGCTGTCGAAGCCGGCCGCCGTGGCGCCGATGATGTCGGTGCGCAGCGCATCGCCGATGGCCAGCACCCGCTCGGCCCGCACCGGCGCGCCGCCGAACGCCGCCGCGTGGCGTAGGGCAACGTCGTAGATCGGCTTGTGCGGCTTGCCGCAATAGATCGCCTCTCCACCCATCTCCTGGTAGGACTGCGCCAGCGCCCCGGCGCAATAGACCAGCGTGTCGCCGCGCTCGACCACGAGATCGGGATTGGCGCACACGAACAGCAGGTTCCGCGCCTTCATGGCGGCGAGGCGGCCGGCGTAATCCTTCGGGGTTTCCACATCATCGTTCAAAAGGCCGGTACAAACGACGAGTTCGGCCTCCTCAAGGCTGGTCGGCACCACGTCGAGACCGTCGAAGGTGCCGAGATCGCGCTCCGGGCCGAGGTGGAACAGCCGCACGCCCGGCCGGGCGGCGAGCACGTCCCGCGTCACGTCGCCGGAGGTGACGATGCCGTCATAGGCGTCGCGCGGCACGCCGAACCCGTCCAGCATGGCGGCGACGAACACATTCGGGCGCGGCGCGTTGGACACCAGGAGCACCCGCGCACCGCCCGCGCGGGCGCGCTGCAAGGCCGCGCCGGCGGCGGGAAAAGCGGCGAGGCCGTTATGGAGCACACCCCAGACGTCGCAGAGGATGAGATCGTAATCGCCCACAATTTCCGAAAGGCCGGAAACCAAACGGGGGGCCACGAGCTTGTCCTTCGCGCCATCGATCATGGGCTGTCTCCTTGCTGACCTGCGGCAGGCCGGTTCGCAGGGAGGTGCCACGGCAGGCCCGCCGCCACAAGGAAAACCATGCCGCAGCGCGGGAGGAGCCCGCCCCTGGGTCATGCGTCCCGCGAGGGGCACGCCGCAGATCGCGCACCAACCGAAGGATCAGACCATGGCATTCGAAACCCTCTTCACCGCCACCGCCGTCTCCCACGGCGGCCGGGGCGGCCATTCCGAAACCACCGAAGGCTCGGTCAAGGCCGATCTCGCCATGCCCAAGGGCGGCGTCCTCGAACCGGGCAAGACCACGCCGGAACATCTGTTCGCCGCCGGCTATGCCGCCTGCTTCGGCGGCGCGCTCGAAGCCGTCTCCAAGGCTAAGGGCGTAGATGCGAGCGGCGCGGAAGTCACCATCGCCGTGAGCTTCGGCAAGGTGGAAGGCGGCTTCGGCCTCGCCGCCAAGATCAGGGCGAAAATCCCCGGCAAGAGCGAGGCCGAGGTGATGGAGCTGCTGGAGGCGGCGCACAAGGTGTGCCCCTATTCCAAGGCCGTGCACGGCAATATCGAGGTCGAGCTGTCCGCCGCTTAAGCGCTGGGACGCGGCGACGACCTTGCACGCGGCGCGGGCGCGGCCGTACCGGGCCGGGCGTCCGTTTCGGGGGAAAATACCAGCCGGCCTGTAAGCCGGGTTCTGTACGGCGGGCTTGCGCCCGCGTGGCGACCATTCATCTGGGACACCGATTGCTCGGTGCCTCTAGCAGTCAACCCGGATGGCGTCCCGAAGACAGGGCCTTCCCTTGGGAAGACGGATCTTCCCGAGGGATGCCATCCCTATTCGACTTTGCTCCCGGTGGGGTTTACCGTGCCGCTTCCGTTGCCGGTCGCGCGGTGGGCTCTTACCCCACCGTTTCACCCTGGCCCGCGCATGCGCGGGTGGTTTGATTTCTGTGGCACTTTCCCTAGGGTCACCCCCGCCGGACGTTATCCGGCACCGTGTCTCCGTGGAGCCCGGACTTTCCTCGGCACCCTGAGGTGACGCGGCCGCCCGGCCGGCTGGTGGGCCTGAATGGGCGTTCGCGCCCGCCACGTCAAGAGTGGGCGCCGCAGCCATCCCCGTGCCCATGCGGCGGCGTTCCCTCCTGGGGGCGGGCCGCGATCAGGTCGCGCAGGGTCATGATGGTGGAGGCGTCCGCCACGCCGTCCACCTTGGACCGGCGGAAATGGCGCTGGAACGCGGTCACGGTCGCCCGCGTCTGCTCGTCGAACGTACCCGTCACATCAATGCCATAGCCGTAGAGCGCCAGCATGGCCTGGAGCGCCGCCACCGGCTCGCCGCCATCGCCGATCATGAAGAAGCGTCCCCCGCGGGCGGGCGCCTCCGGCACGAGATGGCCGATGCCGGCCCGGTGCAGCAGATCCCACGGGAATTTCTCGCCCGGATCGTCCTTGCGCAGGGGCGCGACGTCCGAATGGGCCAGCACCCGGTCGGCGCGTATGGCGTGGCGGGCGATGATATCGGCGCACAAGGCGCCCACCGCCGTGACCTGCACTTCGGGAAAATCGGGATAGCCGAGGCTGTGGCCGGGATTGACGATCTCGATGCCGATGGAGCGGGAATTGATGTCGGTGGTGCCGTCCCAGGAGGAGACGCCGGCATGCCAGGCGCGGGCCGCCTCCGGCACCATCTGCACGACCGTGCCGTCCTCCAGCACCACATAATGGCAGGAGACCTCTGCCGCCGGGCTGCGCAGCAGGGCAAGGGCGGCTTGCGCGCTCTCCATGCCGGTATAGTGCAGCAGGATCATATCGACGGCCGCCTTGCGCATCCCATAATTCGGCGAGGGCGCGAGGGCGGATACGAGCCCGCTGTCGGGCGCGAAGGGAAGCGCGGTTTCGCTCATGGGCGCGGCTGCCGTGTGCGGGCGACGCGGGAGCCGTGCGGCATGCTCCGCATGTTCCCCCTCCCCGACCCTCCCCCGCAAGCGGGAGAGGGAGCCTCCAAGACTCGCAAAGCGGCGGCCGGCCCCTGCACGGAACGAGCCCTCTCCCGCTTGCGGGGGAGGGTTGGGAGGGGGCAAGCCGCCAGAGGACGAGCCGCCAAAAGCGCCATGCGGGCGCCCCTCACTTCAGCCCCCGCAGCTTTTCGATTCGGCCATAGGCCACGTTCAGCGCCGCCACCCGGTCGTTGGCGAGCTTGATGGCGGCCGGCGGCAGGCCGCGCGCGGCAAGGCGGTCGGGATGGTGCTCGCCGACCAGCGCGCGCCAGCGGGATTTCACCTCGGCGTCGGACGCGTCCGGGGCAAGGTCGAGCACGGCATAGGGATCGCCCGGGCGGCGCACATGGCGCGCCTCGATGCGCTCATAGGCGGTTTCGTCGAACCCCAGGAGCCGCGCGACCTCGGCGAGAAACACCAGTTCGTCCTCGTGCAGCGCGTGGTCGGCCTTGGCCACGTGGAACAAGGCGTCCAGCAGATCCTCGCGGGTGTCCGGCTCGTCAGCGAACAAGGTGCCGATCTGGCGGGCATAGGCCTCGAACCCGGCGGTGTCCTGCTTGGCGAGGTTGAACACCCGCGCCACGCCCTCCAATTCCTCGTCCGGAATGGCGAACACCTCGCGGAAGGCGGCGACCTCGGCCGGCACCACCACGCCGTCGGCCTTCGCCATCTTGGCGGAAAGGGCGATCAAACCCACCGAGAAAGCGGCCGGGCGCGGGCCCGGTGCAAGGAAGCGGTCGACCGCGTGTCCGGCGAGCGCGCCCACCAGCGCGCCAAGGGGTCCGCCGAGGGCGAGGCCCACGCCCGCCCCACCGATCAGGCCCACATGCTCCATCACCGCCACGGCCGTCCCTCTCCCGAAGTGCCCATTCCCATGCCCGCCCAACTCATGCGGGCGGGCAGGGCACATGCAATAGCGCGCGCCACACCGGCGCGCATCGGCGATTTCAACATTTCTTAAGGTGTACGGACCGTAAATGGCCTGTGTCTGTCCCATGTGGATTCGTTGACGGCCCATCTTATCCCATGATAACCCATAGTGACCCATATGAATGGTTCGGCGCGTCGCGCGCCAGCTCCGTTCACGCCGGTTCTTCCGGCGGGGCCGTTGCGGGTTTTGGGATCGAGCGCGGAAAGGGTCACGGGGGCCATGGACCGCTTCGTGTCCACCTACACCATGCGCCTGGACGCCAAGGGGCGGGTTTCCATCCCGGCGCCTTATCGCGCGGTGCTGGCCAAGGACGGGGCGGAATTTCTCTATTGCCATCCGAGCCTGGCCGAGCCGGCGCTCGATGCGGGCGGCAACCGCCTGCTGTCGGAGATCGACACGCTGATTTCGCGCTATCCGCCCTATTCGGAAGCGCGCGAGGAACTGGCCGCCGCCCTCTACGGCACCAGCGAGACCTTGAAGATCGACGGCGAAGGCCGGGTGATGCTGACCGAAACCCTGAAGGCCCATGCCTCCATCACGGATGCGGTGTCGTTCGTGGGGCTCGGACACAAGTTTCGAATCTGGGAACCGGAGCGTTTTCGCACCCATCTCGCGGAGGCCACGGAGAAGGTGCGTCAGCTTCGGCGCGCGCTCGGTTCCAGAGCGGAGAACGAAGGGAGCAATCTGGGATGAAAACGGGCCGCGGGGTCGGGCCCACCGACGCCGCAGGCGGACCGGCCCGTCATCTTCCTGTGATGCTGCCTCAAGTTCTCGCGCACCTCGCGCCGAAGGATGCCGGCACTTATGTGGACGGCACCTTCGGCGCGGGAGGTTACACCCGTGCCATCCTCGCGGCGGCGGACTGCCGGGTGATGGGCATCGACCGCGACCGCTCAGCCATCGCCGGGGGCGCCGGGCTCGTGCTCGAATCCAACGGCCGCCTGGTGCTGGTGGAGGATCGCTTCTCCCAGCTCGACACCCTCGCCCAGACCATGGGCTTTGCCCCGCTCGACGGCGTGGTGCTCGATATCGGCGTCTCCTCCATGCAGCTCGATGAGGCCGATCGCGGCTTCTCCTTCCGCCGGGACGGTCCGCTCGACATGCGCATGGGATCGGATGGGCCATCGGCCGCAGACCTCGTCGCCACCTTGCCGGAAGCCGATCTCGCCCACGTCATCTGGACGCTCGGGGAAGAACGGCTCTCGCGCCAGATCGCCAAGGCCATCGTGCAAGCGCGCGCGGAAGCGCCGATCATCCGCACCGCGCAACTCGCGGATATCGTTTCCAAGGTGGTCTGGGCGAAGCCCGGGGAGATGCATCCCGCCACCCGCACCTTCCAGGCGCTGCGCATCGCGGTAAACGAGGAGCTGGACGAGCTGGCCACCGCGCTCGCCGCCGCGGAGCGGGCGCTCAAGCCCGGCGGCCGGCTGGTGGTGGTGACGTTTCATTCCCTTGAAGACAGGATCGTTAAGACTTTTCTGTCACACCGAAGCAAGGCACCGTCCGCCTCGCGTCATCTGCCGCAAGCCGAGGGGCCGGCCCCCTCCTTCCGCCTCCTGTCAAAGGGGATGGTGGAGCCCGACCCCGACGAAGTGGCAGAAAATCCGCGCGCCAGGTCCGCGAAACTTCGCGCGGCCGAACGCACGCAAGCTCCGGCGCACGAGGAGGGCGATCTCGCCGGGGTGCTTCCCGCCGAGTTTTCTCAACGCCGTGGTCGGAGACGGACCTGATGTTTCGCGTCGCCAACCTCGTGATGGTCGTGGCTCTGCTTGTGACCGCCGGGGTGGTCTACCAGGTGAAGTACGCCTCCATGGCGGAAGCGGAGCGGTTGGCCCATCTGCGCCAGTCCATCCGCAGCGAGCGCGACGCCATCGCCGTGATGCGCGCGGAATGGGCGCGCCGCACCTCGCCGATCTATATCCAGGGCTTGGTGCAGCGCCACCTCGACCTGCAGCCGCTGAGCGTCGATGCCATCTCCTCGCTCGACGGCCTGCCGGAAAAGCCTGCTACCAATTCCGATTCCATCGGCGGCATGCTCGAAGCCCTGGTGGATACGCCGCTGACCACCTCCTCGGTCGGCAAGCCGGCGGTCGCAAAGGCTGAACCCGCCACGCCCGCCTCCCCCGCCAACGCCCTGCCCACGGGCGGAGGCGCTGCCGTCCTGCCGTCCAGTTCGGCCCTTCGGCCGGCCAATGCCCCGGTGCGGCCGAAGCCCGTGCCGCCGGTCGCCGCCGCTGCCCCGCGCCAGCGGCCAGCGCCGAACCTCCCGTTCTGGGCGCCAAAGCCGATCGGGCCTGCACCGTCCTACGCGCCCTCTCCGTCCTATGCGCCGCCCGCTCCCGCCGAGAACACGCTCGCCCCCATGCTTCCGCCGGGCTCGCTCCCGGCCAATCGCTGAGGAGGCCGCCTTATGGTCGCGCCCGCCGAATTGCTGAAAAAGATCGACCTGTCCAAGGTGCCCGCGCCGGTGCGCGCCGTCGGCGGAGTCGCAGGCCGCCTCGCGGGGCGGCTGGTGAGCGGCATCTTCCTGTTCTTCTTCAACATCATCCGCCGCGTCAGCCATCGCCTGGCGCGGATCATCTATGGCCTCGGCATGGGGCTGGTGCGGCTGGCGGTCGGCACCGTGAGGTTCGCCTTCGCGTTTGCCCGCGGCACCGTGCGCGCGCTGTTCGGCCTCGACCGGGTGGATGCCCAGACGGTGACCCGCGCCCGCCTGCAATTGCTGGTGGTGACCTTCTCCCTGGTGTTCATGGTGATCGCCGGCCGGCTGGTGTTCATGGCCATCACCTCCGATCCCCAGGGCACGCGCGGCGGCGGCTCGGAAGCGGTCGCATCGGCACGGCCCGACATCATCGACCGCAACGGCGACACCCTCGCCATCGACGTGAAATCGCCCTCCCTGTTCGCCGAACCCCGGCGCCTGATCGATCCCGACGAAGCGTTGGAGGGACTGCTCAAGGTGCTGCCGGACCTCGACGTCGCCGAAGCGCGCGCGCGCCTCAATTCCGGGCGCGGCTTCGCCTGGCTGAAGCGCGAAATCACCCCAAGCCAGCAGCGCGCGATCTACCGACTCGGCCTGCCGGGAATCGGCTTCGTGCGCGAAAATCGCCGCATCTATCCCGATGGACCGACCATTTCCCACGTCATCGGCGGGGTGAACGTGGACAATCAGGGCATCGCCGGGCTGGAAAAATATATCGACGGACGCGGCCTCGCCGAACTGCATCTGGCCGGCTTCGCCAGCGACAGGCAGCAGGAGCCGGTGCAATTGTCGATCGACATCCGCGTGCAGAACGCCGTGCGCGACGAGCTGGTTGCGGCGAAGGAGAAGTTCAAGGCCAAGGCGGCCATGGGCGTGGTCACCGACGTGCGCACGGGCGAGATCATCTCCATGGTCTCGCTGCCCGACTTCGATCCCAATGTCGGCGGCGATCCCAGGGACAATAATTATCTCAACCGCCTGACCACCGGCGTGTTCGAGATGGGCTCCACCTTCAAGGCCCTGTCCTTCGCCATGGCGCTCGACAGCGGCAAGATCGGCCTCACCTCTACCTTCGACGCGCGCGGCTCCATGCATTTCGGCCGCTTCACCATCCACGATTATCACGCCGAAAATCGGGTGCTCTCGGTTCCCGAGATCTTCCTGGTGTCGTCCAACGTCGGCACGGCGAAGATGGTGCTGTCGTTGGGCGTCGATGCCCACAAGGCGTTCCTGAAGAAGATGGGCCAGCTCGACCGGCTGCGCACCGAGTTGCCGGAAAGCGCCGAGCCCATCGTGCCCAAGCGCTGGGGCGAACTGAATTCGGCCACCATCGCCTTCGGCCACGGCATCGCCGTTGCCCCGCTTCAGGCGGTGATGGCCGTGAACTCCATGATGAACGGCGGCTATCTCATTCCCCCCACCTTCCTCAAGCGGACTGAGGCGGAAGCCCAGAAGGTCGCGGTGCGGGTTCTGAAGCCGGAAACCTCCGACAAGATGCGCTATCTGCTGCGCCTCAATGCGGAAAAGGGCACGGCCACCAAGGCGGAGGTGCCCGGCTATTATGTGGGCGGCAAAACGGGCACCGCCGAAAAGGTCGTGGGCGGGCGCTATTCGAAAACCAAGCTGCTGACCTCCTTTACCGCCGTCTTCCCCATGGATAAGCCGCAATATCTGGTTCTGGTGATGCTGGACGAGCCGCAGGCCGTTCCCGGTACCTATGGCTACGCCACCGCCGGCTGGAACGTGGCCCCCGCCTCGGGCAAGATCGTGGAGCGCATCGCCCCCATGTTGGGTGTGATGCCGCGCCAGAACCTGCCGACGGCGGATCAGATGATCGGCATGGCGCGCCAGAAGGTGGCCGACCGCCAGTGACCCATTCCCGCGGGCCGCGGACGAGGAAAGACGAGACGGCATGACCGAGCCCGTGCACGCCCCGGCGGAACAGACCTCTGCCACCGGCACCTGGGACCTTCCGCAGGTTCTCTCCGGCCACGCGCGGATCGTCGCGGGGCGCATGCAGGTCGCGATTACAGGTATCACCGCCGACAGCCGCAAGGTCGAGCCCGGCTTCCTGTTCGTCGCCATTCCCGGCACCAAGGTGGACGGTGGGCGGTTCGTCGCGGAAGCGCTCGCCAAGGGCGCCGCCGCCGTTCTGATGGAACCCCAAGGCGAGCCGCCGGCCATGGGCGGGGCGAGCCTCGCCTTCTCGCTTGACGTGCGAAAGTCGCTCGCGCGCGCGGCGGCACGTATCTATTCCAGGGCCCCGGGCACCATCGCCGCGGTCACCGGCACGGCGGGCAAGACCTCGGTCGCCTATTTCCTGCAGCAGGTGTGGGACCATCTCGGCTTCAAGGCGGCCTATCTGGGTACCCTCGGGCTGGTGGCGCCGGGCAGCACCAGCTATGGCGGCCTCACCTCCCCCGACCCGGTGGAACTGCACCAAACCCTGGACGCCCTGGCGCGGCAGGGCGTGACCCATATGGCGCTGGAAGCCTCCTCCCACGGGCTGGACCAGCGCCGGCTCGATGGGGTGCAGTTCGCAGCCGGCGGCTTCACCAATCTCGGCCGCGACCATCTCGACTATCATCCGAACGTGGACGCCTATTATCACGCCAAGCTGCGCCTGTTCACCGAACTGCTGCCCGATGGGGCACCGGCGGTGGCGGGGCTCGACGCCCCCTATGGCCGGACCACCCTCGCCTGGGCGCGCACGCGCGGCCTGCCGCTGCTCACGATCGGCCAGGGCGGCGATCTCGACGTCCGATCGATCGTTGCGGAGGGGGTGTCGCAGCGCATTACCTTCAACGGCGGCGACGAAGTGGTGGTGCCGCTGATGGGCCGCTTCCAGGCCGACAACGCCCTGCTGGCGGCCGGCCTCGCCTGGGCCTGCGGCGTGCCGCCCGAGGAAGCGCTCGACGCCCTGACCGGCCTGACCGGCGTGCCCGGCCGCCTGGAGCGGGTGGGCGAAGATGCCTCCCGGCCGATCTTCGTGGATTACGCCCATAAGCCCGAAGCCCTCGCGACCGTGCTGGATACCCTGCGCCCGGCGGTCACCGGACGGCTGATCGCGGTGTTCGGCTGCGGCGGCGATCGGGACCGGGGCAAGCGCCCGCTGATGGGCGCCATCGCGGCGGAACGCGCCGATATCGTCATCGTCACCGACGACAATCCCCGCAGCGAGGTGCCGGCGGCCATCCGGGCCGAGATCCGCGCCGCAGCCCCCGATGCTGTGGACATCGGCGACCGGGAGGAAGCGATCCGCACCGCGGTCATGATGCTTCAACCTGGGGATGCTCTGGTTGTCGCAGGAAAGGGTCACGAAACCGGCCAGATCGTGGGCGATCGAACCCTCCCGTTCTCGGACAAAGCGGCGGTCCTGGCCGCCTTAGGGGAGATAGGCGCATGAGCGTGGCGCAGCTTTACGGTCTGGACGAACTCGCGTCCGCCACCGGTGGCGCCGTGCGCGGAACACCAGGTGCCGTTACCGGCATTTCCATCGACACCCGGACCCTCGCGGCGGGCGACGCGTTCTTCGCCATTACCGGCGACAGCAGCGACGGCCACGCTTACGTGACCCGCGCGCTGGAAAACGGCGCTGCTTTGGCGGTGGTGGCGCGCGACAAGGCCGACGCCTTCGCCCCCGACGCGCCGCTGCTGCTGGTGGAGGATGTGCTTGAGGCAATGCGCGGCACCGCAGCCGCCGCCCGTGCCCGCACACAGGCCGCGATCGCGGCGGTCACCGGCTCGGTCGGCAAGACCACCACCAAGGAAGCCTTGCGCCTCGCCCTCTCCGCCGACGGACAGACCCACGCCTCGGCCGCGTCCTACAACAATCATTGGGGCGTACCGCTCTCGCTCGCCCGCCTGCCGCGCACGGCGCGCTACGGTGTGTTCGAGATCGGCATGAACCATCCCGGCGAGATCACGCCGCTGGTCCGGCTGGTGCGCCCGCAGGTGGCCATCGTCACCACGGTCGAAGCCGTGCACATCGCCCAGTTCGCCAATATCGAGGAGATCGCCGACGCCAAGGCGGAAATCTTCGACGGGCTGGAGCATGGCGGCACGGCGGTGCTGAACCTCGACAATCCCCTGTTCGCGCACCTCAAGGCCGCGGCCGAAGCCAAGGGCGTGGGCCGCATCGTCAGCTTCGGCGCAAACCCCGCAGCGGACGTGCGCCTGGTGGACGTGAGCCTGAAGGCCAGCTGCTCCACCCTGGTGGCGGACGTCCTGGGCACGCAGGTGACGCTGAAGGTGGGCATGCCCGGCCGACATATCGTGCAGAACGTGCTGGCGGTGCTGGCAGCGGTGAAGCTGCTGGGGGCCGATCTCGCGCTCGCCGCGCTTGCCCTCTCGGCCCTGAAGCCGCCGCCGGGCCGTGGCGTGCCGGTGGAATTGGCCGTATCGGGCGGCACCGCCACGCTGTTGGACGAAAGCTATAATGCCAATCCCGCCTCCATGCGCGCCGCCATCGACGTGCTGAGCCGCACGCCGGTGGGCCCGCGCGGCCGCCGCATCGCCGTGCTTGGCGACATGCTGGAGCTGGGCTCCGACGGGCCGGCCCATCATCGCGAGCTTGCCGCCCCGCTGCGCGCGGCCGGCATCGACCTCGTGTTCGCCGCCGGCCCGCTGATGCATGAATTATGGGTTGCACTCCCCTCGAATATGCGGGGCGGCTATGCACCCACCTCCCAGGCCTTGACCGGGCTGCTGTCTTCCGCCATCCGCTCCGGCGACACGTTGATGGTCAAGGGTTCCAACGGCAGCCGCATGGGCCCGCTGGTGAAGGCCCTGGCCGACCGCTTCCGCACGCCCGACGAGGCGCTGCTCGAGGGATAATTAAATGCTCCAATGGCTCTCGCAGCTGCACGACTTCTTCCCGGGCCTGAACGTCTTCCGCTACATCACCTTCCGCACCGGCGGGGCGATCGTGACGGCGCTGCTGTTCGTGTTCCTGTTCGGCCCCTCGATCATTTCCACCTTGCGCCTCAAGCAGGGCAAGGGGCAGCCGATCCGCAGCGACGGACCGCAATCCCATCTGCTGAAGAAGGGCACGCCCACCATGGGCGGGCTGATGATCCTCTCCGGCCTGCTGGTGGCGGTGCTTTTGTGGGCGAACCTCTCCAATCCCTATGTCTGGGCGGTTCTGGCGGTGACCGCCGGGTTCGGCGTGATCGGCTTTTATGACGATTATCTGAAAGTGACCAAGCAGACCCATGCCGGCTTCTCCGGCAAGGCGCGCCTTGCCGCCGAGGCGCTGATCGGCGGCCTCGCGGTGATCGCCATCGTCCATGCCGGCAAGTCCGGTCTTTCAACCTCGGTCGCCTTCCCCTTCTTCAAGGACCTGCTGCTGGATCTCGGCTGGTTCTTCGTGCTGTTCGGCGGCTTCGTGATCGTCGCGGCGGGCAATGCGGTGAACCTCACCGACGGGCTCGACGGGCTGGCCATCGTGCCTGTCATGATCGCCGCCGGCTCGTTCGGCGTCATCGCCTATCTCTCCGGCAACGTGCTGTTCGCGGATTATCTGCAGATCCATTACGTCGCCGGCGTCGGCGAATTGGCGGTGATCTGCGGCGCCATCATCGGCGCGGGTCTCGGCTTCCTGTGGTTCAACGCGCCGCCCGCGCAGATCTTCATGGGCGATACCGGCTCGCTGGCGCTCGGCGGCCTGCTCGGCACGGTGGCGGTGGCAACCAAGCACGAGATCGTGCTGGCGGTGATCGGCGGGCTGTTCGTGCTGGAGGCGGTGTCGGTGATCGTGCAGGTGATCTCCTTTCGCCTCACCGGCAAGAGGGTGTTCCGCATGGCGCCCATCCACCACCATTTCGAACAATTGGGCTGGACCGAATCGCAGGTGGTGATCCGCTTCTGGATCGTCGCCGTGGTGCTCGCCTTGCTCGGCCTCGCCACCCTCAAGCTGCGCTGAAACGCACCAAAAGCGCCGGGGCGCGGGACGCGTCCGGGCCCGCGGCGCCAGACTGCCTCATTTCACCTTGCAGGTGCGGATCCCGAACAAGGTGTAGGCGGGGCAGAAGCCAATCGCGGCCGAGCCGATGAGGCCGGCGCCAAGGGCCGGAAGAATATAGACCCACACGCCCGTCACGCCCGTCAGGAGGGGCGAGAGGATGAGGGCGGCGCCGAGAATGGCCCGCAGCGTCCGGTCCAGAGTGCCGAGATTGGTCATCGATTTGCTCCCTTGCTTGGGTGAAGTATTTTAGGAAGTGCTAAAACGTCAACTCCGGTAGATCCCCATGCCGCCGCTCCCCGCCGTTTCAACCGGGCCTGACCGAGAGCCCGAAGCGGCATTCGCACCCGCCGACGATCTGCTCGCGCGCAACGCCCCGCTGGCCGCCGCCCTGCTCGCCTCCATGGCCCATCCCAAGCGCCTGTTGGCGCTGTGCCACCTGCTGGAAGGCGAACGCACGGCCGGCGACCTCGCGGTCCGGGTTGGCCTCAGCCCGTCGGCGCTCTCGCAACATCTCGCCAAGATGCGCGCGGCCGGGCTGGTGGACAGCCGGCGGGACGGACAGGCCATTTGCTATTTCCTCGCCGGTCACGAGGCCCGCGCGGTGCTGGAAACCCTGCACAGGCTGTATTGCGCGCCCTCCTCACCGCCTTCGCCTTGACGCAACGGCGCGGCATCACAGCCGCTTCCCTCGGAACCGGCAGCGGTCTAGTGCTGCATATTCATTGTTCCTCAGGTCGCCTGCCCATGATCCCCGTCACCACCTTGAAGGATCGCCGCGTCGCCGTGTTCGGACTCGGCGGCTCCGGTCTTGCCACCGCGCATGCATTGATTGAAGGCGGGGCTCAGGTCATCGCCTGGGACGACGGCGTGGCCGGACGCACCAGGGCCGCCGAGACCGGCGTTGCCTTGCAGGATCTGCGGACCATCGATTGGTCGGACATCTCAGCGCTGGTGCTGTCGCCCGGCGTGCCCCTCACCCATCCCGCGCCCCATTGGTCGGTGGAGCTGGCCCGCGCGGCGGGGGTCGAGGTGATCGGCGACATCGAATTGTTCTGCCGCGAGCGCAGGGCGAAAGCGCGCCATTCCCCGTTCGTCGCCATCACCGGCACCAACGGCAAATCCACCACCACGGCGCTGATCTCCCACCTTCTTGCCGTGGGTGGGCGCGACGTGCAGATGGGCGGCAATATCGGCACCGCCATCCTCTCGCTCGCGCCGCCGAAGGGGCAAAGCCGGGTCCATGTGGTGGAATGCTCCTCCTACCAGATCGATCTGTCTCCCACGCTCGACCCCTCGGTGGGCGTACATCTCAACCTGACGCCCGACCACCTCGACCGCCATGGCACGTTGGAAGGCTATGCGGCCGTCAAGGAACATCTGGTTGCCGGCGTGGAGCGCGGCGGCACGGCGGTGGTCGGCGTGGACGACACCTTTTCCGCCGCCATGGCGGATCGCGCCGAACAGGCCGGCATCCATGTGGTGCGGATTTCGGTGGAGCGCCCGCTCGCGGACGGCATCTGGCGCGACGGCACGGACATCGTCGTCAGCCGGGGCGGCGTCGAGCACGAGCGGCTGTCGCTGGCCGGCATCGGCTCCCTGCGCGGCGCGCACAATGCGCAGAATGCGGCGGCGGCCTATGCGGCGGCGCGGGCCATCGGGCTTGCCCCGGAAGTCATCGCCATCGGCATGCGCCGCTTTCCCGGCCTTGCCCACCGCATGGAAGAAGTCGGCCATCTCGGGTCGGTTCTGTTCGTCAACGACAGCAAGGCCACCAATGCGGATGCGGCGGAACGGGCGCTGGCGAGTTTCGCCAATATCTTCTGGATCGCGGGCGGCAAGGCCAAGGCGGGAGGCATCGCGCCGCTGGCGCCGTTCTTCCCCCGCGTGCGCAAGGCCTATCTGATCGGCGAGGCGGCGCCCACCTTCGCTCAGACGATCGGCGATGCCGCGCCCCATGAAGAGGTCGGCACGCTGGACGCCGCCGTGGCGATGGCGGCGCGCGATGCCGCCGCCTCAGGACTTGAGGATGCCGTCGTATTGCTCTCGCCGGCCTGCGCCAGCTTCGACCAATATCCCAATTTCGAGGTGCGCGGCGATGCCTTCCGCGCCCTGGTGCACGCTTTGCCGGGCCTCAAAGCCAAGCCCTGACGCCCCGAGCCCTGACGCGCCAAGTCGCTAACGCCCCAAGCCGAAAGGCCGGAGCGCCGCGCGGGATTTACCAAAGGCCCACAAGTCACCTCATGGGCCTTTTGGTGTTATTTCGCGGCCGCGACCGGCGCCATCACTTGCAGGGTCTGCACCACCTGCTGACCGAAGCCGGTGAGCAGATTGTACTGCTCGGCCACGCTGTTGCCGGCCTGCGCCACCACCAGCGGGCAATAGGCCGAGATCAGCGCATTCGCCACATCCGAGCGGCGCGCCTTGGGATTCTGCTGCGCCAAGGTGGTGGCGAGCTGCGCCACGGCGGCTCCCGCGAGCGGCGGGGTCGGCTTGCCAACCAAGCTTACAGCCTTGTCGGTCAGATCCTTCGGCACCAGCTTGCCGTCATTGGCCGGGCAGGTGAGCTTCGCCGCGATCGAGGTGGGCTGGCGCGCCACCAGCGAGGTGCCGACCGGGGTTGCCCATATGATCGACACATCGGGCATCGGCACGGCGGCGACGGCGGGCGAGACGTCGGCCGCCACCTGCAAGGTGAAGCGGCGCAGCTCCGCGCTTTTCTGCCAGTCCGGCAGATCGCTGGTTGCAACCACCGGGCAATAGGCGGCGGTCAGCGCGTCCACCACAGTACCGGGGGTCGCGTCGGTATCGGCTGCGCTGTAGGCGGCGGTGAGGACGTGGATCTGGCGATTGCCGCCCTGCATCATCTGGGTGATGGCGGCGACCGCCTTCGGGTCCGGCCCGGTCGAGCCCGGCCCGCCGCCCACCTTCGGGCAGTCGAAGGCCGAGGCCTGCTGGGTGCCGTAATCCGGCACGTGCGCGGTGGCGCGCCAGGCGGCGACCATGGCCGGGGTGGCACTCGGATCGGCCTTGTTGCCCCAGGACGTGCGGACATAGTTCGCGAGATCCGCCACCTGCTGATCGCTGAGCCGGCCGGCGAAGGACGGCATCGGCCCGTAGGTGCCGCCGGAAGGCAGGCCGCCGAGGATCGCCATGATGACGTTATAGGGCTCGCTCGCCACCACCGCCGGATTGCCGGCGAGCGGGGGAATGATGTCGGTGGAGCCGGCACCCTTGGACATGTGGCAGGGCGCGCAATTGTCCACATAGCTCTTGGCGGCGCGCTGGAACACGTCCGCCGGCAAGGGCGAGGCGGCCTGCGGCGCGGGCACGTCCTTGGGCGGCGGCGCATCCATGAGATAGGTGACGAGGGCCGTGAGGTCGGCCGGGGTCAGGAAGCCGAGGCTGTCGTGCACCACTTCCGCCATCGGCCCGAACACCGAGGTCTTGCCGGTGGACGAGCCGCTCTTGAGGAAGGTGGTGAGCTTATCGGCGGTCCATCCCGACGCCTTCAGTCCGGCGGTGGAAATGTCCGGCGCCCAATAGCCGTCGACCTCGGTGCCGAGGAAATTCTGCTTCTGCTTCACCGCGCCCATCAGGTTGCGCGGGGTATGGCAGTCGCCGCAATGGGCGAGCGTCTCGGCAAGATAGGCGCCGCGATTCCACGCCTCGCTCTTGCCGGCGGTCGGCTTGAAATAAGCCGGCTCGAAGAACAATTCGCGCCACGCCAGCAGCCCGAGGCGCACGTTGAAGGGGAAATTGAGCTGATTTTCCTTGCGCGGCTCGGCAATGGCGGGAATGCGCCGCACGAACGCCCAAAGCGCTTTGAGATCGTCTTCGCTGACGCCGGTGTAGGCGTCGAACGGCATGGCCGGATACAGATAGGCGCCATCGGCCCGAATGCCGTCGTGCAGCGCGGCCTTGAACTGCTCATAGGTCCAGGTGCCGATGCCATAGGTGGGATCGGACGTGATGTTCACCGAAAACATGGTGCCGAACGGCGTCGCGAACGGCAAATTGCCGGCGAACGGCTTCTTCGGGTCGCCGGAATGGCAGGGCATGCAATCGCCAGCCTTGGCGAGATAGGCGCCCTTGTCCACCAGGGCCGAATCATCGGCCTGCGTCTGCGCCCATGCGGCACCTGAATATGCTGCCGTTGCGGCACAGGCAGCCCACAGAGCCGCTTTGCGAAGCCTACGCATGAACCCGCCCCCTTTTTGAATGTCCCATCCCTACATTGGACATCTTACATTTTAGAGACGGGAAGACAGCCCCCCTCGCGCTCAGTTGCCGCGGGCACGGGCTTGGGCGAAAAGAGCAGGACATCGGCGCGCCGCGCCGTTTTCCTTCGCCCCGCCCGTTTGCCCGCCCTCCGGGGCCCGCAGCGAGAAGAAACGTCGCATGCCGCGCTCAAAGTCCGCCTCCGACCGCCCGCTCCGCGACCAGATCGTGGAAAGCCTGACGCCAGATGATGCCGCAGCCGAGCATGCGCGGCTCGCGGACGAGATCGCCGCCCACGACGCGCGCTATTACCAGGAGGATGCGCCGACCGTCACGGATGCGGAATACGACGCCCTGCGCCGCCGCTACGAGGCGATCGAGGGCCGCTTTCCGGACCTGCGCGGCGGCGACAGCCTTTCGGAAAAGGTGGGCGCGGCGCCGGTCTCGAAATTCGCCAAGATCACCCACGTCGTCCCCATGCTGTCGCTGGGCAACGCCTTTGCCGACGAGGAGGTGGTGGAGTTCGTCGCGCGCGTGCGGCGCTTCCTGAACCTGCCGGCGGGGGAGCAATTGGCCTTTACCGCCGAGCCGAAGATCGACGGCCTGTCCTGCTCCCTGCGCTATGAGCGCGGCCACCTCGTCTCGGCCGCCACGCGCGGCGACGGCAGCCAGGGCGAGGATGTGACCGCCAATGTGCGGACCATCACGGAAATCCCGCATGTGCTGAAGGGCGAAGGGGTGCCCGAGCTGATCGACGTGCGTGGCGAGGTCTATATGGACAAGGGCGATTTCCTTGCCCTCAACGCCCGCCAGGAAGAGGCCGGCAAGCCGCAGTTCGCCAATCCGCGCAATGCCGCCGCCGGCTCCCTGCGCCAGCTCGATTCCGCGATCACGGCCTCGCGCCCGCTGCGCTTCTTCGCCTATGCCTGGGGCGAGGCGAGCAGCTTGCCCGCCGACACGCAGCTCGGCGTGGTACGCGCTTTCGGGAGCTGGGGTCTGCCCATCAATCCCCTGACCATCCTCGCCGACGACGCGGCCGGCCTGCTAGCGCATTTCCGACGCATCGGCGAACAGCGGGCGCAGCTGAACTATGACATCGACGGCGTGGTCTACAAGGTGGACCGGCTCGACCTGCAACGCCGGCTCGGCTTCGTCTCCCGCTCGCCGCGCTGGGCGCTGGCGCACAAGTTCCCAGCGGAGCAGGCCACCACCGTGCTGGAGGACATCGACATCCAGGTGGGCCGCACCGGCGCGCTGACCCCGGTGGCCAAGCTGACCCCGGTCACCGTGGGCGGCGTGGTGGTCTCCAACGCCACGCTGCACAACGAGGATTATATCCGTGGCATCGGCGGCGACGGCGAGCCGATCCGCGGGGGCATCGACATCCGCATCGGCGATACGGTGGTGGTGCAGCGCGCCGGCGACGTGATCCCGCAGGTGGTCTCGGTGGACCTGGAAAAGCGGCCGGAAGGCACGAAGGCCTATGCGTTTCCCCATCACTGCCCGGTCTGCGGCAGCCTCGCCGTGCGCGAGGTGGACCCCAAAACCGGCAAGCAGGATGCGGTGCGCCGCTGCACCGGCGGCCTCATCTGCCCGGCCCAAGCGGTGGAACGGCTGCGCCATTTCGTTTCCCGCAACGCGTTCGACATCGAGGGGCTGGGGGAGAAGCAGGCGCACGCCTTCTACGAATGGAAGATGATCGCCGAACCCGCCGACATCTTCCGCCTGAAGACGCGCAACGAACAGTCGCTGACCCGGCTGGAGAATCGCGAGGGCTGGGGCAGGACCTCGGCGCAGAAGCTATTTGCCGCCATCGAGGAGCGGCGCGCCATCGCACTTGACCGCTTCATCTTCGCCCTCGGCATTCGCCATGTGGGCGAGACCAATGCCAAGCGCCTCGCCCGCCATTACGCCGCGATGGAGGCGCTGCGCGATGCCGCCCTTGCGGCGGAGATGCCGGAAGAGATGGAGGAGGCGGCCGCCCCCGAGGCATCTCAGGCGGAGGCTACACCAGAGGAACCCGGCCCGGCGAAAGTCCGGCGCCGCAAGCCGCAGGGCAATGACGCCTGGGCGGAAATGATCAATATCGACGGCATCGGCTCCGTGGTTGCCGAGGCGGTGGTGGACTTCTTCCGCGAGCCCCACAACCAGGAGGTCGTCGAAGCGCTGCTGAAGGAGGTCACGCCCCAGGCGCTTGAAGCCGTTTCCACCGGCTCGCCGGTCTCGGGCAAGACCGTCGTCTTCACCGGTTCGCTGGAGAGGATGACCCGCGACGAGGCGAAAGCCATGGCCGAGCGGCTCGGCGCCAAGGTGGCCGGCTCGGTTTCGGCCAAGACCGACCTCGTGGTCGCCGGACCCGGTGCCGGCTCAAAGCTCGACAAAGCCCGGGCGCTCGGCGTGCAGGTGATTACCGAGGACGATTGGTTCGAGCTGGTGGGGTGACCCGCTGCCGCGGAACCACATCCTGCCTGGGGCGGGATGTGGTGGACCGGGCTCCGCCGCATCCGTGTCTTGCGCGGCGATCAGTTCTTGGACGGCGGAGGCGCGGCCACAAGGAACGTATACGTCGTCGAATCGGACACCGAGCCGGAAGGCCCCACGCTGATGGTCCAAATCACGAGATTGGCGTTGAGTGAGGCCGATTTCGTCGCCGTAATCTGGGACGAGCACGACACGCTACCCTCTCCGCCTTCAACGGCATCCATGAAAAAAGGCTTGTTTCTGCTCAGGCATTCAAAGATGCCGACCCCCTCCCTGATGATATTTTTCTTGTTGCAATTGGTCAGGTTCGCTGGATTTATATTGTAAGGGATTCCATCGACTGAAATTTTTTCCAATTGTTCGCGACTTAAATTCGCTCCGGCGCCAACAGGCACAATCCATGGCAATTTAAAATCAAGTCCACCGGACGTGGAGTTTGTCGAATTTTGAGAGAATGAGACTTTTACCTTCATCTTATTTCCAGGAAGAGATGCGACATTGGGTATGGACTTAGCAAAGCTCCCCGCTTCGCACTTTATCGTGTTGCTCAACGTTTCGGCGTTGATCTCTTTCAGTTGCGACGCATCCGCCTGATTGATGAGCAGAGCTGTCCCCAGAACCAAAATGCCGAAGCCCTTCATGGCGTCCCCCAACGACCCGCACGCATCAGAATTGATTGCAGGATCAAGAATACACAATCAGGCTTGGCATAAAAGGCTTAAGCCTGGGCGTGGGAGGGACGTCGGAGCGCCGGTGGCTCACCCCACGGTGGTGCGCGCCCGCATGGCGGCCGAGAGCGTGCCCTCGTCGAGATAGGCAAGGTCCCCGCCCACCGGCACCCCATGGGCCAGGCGCGAAACCTTCACCGGCAGATCGCGCAGCAGGTCGGTGATGTAATGGGCGGTGGTCTGCCCATCCACCGTGGCGCCGAGCGCGAGGATCACTTCCTTGAAGCCCTCCGCCGCCACCCGGCCGACCAGCTTGGCGATGGAAAGGTCTTCCGGCCCCACGCCGTCGAGCGGCGAGAGCACGCCGCCAAGCACATGATATCGCGCATTGATGGCGGCCGCCCGCTCCAGCGCCCACAGGTCCGACACATCGGCGACCACCACCAGCACGCTCGGATCGCGCGTGGTATCGCAGCAGACCGTGCAGGGGTCGCGCACGTCGAGGTTTCCGCACACGCGGCATTCCACGATCTTGCCGAGCGCGTCCTGCATCGCGGACGCCAGCGGCGCAAGGAGCGTCTCGCGCTTCTTGATCAGATGCAAAGCGGCGCGACGGGCGGACCGCGGGCCGAGGCCGGGCAGGCGGGCGAGCAGCTGAATCAGGCGTTCGATCTCGGGGCCGGCGACGGCGCGGGGCATGGCGGGCTTTCTCACGGCGAACGTTAAGCCCGACATGTAGCCCCGCCATCCGCTCCACGCCAAGGGCCGCGCCGCACGCATCGCGCAGGCAGAAGGGGTCGCAGGCGACCCTACGCGGGGCGAACCCCTGTTTCGCGTGCCATGCGGCGCAACCCGCTGGAGGATTGCGTCGCCCCCCGCCCCGCTGCTAAAAGTTTAGGCACTCCCGGTGTCGTCACGAGCCGGCGCCGCGCGCCCGCGCGCTTACCGACCGCCCCGAGAGGCGCCCATGCATCAGATCACCACCTTCCTGCAGCGGCTGTTGCCTGCGCTCACGCCGGTCAGCAATGTGGAGCGGCTGCGCGCCGCGTGCGGGGCCGGCCTCGGCCTGTTCCTCACCGGCTTCATCACCCAATTGGCGCTCGGGCCGGTGGATAATCTGGTTCTGCTGGTCGCCCCCATGGGCGCATCCTCGGTGCTGCTGTTCGCCGTCCCCTCAAGCCCGCTGGCCCAGCCCTGGTCGATCATCGGCGGCAATCTGGTGGCGGGCCTCGTCGGCGTCACCGCCGCGGCCTACATCCAGAATCCCTATGTGGCGGCGGGGGTGGCGGGCGGGGTTGCCATCGGGCTCATGCTGGTGCTGCGTTGCCTGCATCCCCCGAGCGGAGCGGTCGCGCTCACCGCCGTGCTGGGCGGCCCGGCGGTGCATGCGCTCGGTTACCAGTTCGTGCTCTGGCCGGTGGGGCTCAACTCGGTGCTGCTGCTCGCCTGCGCGCTCGTCTATAACAATCTCACCGGCCGCCGCTATCCCCACCTCGCGCCACGGGCCACGGTGCCAGGCGATGTTGGACGGGCGCAAGATCGCGTCGGCTTCTCCGCCGCCGATCTCGACGCCGTGCTCCAGCAATATGGGGAGGTAATGGACATCGACCGCAACGCGCTCGAAACCATCCTGCGGCAGGCCCAGACCCGGGGGTATCGGCGGCGTACGGGCGAAATCACCTGCGGCGACATCATGACCCGCAACGTGCTTGCGGTCAGCCCGGAAACGCCCCTGCGCGCGGCACTGGACTTGTTGCGGGGCCATCACATCAAGGCCCTGCCGGTCACCGACGAGCAAGCCCATGTGGTGGGAATCGTGACTCAGACCGATTTGCTGGACAAGGCCGACTGGGGCCGCAACGGCCCCCATATCGGGCTCGCGCAGCGCTTGCGGCAAGGCATCAATGCCGGCCGCGCACCGGATTCCAGCGTCGCCGACATCATGACCGCTCCGGTGCGGTCGGCGCGGCCCGACACGCCGATCGCCAATCTCATTCCGATGATGCTGGACGCCGGCCTGCACCACCTGCCGGTGATCGACACCCATCTCAAGCTGGTGGGTATCGTGACACAGACCGACCTGATCGCCGCGCTGTTCTACGGCAATCTCGCCGGACGGCTGACCCCGAGCCCGGCGGTGCCGGCCTGAATCTCAGAACAGATTGAGGCCGGGCGGCAGGGCGAGGCCGCCGGTCATGGACTGCATCTTCTCCTGCATGATTTTCTCCGCCTTGTGGCGGGCGTCGGCGAGGGCGGCGACGATCAGATCCTCCAGGATCTCCCCTTCGTCCGCCTTCAGCAGGCTCGGATCGATGCGCACCGCCTTGGGGTCGCCCTTCACCGTGAGGCGCACGGTGACGAGACCGCCGCCGGAGGCGCCTTCCACCTCCGTGGTCTCCATCTCCTGCTGCATCTGCTGCATGCGCTCCTGAAGCTCTTTCGCCTGCTTCATCATGCCCATGAGGTCGCGCATCAGCTCTCTCCATGCATCGTCGGGGGATCAGGGCTCGAAATCGTCGTCGAACCCCGGACCCATATAAGCATCCTCTTCCGCCGGAGCGAGGCCCATGTCGGGGGCATCGTCGCGCGTGCGCACATCGACGATCTGCGCGCCGGGGAAGCGGGCCAGAACGGCGGACACCAGCGGATCGGTCTTGATGCCCTCCTCGCGCTCCTGGCGCACGGCGTGCGCGGTCTCGGCGAGCGTCGCTTCGCCGGGGGCACGGGAGGTGAGCGACACCAGCCAGCGGCGTCCCGTCCATTCATTCAGTTTGCGCGAGAGGTTCTGAACCAGATCGGGATTGCCGTCCGGTACCAGGGCGAACTCGATCCGCCCCTCCTCGAAATGCACAAGGCGGACCTGGGTCTCGATCGCATGCTTCAGCAGCAGGTCGCGCTTGGCACCGGCAAGGGCCACCACATCCTGCAGCGAGGCCAGGCGTGGCCCCTCCTGCGGGGCCGGCGCGGCGCGAGCCATGACCGGCTCCGGCGAACGTTCGGCGCGGGGCGCAAGGGCGAGCCGGGCGCCGCCCCCTCCCCCACCGCCGGTGCCGCCACCGGAGGGGACTGCCGTGCCATCGCCCGCAGGCATATCCCTGAGCCGCCGCAACGCTTCGTCCGGGGTGGGCAGATCGGCGGCATAGCCGAGGCGCACCAGCACCATTTCGGCCGCCTGGGCGGGCTTTGCCGCCTGCTGAACCTCGGTAATGCCCTTCGACAGCATCTGCCAGGTGCGCGAGAGCACCCGCATGGACAGGGCCTGCCCCATCTCCACCCCGCGCACCCGCTCGGCTTCCACCAGCGCGGCGTCGCCCGCACTCTCGGGCACGATCTTCAGGCGGGTGACCAGATGGGTGAACTCGGCAAGGTCCGTCAGGATGACAGCGGCATCGGCGCCGCCGTCATATTGCTCGCGGAATTCGGCCAGGGCGCGGGCGACATCGCCCTTCATCAGCGCCTCGAACAGATCGATCACCCGCGCCCGGTCGGCAAGGCCGAGCAGCCGGCGCACCTCTTCCGCGCCGACGTTGCCGCCGCCATGGGCGATGGCCTGATCGAGCAGCGAGAGCGCGTCGCGCACCGAACCTTCGGCGGCGCGGGCGATGGTGGAGAGCGCCTCCGCCTCGACTGCCACATTTTCCTTGGCGCAGATGCCGGCGATATGCGCCGCGAGCACTCCCGCCTCCACCCGCCGCAGATCGAAGCGCTGGCAACGCGAAAGCACCGTCACCGGCACCTTGCGGATTTCGGTGGTGGCGAAGACGAATTTCACATGCTCCGGCGGCTCCTCCAGCGTCTTCAACAGTCCGTTGAAGGCCGCCGTGGAGAGCATGTGCACTTCGTCGATAATATAAACCTTGTAGCGCGCCATGGCCGGGCGGTAGCGCGACCCGTCGATGATCTCGCGGATATCGTTGATGGAGGTGTTGGACGCGGCGTCCATCTCCATCACGTCCACGTGGCGCGATTCGATGATGTCGCGGCAATGGCGTCCCATCACCGAAAGGTCGAGGCTCGGCCCGCCGCCGCCCTCCATGGGCTCGTAATTGAGCGCCCGCGCCAGAATGCGAGCCGTGGTGGTCTTGCCCACCCCGCGCACGCCGGTGAGGATATAGGCCTGGGCGATGCGGCCTGAGGCGAAGGCGTTGGAGAGGGTGCGGACCATGGCCTCCTGGCCGATGAGGTCCGTGAAATTCTGGGGACGATACTTGCGCGCCAGCACCCGATAGGGCGCCGCCGCCACCGGCTGGGCCGGGGCGCCGAGGTCGAAGCCTGGGGTATCGTCTGGAGTATCCGCGCTCATGCGCTCTTCATATCATTCCCAAGGGCACCTGCAGCGATTTTCACCGGCAGGGGCCCGATCTCCCCAAGCCTCGAACAGGCAGGGTGGCGGGATCATTGGCAAGAGATCGCTCCCCAGGGGGGACGGGCGCAATTATTTCGCGCGCTGGAACAGGTCGGCGCCGCCAACCCGCACACACACATAGCGCCGGTAGCCATCCTTGTACTGTTGCAGCGCTTCGCCTTCCAATTTGGACGGCACGCCGACGGCAAGCCCGGCCTTGCAGCTTTCCTCGCTGGCGAACACGCCCGCCTGCGACACCACATGGGTGTCAGGTCCGGACAGGGCATGAAGCAAAATCACCGCAACGGCCCACATGGGCGCCTCCGCAGGACAGGCCCACGGATCGGGGCCAGCATTGAGGTGGGAAGTGGGAGGCTGATCGGCAACCCGAGACGGGCTCGTTGGGGCTGCTTCCTTCCGGACCTGACCCGGTTGGCGAGTGGCTCGTCCACCGCCAACCTCCCGGACCCTATATCGTCGGCCGCGCGCCGCTTGGCAAGCGTGCCGGCTCTCTTTCTTGGGTATCGTGTTCTCGGGCATCGCGCACGCATCCGTTCGGGAAGCCGCAGCGCCCTGCGGGTGTTCACCTTTTCGTGCGCATCCCCCGGTCGCTTGCCCTTGGGCCGGACCCGCGATCAAGTGAACGCATGACGAGAGCCCAGTTTCACATCGACCCCCGCCTCGTCGCCGACGGCCCTGCCCTCGGCGACCTGCCCTTGTGCCACGTCCGCCTGGTGGATGATGCCCGCTTTCCCTGGATCGTGCTGGTGCCGCGCCGGTCCGGGGCGAGCGAGATCATCGACCTGCCGCCGGAAGATCGGCGCATCCTGATGGACGAGATTTCAGCCGCCAGCGCCGCGCTCAAGGCGATCAGCGGCTGCGCCAAGCTCAATGTGGCGGCGCTGGGCAACATGGTGGCGCAGTTGCACGTACATGTGGTGGGCCGCAATCCAACCGACGCGGCTTGGCCCGGCCCCGTGTTCGGGCACGGCACGCGCGTCCCGCTGCCCGCGGCGGAACGCTCCAGCCGGGCGCTCGCCCTGCGCAAGGCCCTCGGCCTGCCGATCTGAACCGACACCCGGAAAAGAAAACGCCGCCCGCAAAGCGGACGGCGCGTCGCCTGAACGAACGGCCGGGACGTGCCCGGCCGAAGATCACTTCGCGGCCGGAGCAGCAGGAGCCGGAGCGGCGGGGGCGGGCGTTCCCACGGCAGGCGCCGCACCGGCAGGAGCGGCCGGTGGGGTGGTGCGCTCGATCTTGGCTTCCGCGCGCAGCTTCGTGACGAGGTCGCCCTGCGCCTTGCGCACCAGATACTGATCGATCTGGTCGGAGACCTGCTCGAAGGTCGGCACGGGCTTGGTGCGCTTGTCTTCCAGCTTGATGACGTGCCAGCCGAACTGGCTCTTCACCGGATCCGAGATCTGGCCCTTCTCCAGCTTGAAGGCCGCGTCGGCGAATTCCGGCACCATCTGTTCCTTGGTGAAATAGCCGAGATCCCCGCCGTCCTCGGCGCTGTCCTTGGAGTTTTCCTTGGCCAGCTTGGCGAAATCCTCACCCGCCCTGGCCTTGGCGGCGATCTCCTTGGCCTTGGCCTCGGTATCCACCAGGATGTGGCGGGCGTGCACTTCGATTTCGGGCTTGTTGGCCTTCACGAATTCCTCGTAGGTGGCCTTCTTGGCCTCCTCCGTCACGGCCTTCTTGGCCTCTGAATTCATCAGCGCCTCCATGAGGGCCTTGGTGCGGGCATAATCCATGCGCAGCTTGAAATCGGCGCTCTGGTCCAGCTTCTGGGCCTCGGCCGCCTTGGCAAGCAAGGTCATGTCGGTCAGGAAGGACAGCACATATTCGCGCTGCGCCTCGCCCTGCACCTGCGGCAGGCCGGGGCCGATATCTTCTTCAGCAATGGCGACTTCGCTCGCGCGAATGGGCGTGCCGTTCACGGTGGCCACGATGGCGTCCCCGGCAGGCGCTGCAGGGGCGGCGGTGGTTGCGGCCGGGGCCGCCGGCGCAGGCGTCTGGGCCGAGGCCACGCCGCCGAAGGCGAAAGCCGAAAGGGCGAGGGCCATTGCGGCGGTAGGAGCGGAACGCATCATTTCCGAAGTCCTTAACATTCTTGCGGGTGCCCGAAGCGGCGCGCACCCTCGCGCAGGTCCCATCGCGTGGCAAGTGGGCTTTCGTGCGGCGCCGACGTGCCGAATGAAGGAAAATCTCGCCGACGAGAATTTGCCACAGGGGCCTTCCGCTTTGGCTCGCAAGCCTGTATAAGGCGCGCCTCCAATCGAGATTTTGGTTTCGCTAGTCTGCGCGGACCTTCGCTGCAGACGCAACGAGTTTGGTCGTTTTCCCCGGAGTTCTGGACATGGCCGTCCCTAAGAGAAAAACCTCGCCGTCCCGTCGCGGCATGCGCCGCTCGGCGGACGCGCTGAAGCAGCCGACCTATGTCGAAGACAAGGATTCCGGCGAACTGCGCCGTCCCCACCATCTCGACATGAAGACCGGCATGTATCGCGGCCGGCAGATCCTGAAGCCCAAGGCCGAGGCCTGATCTTAGGCGCGCGCGGCGCCGTCTTGGCGTCCGCCGCTTCCTGACCATCCCAAACCGCCCGGCGAGCCTGAACTGACCGGAGAGGTCTCGCCGACCCGTCGGCGGGTGGTGGCTGGACGATGTCAGGCGCGCATCGCGGATGTGCGCCTGGGGAGTCCGCCCTGAGGCGATATGAGCTGGCATGCGGCACTCTGCCCGGTGTATCCAACGTCTCAGGGACGGATCCGCGGCCGGCGTACTTGGCGACGCGTCCGCCTAGCAACCCGCCCAGACAGATCCCGCAGCCGGCGTCGTGCCCAAGCCCCTTGCCTGTCTACGCCAGTGACGTACCCAAGCCATTGATCGCGCAGGCAAGTCCCTGGCGCCCCATGGCATGGACGGTGACATTTCCGGCGGAATATGCGACCCATCCCTTCCAGCATCGCGTGGGCGAACTTGCGCGCGCGCTGCGGCCGGGTTGAGGAGCAAGGCATGCTGACACCGATTCCGCTTCTGATCATCCCTCTGGCCATTTACAACATCTTCTCCTTCCTGACGCCCGGCCTCGATTGGCAAGCGGTGATCGGTTCGTTCGCGATGATGTCTGGAGCGGTGTGGCATATCAGCGTATCCGACGCTTTTCTCGCCTTCAGCCTCCTCATCCTGTTCTTCGAAATTCTCAAGTCCACGCGCGTCTCCTCGCGCTCGCTGGTGGACCACATGCTCTCCATGTTGGTTTTCATTGGCGGCATTGTGGAATTTTTGCTTGTGGCGCAAGCCGGGACCTCTGTTTTCGCGCTGCTGCTCTGCATCATGCTGCTAGATGTCGTTGCCGGATTTTCAGTCTCGGTGCGTGTCGCGCAGCGCGATTTCAGCGTCGAGCCCCGCGCCAGCTGACCTGCAAGCTTAAGCGTGTCGCGCGATGTTCACCGGATCCAGTTAGGTGAGCGCGGGGTTGACCTGGGCAAAGCAACCCTTAAGGCTTTCGCCAGGCAAAGGTAGGCGACCGTGGCAGGACAGATCGACGAGGCTGGCGTATCCTGCAAGGGAGAGGGCGTTTCCCCCCCAATACGGACGGCCCCGTCCCACATCATCGACTTCATGACGGCCCTCGAATGCGTCGGCTATCGCTGGGACATCGCAACCGATGAGATGCTGTGGAGCGAAAATGCAACTGCGGTTCTCGGCGCCGAGGCGATGCAACTGTTTTCAACCGGTCGCGCCTTCGACGAATATTGTCGCGCCGCCGCCAGCGCGGCGACAGGTCGCAAGTCCCTGCTCCATGCCCCCTTCCGCGAGATCGGTGACGGCGCGGCCTATGAGTCCTCCTATCAGCTTCAGCTCGGCTCCGGCCCCTCGGGCCGCTTGATCTGGGTGGTGGACAACGGCCGGTGGTTCGGCGGTCCGGACGGGCGGCCAAGCTACGCCCTCGGCACCCTGCACGTCATCAGCGAGGTTCCCAAAAGCAGCCACGCCCTCCATGGCGGCCACATTGATCCGCTCACCGGGCTGGTGTCGCGCACGCGGCTCATGGACATCCTGGCGGACCACATCAAGGCGGTGGAGGTCACCCGCGTCGACTGGGCGCTGATCCTGATCGGCATCGATTATCTCGGCCGGATGAACGACAGCTTCGGCTTCGAGATCGCGGACCAGACCATCGCCCAGGTGGCGGCGCGGCTGCGCACCCGGGTGCGCGGCTCCGATGTCCTCGCTCGGTTTTCCGGCAACAAATTCGTATTGCTGGCCCGCGGCATGGATCCGCAGGCCCTGCCCGATCTCTGCGAGGCGCTGATCGCCCATGTCAGGGATACGCCGATCGACACCGCAGCCGGCCCGATGCCCGTCAGCATCACGATCGGCGCCGCCGTGGCGCCGCCGCGCGCCATTACGGCGGCGCACATGGTGGCGCGGGCGCAGGAGGCGCTGGACCGCGCCAAGAAACGCGAACGCGGCTCGGTGCATATCTATGAGCGCGACGCGGTGCGCGACGGACGGCGCCATACCAACCTGCGGATCGGCGAGGACATCGTCAAAGCGCTCAACGAGAAGCGGGTCACCATCGCCCTTCAGCCGGTGGCGGACGCGCGCTCGCGGGTGGTGGTGTTCCACGAGGCCCTGGCCCGGATCTCTCCCGGCCCGAACGACAATCCGCACGAGACCGGCTCCATCATCGCCACCGCCGAGGCGATGGGGCTGATGGGGGTGCTGGACCGGCGGGTGCTCAAGCTGGTGGCCACCGCGATGCGCGACGACCCGAGCTTGCACCTCTCGGTAAACGTCTCGCCCTCCTCCATCGCCGACCGGGAGTGGATGCGCGTGTTCTCCCAGGAGGTCGATCCAAACATCGGCGCGCGGCTGGTGCTGGAGCTGACGGAATCGGTGGCGGTCCACGACCTCAATGCCGCCCGGACCTTCGTGGAACTGGCCCGCTCCATGGGCGCGAAGGTGGCGATCGACGATTTCGGCGCCGGCTCCACGTCATTCCGCAACTTGCGCGCGCTCGGCGTCGACATGGTGAAGATCGACGGCAGCTTCATCATGCACATGGCGCAATCGGCCGACGACCGGGCGTTCGTCGAAGCGTTGATCCATCTCGCGCGCCAGCTGGGGCTCAGGACGGTGGCGGAGTGGGTTCAGGACGAGGCCACGGCGAAGCTGCTCACGGACGCGGGATGCGATCTGATCCAGGGCGCCCTGACGGGTCTTGCGGCGCCCATGTGAACCCGGCCGGGTCGCAATAATCTCGCGAGACAGCGCAAGACCGCCTCGGGAGAAGCTTTTGCGAAAAATGTTTCATGTGAAACATTGGCTTGGCGTAGAAGAACAGCGGATTCATCGGGCCCATTCGCGGCTTTTCGCGGCGTGAACATCGATATTCCGAAGAAGTTCAACGAAGCCGTCGGCGCGCAGGCCGTCAGCTCCCGCCCATACGCGAGGCGCGCCCGGCCCGTGGGTCACGAGGCGCGCGTCATGCAGCGGGGCGTCATGCAGCGGGGCGTCATGAGGCGAAGTTTCCGCGCCGCGGGGGCGGCGCGGGAAACAGGTTCGTGCGCGGAACCGAAGGCCGCCCGAGGGGCGTCCCGCCAGTCGCAGGGTCGGATCAGGACGAGCTGGAGGTGTCCGGCTTCGACACCAGCTTTTCCAGCTTCTGCTGCATGTCCAGCATCTGCCGCTTCAGCACTTCCAGTTCGTCCGCCGAATGCTCTGGCGTGGCAGGAGCCGGGGCAGGAGCCGGCGGCTCGCCAGCCTCGCCCTTCGGGAAGGGCAGGAAAATGTTGAAGGCGCGCTCGAACATTTCCATGTTCCGCCGCACATGCTCGTCGAACCCGCCGAACGGCGTGCCTGGAAGAGGCGAGCCGGTGAGAGGCGAGTTGATCAAGGTCTTCGCATATTGATCGCGAAACTTGCCCTGTTCCTTCGTGAAGCTGTCGATCGACATCTCCAGGTAACGAGGCACCATCATCTGCATGCTATCGCCGTAGAAGCGGATGATCTGCCGCAGGAACGCGATGGGCAAAAGATTCTGCCCCTTGTTTTCCTGCTCGAAGATGATCTGCGTCAGCACCGAATGGGTAATGTCATCCCCATTCTTCGCATCATATACGACGAAATCCTCGCCTTCCTTCACCATGGTGGCGAGGTCTTCGAGCGTCACATACGTGCTGGTGCCCGTATTATACAAGCGGCGATTGGCGTATTTCTTGATGGTGACTGGCTCTTGCGTCTTGGCCATTGTCCGGTCATCCGTTTCCTCAACTGGAGAGAGGTTAAGGCGTTTCCAAGGGTTGTGCCACCCTTTTGTGCAGCGCGCGCATGGAAATTGCTGCGCAAATAGTGCGCAACATTTAGCCGTGTTTCCAATTTGCGCAGGGCAGCAAGACGACATGGGTCATTGACAGGAAGACGCGCGCGAAACCACGATGCGCGGCATCCGAGTGCGGCGCAAAAGCCGCCCGCCCGCAGGAGACCATCATGACAGACGACGTCGTCATCGTCGGAGCCGCCCGGACCCCGGTCGGCTCGTTCAACGGTGCGCTGAGCACCCTTCCCGCCCATCAATTGGGCGCCATCGTCATCAAGGCCGCGCTGGAGCGCGCCGGCGTGCCGTCCGACAAGGTCAGCGAAGTGATCCTCGGCCAGGTGCTCACGGCGGCACAGGGCCAGAACCCCGCGCGCCAGGCCTCGATCGCCGCCGGCGTTCCCATCGAGAGCCCGGCCTGGGAGATCAACCAGGTGTGCGGTTCCGGCCTGCGCTCGGTGGCGCTCGGCTTCCAGGCGATCCAGACCGGCGACAGCGACGTGGTCGTGGCCGGCGGCCAGGAATCCATGAGCATGTCGAACCATGCCGCGCATGTGCGCAACGGCACCCGCACGGGCGACCTCGCCTTCACCGACACCATGATCAAGGACGGACTGTGGGACGCCTTCAACGGCTACCACATGGGCAACACCGCCGAGAACGTGGCGCGCCAGTACCAGATCACCCGCGCCGACCAGGATACGTTCGCCGTCGCCTCCCAGAACAAGGCGGAAGCCGCCCAGAAGGCCGGCCGCTTCAAGGACGAGATCGTCCCGGTCACGATCTCCACCCGCAAGGGCGACGTGGTGGTGGACACCGACGAATATCCGCGCCACGGCGCCACCCTCGAAGCCATGGCGAAACTGAAGCCGGCTTTCGAGAAGGACGGTACGGTCACCGCCGGCAACGCCTCCGGCATCAATGACGGCGCCGCCGCCGTGGTGCTCATGAGCGCCAGCCGGGCCGCCGCGGAAGGCAAGAAGCCGCTCGCCCGCATCGTCTCCTGGGCCCAGGCCGGCGTCGACCCGAAGGTGATGGGCACGGGTCCCATCCCCGCCTCCAAGGCCGCGCTCGAAAAGGCCGGATGGACCGTGGACGACCTCGACCTGATCGAGGCCAACGAGGCGTTCGCCGCCCAGGCCATCGCGGTCAACAAGGAACTCGGCTGGGACACCAGCAAGGTGAATGTGAACGGCGGCGCCATCGCCATCGGCCACCCCATCGGCGCCTCCGGCACCCGCATCCTGGTGACGCTGCTGCACGAAATGGAAAAGCGCGACGCCAAGAAGGGCCTCGCCACCTTGTGCATCGGCGGCGGCATGGGCATCGCCATGTGCATCGCCCGCGACTGAGCCCGTCGCTCCGCGACCGGGCCCGGTTCCCGGCCTCGGCGGTGGTCGCAGTCCCTTTTCGTCACGCCCGGGTTCAGGCCCGGGCGTTTTCGTTACCATGGTCCCGCTTTGCCCCTTGCACGTGCGCATTTTTTTTCGCGCGCGGCATTTTCCCTTGGGATGAATCAAACCTAGGGGAAGCAAACCCGGATAAGGCTCTGGCTCAGCTTCCTTCCATCCGTCACGGTTGTCGGCGTAAGGAGAGGTTGCACCGATTCGACCTCGGCTCCGGCGCGGCGGCAAGACGCGCCGGACAAGTTCGAACGAAGCGGCGCGATGTACGAACGGTCGTCGGTCGGCCTTGCCGGAACGACCGATGCGAGTTCCGATGTGAGTAAGGCCGCACCAATGCGGCCACGGCAGAAGACGAACCAAGAGGGAGACGAACATGGCGCGTGTCGCACTGGTGACCGGCGGAACCCGCGGGATCGGCGAAGCGATTTCCATCGCCTTGAAGGCGGCGGGCTATCAGGTGGCCGCCAATTACGCCGGCAATGATGTCGCCGCCGCGGCTTTCACCGCAAAGACCGGCATTCCCGCCTTCAAGTGGGACGTCTCCGATTTCGAGGGCTGCAAGGCCGGCGTCGCCAAGGTGGAGGCCGAACTCGGCCCGGTGGACGTGCTGGTGAACAATGCCGGCATCACCCGCGACGGTCAGTTGCACCGCATGACGTTCGAGCAGTGGAACGCCGTCATCAACACCAATCTCAACAGCCTGTTCAACATGACCCGTCAGGTGATCGAGGGCATGCGCGCGCGCAAGTTCGGCCGCGTCATCTGCATCTCCTCCATCAACGGGCAGAAGGGCCAGTTCGGCCAGACCAATTATTCCGCCGCCAAGGCGGGCGAGATCGGCTTCGTGAAGGCGCTGGCGCAGGAAGGCGCCAAGGTCGGCGTGACCGTCAACGCCATCGCGCCGGGCTATATCGCCACCGAAATGGTGCGCGCCGTGCCCGCCGACGCGCTGGAGAAGATCGTCGCCACCATCCCCGTCGGCCGCCTCGGCGAGCCGGAGGACATCGCCCGCTGCGTGGTGTTCCTCGCCGCCGACGACGCCGGCTTCATCACCGGCTCGACCCTCACCGCCAACGGCGCGCAATACATCTGCTGAGGTCGACGCGCGCGAAGGCCCTCATGCTTTCGCGCGCGTTCGCGCCGGACTTGCGTGGCGCCGTCCTATCCCGACCTCACGCTTCCCCCTCCAAGATCCTATCTCACGCTTCCCCCTCCCTAGCCCTCCCCCGCAACCGGGAGAGGGGGCAGGCACGAGAGAGAGCAGGTTATGAGGAGAGGACGCCGATGGCGCTTTCGGCACCTCAATCTTCCCGCCCGCCCATACATCCCCTCTCCCGCGTGCGGGGGAGGGTTAGGGCGGGGGAAGCCGAAGGGGGTTAGGGAGGCGAAAGCGCAGAGCGCCCCGGACGGGAAATTCCGGCGACGTTCAGAAACCGGCCATGCGCGGACGGCCCACCCGGCGCTAAGGTGAGGCAATGACCGCAGATCGCCCCCTTCCCTCGCGCCGCGCCACCCGCATCGGCCTCGTCGCCATCGCCCTGTGGTCAACGCTCGCGCTCTCGACCGCCGCTACCGGCGCGGTGCCGCCGTTTCTGCTCACCTCCCTGACCTTTGCCGTCGGCGGGCTGGTGGGGCTGCTTGCCGCGCTGCGCGGACCCGGCCTTGGCGTGCTGCGCCTGCCGCTTGCCGCCTGGATCCACGGCGTGGGCGGGCTGTTCGGGTATCATTTCGCTTATTTCACAGCTCTGAAACTTGCCCCGCCCGCCGAGGCCGGGCTGATCGCGTATCTCTGGCCGCTGCTGATCGTGCTGCTGTCCACAACCCCCGGCGGGCTGCGGCGCGGCCATCTGCTCGGCGCGCTGATGGGGCTTTGCGGCACCATCGTGCTGCTGGCGGGAAAGGGCGGGTTCTCCGGCTTCGAGGCGCGCTATCTGCCCGGCTATCTGGCCGCGCTCGCCTGCGCCTTCATCTGGGCGATCTATTCGGTGACCGCGCGCCGCTTTCCCGATGTACCGACGCAGGCCGTCTCCGGCTTCTGCCTTGCCACCGCCCTGCTGGCGGCGCTCTGCCATCTGGCCCTTGAGGAGACCATCTGGCCCGTGGGCGCGGTTCAATGGGCCGCCGTGATCAGCCTCGGCCTCGGGCCGGTGGGGCTCGCCTTTTATGCCTGGGACATCGGCATGAAGCGGGGCGACGTCAAATTCCTGGGCGTCGCCTCCTATGCGGCACCGGTCCTCTCCACGATGCTGCTGGTGGGGTTCGGCTTTGCCCCGCTCCATTGGACCCTGGGACTGGCCTGCGCCCTCATCGTTGGCGGCGCATGGCTCGCGACGCGATCTGGTCGACAATATGCCAGCGCCTGACGCCAAGCTTGTCTTGAGCGACGGAAGGCATTAGCACTCCGCGCCAAACATGCATCGCCCCACCCAAGCGCGAGAGCCGGGGTTTTAAAAAGCAGGAACGTCTCATGGCAGCCCACAAGCTTCTTCTTCTCCCCGGCGACGGCATCGGCCCGGAAGTCATGGCGCAGGTGAAGCGCATGATCTCCTGGCTGGAGGCCAAGGGCCTTGTGTCCTTCGAGGTGGAAGAGGATCTGGTGGGCGGCAGCGCCTATGACACGCACGGCGTCGCCATTTCCGACGGTGCCATGGCGAAGGCCAAGGCCGCAGACGCCATTCTGCTCGGCGCGGTCGGCGGCCCGAAATGGGCCAATGTGCCCTATGAGGCGCGCCCGGAAGCCGGCCTGCTGCGGCTGCGCAAGGACCTCGCCTTGTTCGCCAACCTGCGCCCCGCCTTGTGCTATCCCGCGCTCGCCGACGCCTCCTCGCTCAAGCGCGAAGTGGTGGAGGGGCTCGACATCCTGATCGTGCGCGAATTGACCGGCGGCGTCTATTTCGGCGAGCCCAAGACCATTCTCGACCTCGGCAACGGCCAGCGCCGCGCCATCGATACCCAGGTGTACGACACCTATGAGGTCGACCGCATCGGCCGCGTGGCGTTCGAGCTGGCGCGCACCCGCCGCAACAAGGTGACCTCCTGCGAGAAGCACAATGTGATGCGCTCCGGCGTGCTGTGGAAGGAGACCATCACCGACCTGCACGCCAAGGAGTATGCCGACGTGGAGCTGGAGCACCAGCTGGCGGATTCGCTCGCCATGCAATTGGTGCGCTGGCCCAAGCAGTTCGACGTGATCGTCACCGACAACCTGTTCGGCGACGTGCTCTCCGACATCGCCGCCATGCTCACCGGCTCGCTGGGCATGCTGCCCTCGGCCTCGCTCGGCGCGGTGGACCCGGTCTCTGGCAAGCGCGCGGCGCTTTATGAGCCGGTGCACGGCTCGGCCCCGGACATCGCCGGGCGCGGCATCGCCAATCCCATCGCCATGATCGGCTCGCTCGCCATGGCGCTGCGCTATTCGTTCGGCCTCGGCCCGGTGGCCGACCAGATCGAGGCGGCGATCGCCGGCGTGCTGGCCTCCGGCAAGCGCACCAGCGACATCCGCACCCCCGGCTCCACCATCATCGGCACCGAAGACATGGGCGACGCGATCCTAGCCGAATTGGACAAGGCTGCGGCCTGAGCGCCGGCGCGGAACAAGGCTTGGCGGAACAAGACTTCGCGTAGGAAAGGCCGGGCCGTGCGCCCGGCCTTTTTGCGTTCAGACCCGCGGGACGATGATCAGCCGCTCCACCAGCGTGCCGCCCACCAGATGGGTCTCGACGATCTCATCCACATCCTCGACGCTCTTTGGCGCGTACCAGATGCCCTCGGGATAGACCACCATCAGCGGCCCGGCGGAGCAGAAGCTCAGGCAGCCGGTGGCGGTCATGGTGATGTCGCGCTGCCCGGTCGCCTCGATCTTCTGGCCCAGCCGATCCCACAGCGGCTTGCTGCCGGAGTTGGCGCAGCTGCCGCGCGGATGTCCCGGCGGGCGCTGCTGGAAACAGGCGAAGACGTGACGGCGATAAACCTGCGGCACGTCGCTGGCGGAAAGGGCTTCGGCCGGCGCAACTTCGGTGTCGGTCATGGCGGTGCTGGGACCCCTGTGCGAAATATCCCCTCGCCTTTCAAGGAGCGTGCCGCCGACGCCCGTTTGGAAATTCTATCATTCGCAACACGTTGCACCCCGGTCCGCGCGTGCACGCCGCCCCGTGTGCGGACGATTGCGACATAGCCGCCCCATCAGCGGCGCGAATCCGACACCGCCTGTCGCGCCTCCAACTGCCGCGCGCAAAGCAAAAGGGCCGCCCCGGACAGGGCGACCCCTCGCAAGCACCGCGGAAAAGAAGGCTCAGCGGGCGCCGAACACCTGGTCCAGCTTGCCGCCGGAGACGAACTGCTCGGCATTCGCCTTTTCCCAGCCGCCGAACACGTCTTCCACCGTCACCAGCCGCACCGGCGGGAACTGGTCCTTGAACTGGGCTTCCACGGTCTTGTCGACCACGCGATGGAACGCCTTGGCCGCCACCGTCTGGCCGGCGGGCGAATAGAGGAATTCGAGATAGGCGGTGGCGGCCGGGCGCGAGCCGCGCTTGTCCACCACCTTGTCCACCACGGCGACCGGGAATTCCGCCAGCAGGCTCACGGAGGGCACGATGGTCTTGAGCTTCTTGTCCTTGTAGAGCCCCTCGATGGCGCGGGTTTCGGCCTCGAAGGTCACCAGCACGTCGCCGGTCTCGCGCTCGACGAAGGTGGTGGTGGCGCCGCGTCCGCCGGTGTCGAACACCGGCACGTTGGCGAGCAGCTTCTTCACGAAGGCGTCCGCCTTGGCGGTGTCGCCCTTGTTCTGCTCCAGCGCATAGGCATAGGCCGCGAGATAGGTGTAGCGCGCATTGCCCGAGGTCTTGGGATTGGGGAAGATCACCTTCACGTCGTCGCGGACGAGGTCGTTCCAGTCCTTGATGTTCTTCGGGTTGCCGTCGCGCACCAGGAAGGCGGGGAAGGAATAATAGGGCGAGGCGTTGTTGGGGAATTTTTTCTGCCAGTCCTTGGCGACATAGCCGGCCTTGGCCAGCACCTCCACGTCAAGCACCTGGTTGAAGGTCACCACATCGGCTTCCAGCCCTTCCAGGATCGAGCGGGCCTGGCGCGAGGAGCCGGCATGGCTCTGGTTGACCGTCAGCTCCTGCCCGGTCTTCTGCTTCCAGAACGGCACGAACTCGGCATTCTCGGCGGTGAACAATTCGCGGCCGATGTCGTAGGAGACGTTCAGGATCGAGTTGGGGCCCGGCTGCTGGGCGAGGACGGCGCCCGGCGCGGCAAAGGTCGCAGCCAGTGCGAGGGGCAGGAACGCGCGGCGCGTCAGCATGGGGGTTCTCCATAAAACCTAAAATTATTGTGAAATATGTAATTTCACTTAAGGCTATGTAGCACGCCCCTCCGGCAGGGGAAACACCCCTGCCCTTCAATTCACTCCTGCCCCTCGATTCACTCTTCCCTTCAATTCATTCCGCTTCCATTGACCCGCACAAATGAAAATGCCCGGGCAAGCCCGGGCACTTCAAAGGATGCATCGTGGAGGGCGCGGCCTCTGCCCTCAAGCGGCGGTGCGCTTGTTCTGGCGGTTGTGGACCAGATCCTCCACCACGCCCGGATCGGCGAGGGTCGAGGTGTCGCCCAGGCTCTCGAACTGGTCTTCGGCGATCTTGCGCAGGATGCGGCGCATGATCTTGCCGGAGCGGGTCTTCGGCAGGCCGGGGGCGAACTGGATCAGGTCCGGCGAGGCGATCGGGCCGATCTCGTGGCGCACCCAATTCACCAATTCCTTGCGCAATTCCTCGCTCGGCGCCTCGCCGTCCATCAAGGTGACATAGGCATAGATGCCCTGGCCCTTGATGTCGTGCGGGAAGCCCACGACCGCAGCCTCGGACACCTTGGGATGGGCGACCAGGGCGCTTTCCACTTCCGCCGTGCCCATGCGGTGGCCGGACACGTTGATCACGTCGTCCACGCGGCCGGTGATCCAATAATAGCCATCGGCATCGCGCCGGCAGCCGTCGCCGGTGAAATACTTGCCGGGATAGGTGGAGAAATAGGTCTGCTCGAAGCGCTCATGGTCGCCATAGACCGTGCGCATCTGGCCCGGCCAGCTATCGGCGATCACCAGATTGCCCTCGCAGGCCCCCTCCTGCACCTTGCCCTCCGCATCCACCACCTGGGGCTGGACGCCGAAGAAGGGGTTGGTGGCCGAGCCGGGCTTCAACGCCGTGGCGCCGGGCAGCGGGGTGATGAGGATGCCGCCGGTCTCGGTCTGCCACCAGGTATCGACGATCGGGCAGCGGCCCTCGCCCACCACGCGGTGATACCATTCCCAGGCTTCCGGATTGATCGGCTCACCCACCGAGCCGAGCAGGCGCAGCGAGGCGCGCGACGTCTTCTTCACCGGCTCCTCGCCCGATTGCATCAGCGCGCGGATGGCGGTGGGGGCGGTGTAGAAGATATTGACCTTGTGCTTGTCGATGACCTCCCAGAAGCGGGAGTTGCTGGGATAATTGGGCACGCCCTCGAACATCAAGGTGGTCGCGCCGTTCGCGAGCGGGCCATAGACGATATAGGAATGGCCGGTCACCCAGCCGACGTCGGCGGTGCACCAATAGACGTCGCCCTCGTGATAATCGAAGACATATTGGTGGGTCATGGAGGCATAGACGAGATAGCCGCCGGTGGTGTGCAGCACACCCTTGGGCTTCCCGGTCGATCCCGAGGTGTAGAGGATGAACAGCGGGTCTTCCGCGTTCACATGCTCCACCGGGCAGTCGTCGGTCACCATGTCGGCGGCCTCGTGGTACCAGACGTCGCGGCCCGGCTCCATGTCCACCTTGCCGCCGGTGCGCTTGACCACGATCACATGGTCCACGCCGCCTTCGACGCGGGCGATGGCGGCATCCACATTGGCCTTCAGCGGCACCTTACGGCCGCCGCGCAGGCCCTCGTCGGCGGTGATGACGCAGCGCGATTCACAGTCCGAGATACGGCCCGCGAGGCTGTCGGGGGAGAAGCCGCCGAACACCACCGAATGGATCGCGCCGAGCCGCGCACAGGCCAGCATGGCATAGGCGGCCTCGGGGATCATGGGCATGTAGATGGTGACGCGGTCACCCTTCTTCACGTCGCGGTTGCGCAGGACGTTGGCGAAGCGGTTCACCTGCTCGGACAGCTCGCGATAGGTGACGTTGCGGGATTCGGAGGGATCGTCCCCTTCCCAGATGATCGCCACCTGGTCCGCGCGGTCCGCCAAATGCCGGTCCACGCAATTGTAGGAGACGTTGGTGATGCCGTCCTCGAACCATTTGATGGACACTTCGCCGGGCGTGAACGACGTGTTCTTCACCTTGGTGAAGGGCTCGAACCAATCGATGCGCTTGCCGTGCTCGCCCCAGAAGGCTTCGGGATCGGAAACCGAGGCCTTGTACATCGCTGCGTATTCGGCAGCGTCCACGAAGGCTCGCCCCTGCCATTCAGCCGGGACCTGATAGACCGTGTCGGACATTGAGACCTCCCCTTCGTGCGTTGGCGTTTCGCGCGTCACTTGAGGTCCGCGCTGCGCCCGATCGTATTTGCTTGGCGCGATTATGGTGAGCGGCTCGGCGCTCCACAAGGCTTGGGCGGGGCAGACTTTGGACCAAGAAGACTTTGGTTCTAGATGGCGGTGCGAAGCGCATATGAACGCGCTTCGAGGTTCCAGATGGCAATGCAAAAGCGCGTGCGGATGCGTCCCTGCGGCGCCGCGCGCGCTGCTCCGCGCCAGCGCCGCACGCTATAATGCAAGACCCGCCAGAAGGCGGTCCTGTGATCGTAGGATGGCACCGATGACCCTTTGGCTTCGCTCCCTACTCTTTGTCGCCGGTCTTTATGGCGCGGCCGGCGTGGGAGCCTCGGCCGTTGCCGCGCATCTCGCGGGCGGTGCCTCGCTCGCCACCGCGGCCCAGTTCTTCCTGCTCGGCGCGCTCACCCTGGTCGGGGCGGTCGGCGTGAGCGTTCATCTGGTGCGGGCCCGGACGTCTATTCTCGTTGGCGCCTCGGCCATCGGCCTTGGCACGCTGCTATTTTCCGGCGATCTGACGCTGCGGGCCTTGATGGATGTCAAATTGCTATGGGGCACCGCCCCGACGGGCGGCACCTTGATGATCGCCGGCTGGCTGATGTTCGCCATCGGCGGCGTACGGGCGGTGTGGGTTCGCCCGTGAGCCCTACAGCCGCACCTTGGCGTTCTCGCCGAGATCGGCGCGCTTTTCCTTGATGATGGCGGTGGCCATCTTCACGCCAGTCATGAGCGTGGACTCCCCTTGCCAATATTCCGCCTGCTCCGGCAACACCCGCAGCAGGATGGCATTGGGATCGTCCGGCCCGCCGGGGAAATAGGCTTCCATGGCATTGGACCAGATCTCTTTCAGCTTGGCCGGATCGCGCACCACTTCCGCCGCGCCGGAAACCGAGAGATAGAAGCGATCTGACGTGTCGGCGAAGGCGACGCACACCTGGGGATCGCGAGAAATCTCATCATCCTTGGAGGCGCGCGCGTCGGTGACGAACCAGATGGCATGGTCGTCTTCCCGCGCCACCGGGGCCATGGGCCGGGCGCGCAGGCGCGGGCCGTCGCGGTCGATCAGCATGCAGGAATGGCGGCCGGCCATCTCTTCCCAGATTTCGTGGCTGTCCATGGTGCGTCTCCTCTTGAGGGCTCCAGGGCCAACGGTGGGGAGGGCGCGGGGTTCCCCTCGGCGGCGTTCCTTCGCGAGGTTTCCCTTCAGCGCGGCCGCCACACGCAGGTGTGCTTGATGTCGGTATCCTCCAGGTCCCGCGTCACCGGGACCGAATAGGCCGCCACCTGCTCCAGCTCCGCCTTGGGCAGATAGGAGCGACCGGGATCGCCGATCAGCACCAGCGCGCCGCGCCGGGACAGCGTGACAAGCCAGGCGAACACCCGCCCGGCAAGGTCGCGCTCATAGCAGATGTCCCCGGCGAGCACCGTATCCCATCCCCCATCGGTGCCGATCTGGTCGGTGCCGAGGATCGCGACGCAAACCCCATTGGCCTGCGCATTCAGGCCAATGGCGGCGAGCGCATAGGCGTCGATATCGGCGCAAGAGACATGGGCCGCCCCCGCCCGCGCGGCCGCAATGCCGACAAGGCCCGAGCCGGAGGCGAAATCCAACACCCGCCGGCCCTTCACCAGTTCGGGATGATCGAGCACATGCCGCGCCAGCGCCTGACCGCCCGCCCAGGCGAAGGCCCAGAATGGCGGCGGCAGGCCCATGGCGCCGAGTTCCTCCTCGGTGCGCTGCCACAGGGGCACCGCCTCGTCCGCCACATGGAGGGAGAGTTCCGGCACCAGCGGCACCGGGCGCAGCCGCGTCTCCGCCCGCACGAATCGTGCGGGATCGAGGGCGGCGGGATCGGGAAGGGAAATCGGATCGCTCACGTCGCGACCTTGGCCGCAAGCGACACCCGCCACAAGGAAAACCGATCGATTCTCGGTGCCCGCGCCGTGCTCTCAGCCCTGCGCGAGCGCCAGCACCATGTCCCATTCGGCATCGGTGACCGGCTGGACCGACAGGCGGGAGAATTTGATCAGCGCCATCTCGGCAAAGCGCGGGTCGCCCTTGAGGGCGGCGAGCGTAACCGGCGCCTTCAGCGGCTTCACCGCCTTCAGATCCACCATCACGAACTTGCCGCTCGGATCGGACGGGTCGGGATAGGCCTCGCGGATCACCTCGACGATGCCGACGATCTCCTTGCCCTCGTTGGAATGGTAGAAGAATCCCTGGTCGCCGAGCTTCATGGCCAGCAGGTTCAGCTTGGCCGAATGGTTGCGCACGCCATCCCAATGGGTGCCCTTGGCGCCGGCTTTCACCTGCATCTCCCACGACCATTTGAACGGCTCGGATTTGTAGAGCCAGTGGGCCATCGCGAAACTCCAGACGCCTGAATGCGCAAGCTTCTGCTCTAGCCATCCCGCGGCGAGATTGGCAAGCCGGCCGAAGGCCGCGCCCGCCCTGCGGGGGGCGGAGGGCATTTTTTCCCTCCAGGGCAGTTGTGCCTGCCTTGTCGCCTGATACCGTCCCCAGCCTTTGGGAGGATAAGATGGTCTACGAATTCGTTCTCATCGACGTGACGCCCGGCCAGGAGGCCGACTTCGAAGCCGGCGTGCAGAAGGCCGCGCCCCTGTTCCAGAACGCCCGCGGCTGCCGCGCCCTGCGGCTCGACCGCTCGGTGGAGACGCCGACCCACTACACCCTGGTGGTGGAATGGGACACCGTGGACGACCACATGATCCATTTCCGCGAATCGCCCGCCTTCAAGGAATGGCGCGCCCTGGTCGGCCCCTATTTCGCCACGCCCCCGCAGATGGAGCATCGCCACACGGTGCTGAAGGGCTTTTGAGTCCGGCGGCCTTGGTCTTTGGCCAGGGCCGGACGGGCGCGACCGACGGCCGATGGGTCACGCTCATCGGCCGTTGGCGGTTCTCGGGAAGGTGCGGTTCATCAGCGCCGGCAGCCGCAATGCCTGCAGGGCGCCGCGCGCCCCGAGGAACACCAGGAAGGCGAGCCACAGGCCTTCGTTTCCAAGCGGCCGCAGCACCGCGAAGGACCCGAGATAGAGGGCGAGCGAGAGCAGCATGAGGTTGCGCATGTCGCGCGACCATAGGGCGCCGATGTAGATTCCGTCGAACGCGTAGGCGGCTGCCCCCACGACCGGCAGCACGGCCGCGAAGATCAGGAAGTCCCGTGCCGCCGTGCGGACCGCGTCGCTGGTGGTCATGAGATCGACGATCGCCGGCCCGGCCGCCAGATAGAGCGCGCAGGCGCACAGGGCGAAGCCGAAGCCCCACAGCAGGACCAGCCGCATCGCCCGGCCGAACGCCGCCCGGTTGCGCGCGCCGACCGCCTGGCCGCAGATCTGCTCGGCTGCGGTCGCGAACCCGTCGAGAAAATAGGCGGCGAGCAGAATCATGTTGTTGAGCAAGGCGTTCGCGGCCAGCACCACATCCCCCGCCCGTGCCCCCTGGGCGGCGAAAAAGCTGAACCCCACCAGCAAAGCGGCGGTGCGGATCATGATGTCGCGGTTGAGCACGAAGGTCGCCATGAGCCGGGAGCGATCGAACAGCACCGCCCGCGGCACCGCGAGGCGGAATTTGAGCAGGCGCGCGCACACCAGCACGCCGACGCCCGCGCCGAGCGCTTCCGCCAGCAGCGTTCCCGCCGCCGAGCCGGCGACCCCCCAGCCGAGCCCCAGCACCAGGGCGACGGTCGCGGCCATGTTCACGAGGCTGATCCCCACCTGGATCGCCAGCGCATGGCCGGTGCGGCCGATGCCGGTGAGCCAGCCCACCACCGCATAATTGGCGAGGCTGAACGGCGCGGCCCAGATGCGGATGTGGAAATAGGCGCCGACCGCCGCGTCCACCGCCGGGCTTGCCCCCGCCAGAGCCCGCGCGCCGAGGCCGATGGGCCATTGCAGCACCACCAAAGCGAGCCCGCAGGCGAGCGCCAGCAGCAGCGCCCGGGCCGCCACCGCGCGGGTCTCCTGCGCATCGCCCTGCCCCAGCGCCTGGGCGGCGAGGCCGACCGTGCCCATGCGCAAGAACCCGAAGCCCCAGAACAGAAAATCGAAGATCACCGCGCCGAGCGCCACCCCGCCCATCAGCGCGGGATCGCCGAGGCGGCCGACCACCGCCGTATCCACCACACCCAGCAGCGGCGTGGTGAGATGGGCCACCGTCATGGGCAAGGCGATGGCGAGCACACGGCGATGCGACACCTCGACCGAGCGCGGCGCGGCGGGTTCGGGCGCGGCGGGGGGCTCGGGCAGGTGCTGCGCCGGGGGGCTGGACGTCATGAGCGGCTCTGCGTCTGTCGCCGGAGGGCCACGCCGTTCAGCGCCCGCCACGCGCCAGCCGCAGGATCAGCCACAGGGGAAAAACGATGAGGGCGCCCAGCAGGAAATAGCGCCACAGCCGCTCCACCGCGTCGAACCCGAAGGTGAACAGGTTTTCGACCAGGGCCCGAAGGCTGGAGAACAGGTTGCGCGGGTCGAGCCCGAGGGCGGCGAGAATCACGCCGACCACCACCGAAAGCACGATCAGCCGCACCAGCACCAAGGCGGGAGAGCCGCCGAAAAAGCGGGTGAGCTGGTTGTTTCCCTCGGTCATGGCGCCCTCCCGGATCGGTCAGGCGCCCATTTAGCACGCCCGCTCCATGGGCGCGAACCGCTTCCCGCCGCGCCTCTTCCTGCCCTCTCAGGTACCCGGCTGGCGGACCACGCGCAGATAGGGCTTCACGGTCTTCCACCCCTCCGGGAATTTCTCCTTCGCCGCCGCATCGGAAACCGAGGGCACGATGATGACGTCTTCGCCCTGCTTCCAATCCGCCGGCGTGGCGACGGAATGCTGGGAGGTGAGCTGAAGCGAATCCACCACCCGCAGGATTTCCTGGAAGTTGCGGCCAGTGCTGGCGGGATAGGTCAGGGACAGCTTCAGCTTCTTGTCCGGCCCGATGATGAAGACCGCCCGCACGGTGGCGGTGTCGCTGGCATTGGGATGGATCAGGTCATAGAGGCCGGACACGGTCTTATCGCTGTCGGCGATCAGCGGGAAATTGAGCTGCGCGCCGGTGGCGTCGGCGATGTCGCCAACCCATTGGGGATGGTTCTCCAGCGTGTCCACGGACAGGCCGATGACCTTCACGTTGCGCTTGTCGAACTCGCCCTTCAGATGCGCCACCTGGCCCAGCTCGGTGGTGCAGACGGGGGTGAAATTCTTGGGGTGAGAAAAGAGGATGCCCCAGGAATCCCCGAGCCATTCATGGAAGCTGACCGGACCTTCGGTGGTCTGGGCGGTGAAGTCGGGAACCACGTCCCCTAAACGCAGCGACATTTGGATCTCCTTAAATACAGATAAAACAGGTTATTAAATTTATTGTACGCCGATCTAAGGCAAGAGGTGAAGAACTCCCCACCGGCTCAGCCTGCGGCGCGTTCACGCAGCGCCTCGTAGAAGGCGATGTCGTCGCTCAGCAGGGCGCGCAAGCGCTCAGTCTGTGCCGGGTCGCAGTGAACCTCTTCGAGGGCGCCCGCATATTCCGGCGTCGTGTTCATGTTTTCACGACCCAGATCCAAGGTCATGCCGAGCGCGCTTTCGAGGCGGGCGAAGTCCTCGGTCGCCGTCTCGCAAAATCCAATAAAATCGAAAGAGGCCATGTCCACATCGCGGAAATAAAGGCGCGTGTAAAAATAGCGAATGATCGGCAAATGCGCGAAAGCCTCCAAAGAGAGATTCCGTTCGTTCACGTAATCACGCACCGGGTGAGATCCATGCTCCCAGCGTCGCTGCCAGAAATAATAATGAGATACGAGGCGCGTCAGGGGATGACGCAGGAACGTCGCACGCACCTTGGCGGGCAAGGTGCGGTATTTATTGGGGTGGAAATGGCCATGGATGGCTCGATACGGGAAGGTCGACCAATCGGCCGCCTGCCAGCGGGCGAAGAAGCCCTCGGGGTCGATATTCATGGCAGAGGTGGGATTTCCGACGCCGTCAGCATAATCCCAAAACACCGCCGTGCCGCCGTAGGCACGCTCGAGGGCCAAACGTAGGGACGTGCCTGCGCATTTCGGCACATGAACGGAAACCAATTCGACGCCCGTCATGCCTCTTTCCTATCGCAGCTTCCCTATCGCGGCGGGGCCGCAGTATGAAAGGCTCCGCCCGTCCAAGTAACGCTATACCGCTGCCGTCATCTCGCCGGCCAGCGCCTTTGCGATCAGCGCGCGGGTTTCGCCGATGCCGTAGATCTCAACGAACGAGCCGAAGCGCGGGCCGCGCTCCAGACCGAGCAGCACCTGATAGAGCGTGTTGAACCATTGCACAGACACGCCCGGCCGTTCCGGCGTCGCGCCCTTGGCCTTGAGGTCCTGATAGCGCGGAATGGGGCGCGCCACGTCATAGAGGGCGGTCTGGATCTCGTCGGCGGTCGCCTCGGCCGGCAAGGCGGCCAGCGCCGTGTCCAGCGCCTCCAGCGCTTCGCGCTCCACCGCGTCGGGGGCGCGATACACCTTGTTCGGCTTCACGAAGCTATGGAAATACTTCACCGCATAGCCCACCAGCTCGGCGAGCTTGGGATGGCTCTGCGCCGACACGCCCGCCACATGGCGGTTCAGGAACCCCCACAATACGCTCTCATCCTCGGTGTTGGAGGCCGAGGCGAGGTTGAGCAACATGGTGAAGGACACCGGCATGTCCAAGGCCGGCGGATTGCCGGAATGGATGTGCCACACCGGATTGCCCAGCCGGTTCTTCCAGTCCTGGGACGCATAGCGGGCGAGGAAGCCGAAATACTCGTCCACCGCCTTCGGAATCACGTCGAAATGCAGCTTCTTGGCCGAGCGCGGCGACTGGAACATGTAGAGGGCGAGGCTTTCCGGGCTGGCGTAGGTCAGCCAGTCATCGATGGTGAGGCCGTTGCCTTTGGACTTGGAGATCTTCTGGCCGTTCTCATCCAGGAACAGCTCATAGACATAATGCTCGGGCGCGGTGCCGCCGAGGATTTCGCAGATCTTGTCATAGACCGGCGCGTTGGTCTGATGGTCCTTGCCGAACATCTCGAAATCGACGCCGAGCGCGGCCCAGCGGGCGCCGAAATCCGGCTTCCACTGCAGCTTCACATGGCCGCCGGTCACGGGGACGGTCTTCTCCACCCCATCGTCGTCGGTAAAGGTGATGGTGCCCGCCTTGGCGTCCACCGCCGTGAGCGGAACGTAGAGCACCCGCCCGCTGGTGGGGGAGATGGGCAGGAACGGGCTGTAGGTGGCCTGGCGCTCCTCGCCCAGGGTCGGCAGCATCACCGCCATGATGGCTTCGTACTTTTCCGCCGCGCGCAGCAGTACGGCATCGAGCTTGCCGGACTTGTAATAGTCGGTCGCGCTGGCGAATTCGTAATCGAAGCCGAAGGTGTCGAGGAAACGCCGCAGCATGGCGTTGTTGTGGTCGCCGAAGCTTGGATAATCCCCGCCGAACGGATTGGGCACGGAGGTGAGCGGCATCTGGAGAAAAGGCTCCAGCGCGGCGCGGTCCGGCACGTTTTCCGGGATCTTGCGCATGCCGTCCATGTCGTCGGAGAAGCACAGCAGGCGGGTTTTGATCTTGTCCTCGGTCAGCACGCGGAAGGCATGGCGCACCATGGTGGTGCGCGCCACCTCGCCGAAGGTGCCGATATGCGGCAGGCCCGAGGGGCCGTAGCCGGTCTCGAACAGCACTTCGTCCTTGGGCTTGCGCTTCAGTCGCGCGACGATCTTGCGCGCCTCCTCGAACGGCCAAGCGGTCGCGCTCTCGGCGAAGGCATGCAGCTCGGTGGCGAGGGCATCGCTCGGGGCGGGCGCCAAGGTCATGCGGTGTCTCCGGTGGGCGCATGGTTCGGGAAGGCGCGGACACTAGTGCGCGATGCCGCCGGAGGGAAGCGCCGATGTTCGCGCATCGGCGGCCCTTATGGTCCAGACTTCCCTCAGAAGCGCCCGTCAGAGATCCAGGCTCAAAGCGCCGGAATGAAATCCCCGCGCACCACCAGCAGCCGGCGCACGTGCCGCTCGCCCTCGGCGGGCGTGTTGGTGAAGGCCAGCACCCTCACGCCCGGCTTCAGTTCGGCGGCGCTCGCGCCGGGCTCGAAGCGAACCAGCGAGGTTTCCGGCGTCACCAGGACCTTTTTCTCGCCGGCTCCGTATTTGAGGGTGAGCGTCTCGCCATCCTTGGCGGTCACCTCCTGCGCGATCGCGGCATTGGTCATGGTGCTGCCGGGCCGGTCCCAGGGCCGCGAGCCCTCGCCCACGCCGCGTTGCTCGGGCGGGAAGACATGGATCGAGACCGCATGATCCGTGCCGTCGCGGGACGGCACCGAGACCACGCCCACATAGGCGTCAGGCTTGATGTCGGCGAGGGTGATCTTGTTGACGCCGGTCATAACGGTTTTGTCGGTGAGGGAGACCTTGGTCGCCCCGTCGTGCGTGTCCAGCGTGAGGTCTTGCCCTTCCACGGCGAGGATCGTTCCGCGCACCACCGACAGCGGCGGCTGCTGGGCGAAGGCGGGACCTGCGAGAAGAACGAGGGTAAGGGTGAGGGCGGGCGCGAGGCCGAGGCGAAACATGAAGGTCTCCATGACCCATAAAACAGCCCTGCTCATTTGAGGCCCGTTTTGCCCCGGAGGCCAGACACGCTCGCGTCATCATGGCGCCGCACGCAACGTCACCCACCCAGGGCGTCGCCCGGGCTCCCGACCGGAGCGAGGGGCCGAACGCGTTTGGCCTTCAATAGATCCCGACCGGAAACCACCGCAGATACAGATCGGTATAAGTGCCCTTCTCCCACAAGCGCTGGAGCGCATAGTCGATGGCGCGGCGCACCTGATCGTTGCCGGATTTCACTGCCACTGCCAATCCGTCGCCGAAATAGCGGCTTTCGGTGAAGGGGCCGCCGGTGAAGGCGCAGCATCCCTGCGAGGAGGAGCCGTTCAGCCACAGGGCAAGGCCGATCGCATCGCCGAACAACAGGTCCACCTTTCCGGTCCGCAACGCCTCGCGCGCCTGCTGCGCATCCGGATAGGGACGGATCGCGGCTTCGTTGAAGAAGGCGCGCAGATAGGCTTCGTGCGCCGTGCCGGCAACCACGGCGATGCTTTTGTCGGCGACCTGCTCCGGCGTCGCGGCGCTGAGGCCCTGTCCCTTGCGGGAGACGAACCGGGCCGGCGTGCCGAGGTAGCGTTCGGTGAAGTCGGCGCGCTGGCGGCTGGCGGCATTGGCGGCCAGCCCGGCAATCACCGCGTCGGCCTTGTTCTGCTCAAGGCTGTCGAGCAGCGTCTCGAACGGTACCGCCTGGATGGTGCAGGGAATCGCGAGCTCGGCGCAGATGGCGCGCGCGAGATCGATGTGGAACCCCATCAGCACCCCGTCGGACGAGAGAAAATTGAACGGGGGATAATCGTTTGTGGTGAGGAAGCGGATACTGCCCGGCAAGCGTGTGGCGTCGGGGCGTTCCACACGCCGCTGCGGATTCCAGAAGCTGGGCACGAGCGCCGAGGCGCGCACGCCGGGCGGAGCGTTTTGAGCCTGCGCCGGTCCTGGGCCCCATAGGAGCGCTGCAAAAAGCAACAGCACGCCCAAAATATCGCAGGTTGCAGAGGCTGGCCCTTGCTTCTGTTTCATCGTACCGTTCTGCCAGTCGCAGGGGGCTGCGGGGGGTCAATTTGGGCGAGGGAGCGCGAAGTCGCAAGGCCCACACGCGTGCGGCTCATTTCCATGACGCCCGCGCACATGAGGCTCACGCACAGCAGGGATTTGCGCCGGGACGGCCGCCGGCGCAAGGGGGCGGCGGAAACCGTGGAGGGCCGTCGGCGTCGAGCCACGAAACTGCGCGGGAGAATTCCGCGCCGGAAACTTCCGCGCCGGTTCCACGCCTGCCGGCCGAGCTTGCGGCCTTGCGCGGATATGTCTGCGACGACATCCTCGCGCTTGCACTGGCGCGGGCGCGGCATCTCGGGGTCGGCGGCGACGAAGTGCTGATCGCCGCCGGGCTGATCGAACCGGACGCCGCCAGCGCCGCCCTGGCGGATCACCTGGGCTTTGCTCCCGCATCCCTCGACGCGCGAGTCCCGCTCGATCCGGGGCATGCGCCGGATGTCCTGCGCACCGGCATGCTGGCGGAGGAAAATCCCGCCTTCGGCGCCAGCTTCATCCTGTCCCCGCGCGGACACGGCGCGCGCCGGCTCGCCCGCGCGGCGGCGAAGGACCCGAGCCTCGCCGATCGCGTGACCATCGTCGCGCCGGAGCGTCTGCGCGGCTTTATCGCCCGCCGTTGCGGGCGCGCGCTGACCCGCAGCGCCGCATTCGACCTGCGGCGCTGCCTGCCGGAATTTTCGGCCGGGCTGATATCGCCGCCGCACATGGTGGCCGGCCCGCTGCTGCTGCTGGCCGCGCTGATCGCCACCGGCCTTTTCGCCGCGCCACAGCCGACCGTGCTGATCCTGCAGGCGGTGCTGTCCGTGATGTTCCTCGGCGCGATGGCCCTGCGCCTCGCCGGCTGCTTCGTCACGCCCGGCCACGACCTCGCCTGCCGGCTCGGCGACCGCCATCTGCCGCTCTATACGGTGATGGTGCCGCTGTATCGCGAGGCCGCGATCCTGCCCCGGCTGATCGCCGCCTTGAACGCCCTCGACTATCCCCGCGAGAAGCTGGACATCAAGCTGGTGGTCGAGGAGGACGACGAGGAGACGCGCGCGGCCCTGCAACGGCTGGACCTGCCGGCGCGCTTCGAGATCATCGCGGTGCCCGCCATCGGTCCGCGCACCAAGCCCAAGGCGCTGAACGCCGCGCTGCCGTTTGCCCGTGGCCAGTTCCTGGTGGTCTATGACGCCGAGGACATTCCCGAACCGGGCCAGTTGCGCGCCGCCCTCGCGGCGTTCCAGAGCGGCGGCCCGCGCCTCGGGTGCGTGCAGGCGCGCCTCGCCATCGACAATGGCGGCGATAGCTGGATCAGCCGCCATTTCGCGCTGGAATATGCCGCGCAATTCGATGTCGTCCTGCCCGCCGCCGCCGCATTGGGCCTGCCCGTGCCGCTCGGCGGCACCTCCAACCATTTCCGCCGCAGCGTGCTGGAGGCGGTCGGAAACTGGGACCCCTACAATGTGACGGAGGATGCCGATCTCGGCCTGCGGCTGGCGCGCAAGGGCTGGCGCACCGAGGTGATCGCCTCCACCACCCATGAGGAGGCCCCCGTGCACGTGCGCGCCTGGCTGCGCCAGCGCACGAGGTGGATGAAGGGCTGGGCCCAGACCCTGCTGGTGCACGGCCGCAATCCCCGCCGTCTGGTGCGTGAACTCGGCCCCGGCCCGGCGCTCGGTGCGGCGCTGCTGGTGGCGTTCCCGTTCGTGGCGGCCCTGCTGCACCCCCTGTGCCTCGCGCTCCTGTGCTCGGACATCGCGCGCGGCGCCATGGGCGGGACCACCGGGAGCGTCCTGGAACTCGGGATCTCCTCGCTCACCTATACCAACCTTTTCGTCGGCTACGGCGGAGCGGTGCTGCTGCAGCTCTACGGCGCGGGACGGCGCGGCCTGCTGCCGAGCACCTGGGTGCTCCTGCTCCTGCCGTTCTATTGGCTGCTGCTTTCGCTCGCGACCATGCTGGCGCTGGTCGAACTGATCCGTGCCCCGCACCAATGGAACAAGACCGAGCACGGAATTGCCTCGCCCCGGCGGCCGCGGGACGCGACCGCGGCGCCGGTCAGAGGTAGCGCCGCAGATCCGCGGCGGCCTCGGCCGGCGGCCGCTTGATGTTGAACGGCGCCAGGAACGTGCCGGTCTTATCCATGAGATAGATCACCGCGGTGTGATCCATGGTGTAGTCGCCGCCTTCCAGCGGCACTTTCTTGGAATAGACCCGATAGGCGCGCTTCACCGCGTCCACCTGTTCCGGCGTGCCGGTCAGGCCCTTCAGCTCGGGGGAGAAGCTGGACAGGTAGGATTTCATCACGTCCGGCGTGTCCCGCTCCGGGTCCACGGTGACGAAGAAGGCCTGCAGCTTGCCGGCATCCGGGCCGAGCGCGCCGAAGATCTCGGACATCTCGAACAAGGCGGTGGGGCACACGTCCGGGCAATGGGTAAAGCCGAAGAAGATCAGCGAGGGCCTGCCCTTCAGCGCATCTTGCGTCACCGGCGCGCCGGTCTGGTCCACCAGTTGGAACGGACCGCCGATGGTGGCAAGCGATGCGACGGGAGATTGCGGCCGGCCGGGCAAGAGAGCGGTGGCGACCGCGACCAGGATCGCGGCGCCCGCCACGAAGCTGGCGAACAGGACGAAGATCTTGGTCCGGGGTGACATGGATACCTCGTTTCAGGTCCCGACCGCGCGACCAGGAAATAGCGGGCGGGTGGAACGCAATGCCCGGCATCCGGGCGCGCTGGCGAGCGGGGCGCCAGGATTGTGCTGATTAAGTGCGGCGGCCGGAACCGTCCATCCGACCGATGGGCGCAGGGGCCGGATGCCGCTCAGGCCCCGCCGCGCATGGCTCAGAAGCATGTGGCGAAGCCGCCCGCGAGCATGTCCAGGAACGTGGCGGGACCATGGACGAACCACAGCAGGCCCGCCCCGGCGAACAGCACCGCGATGCCGAGGCCGATCGCCGCCAGGACCAGCCGCGCGTGACCCTGGACGTGCGCCGCTGCCGGCGTCCCGTCCATGCGCGCTCCCCCAGCCCTTTCGGCATATCCGGTCATGCTGTGCTACCGCCTCGCGTGCGGGCATGGCGACCCGAACACCCAATCCTATCGCGCGGAAGGCTGGCCGCCAAGTTACGCCGTGTCAAAGCTCCGTGTGCATGGCAGCCGCCCTCGGCATGCGTTTGCGTGCCGTTGACGCTTCGCGCCGCCCCGCCTAATTTGACGCCATGTCTTTTTCGGAGAACAGGAACCGGCTTGCCGGTGCGGCGATGCTGCGAATTCTCCGCCCGGTCGATCTCGTCGGCCGGGCACGATAGCGCACATCCTGTTTCTTTCCTTCTTCGGACCTGACTTCCATGACCTTTCCCAGCTGCGCGCCGTCCGGCGACGCCTGTTATCGCCTCGTGCTCGAGGCCGAACCTGAGTCCAACGTGCTCCTGCGTCTCCTCGAACCCTTCGTGATCCATGATGTGTTGCCCCATCATCTGGATGTGGCGCGCCAGGAGGATTGCCTCAGCGTGGAACTGCTGTTCAGCGCCTCCGAAGCCCTGGCCGAGCGCCTCGCGGCGCGAATGCGGGCGATGGTGAGCGTGCGCGACGTGCTGTGCGAACCCGTCATCCCCCTCGCGCGCCGCCGCGCCGCCCGCGTCGTCGCGGCCTGACGGGCGGGCCATGGGGAGCATCATCGCCGATATCGCCATCGTCATCCTGCCGGTGTTCGGCATCGTGGCCATGGGGTTCGTCGCGGCGCGCACGCGCCTGATCTCCGACAAGGCCTCGGATGGCTTGGCCGAATATGTCTTCGGCCTCGCGGTGCCGATCCTGATCTTCAAGACCCTGAGCGAATCCAAGATGCCGGACGCTCAGCCCTGGGGCTATTGGATCGCTTATTTCACCGGCGCCTTCGTCGTGTTCGGCATCGCCATGGCGGTGGCGCGCTATGTGTTCCACCGCAGCCATACCGAAGCGGTGATCCACGGCTTTTCAGCGGGTCAGGCGAACACCGTGTTCCTCGGCGTGCCGCTGATCCTGAAAGCCTACGGCGAGGAAGGCGCGGTGCCGCTGTTCCTGCTGATCGCCATCCATCTGCCCATCATGCTGGTGGCGGCGACCGTGCTGGTGGAGGGCGGCTCGGGCCTGTCGTGGGCGACCGGCAAGCGCCTCGTGCGCACGCTCGCCTTCAATCCGATCCTGATCGGCATCTATGCCGGCGGCCTCGGCCGCCTATTCGGCATTCAGACCAGCGGCGTCATCAAGCAGATTCTCGATCTCATGGCCGCCTCCGCCTCGCCGTGCGCCTTGGTCTCGCTCGGCCTCGCGCTGAACCGCTACGGCGTTTCCGGCGACATCGGGCCGAGCAGCTTCATCTCCTTCATGAAGCTGATGGTGCATCCGTTGCTGGTCTATCTCCTCACCCTGGTGCTGCCCATGCCGCCGGTGTGGGCGGGCGTGGCGGTGCTGTTCGCGGCCATGCCGTGCGGCATCAATGCCTATCTGCTGGCACAGCGCTACGGGGTCGGGGTGCGCACCAGTTCGAGCGCGGTTTCGCTCTCCACCGTGCTCGGCCTGTTCACCATCGCCTTGTGGCTCTACATCCTCGGCGTCGGCTGAGGCGGGAGGCCAAGCTGCCGGCGGATCTCATCCGGCCCCGCGCCGGCCTGCCGCAGCGCTGCAAGGCTTGCGGCGCCCTCGCTTTTCGAAAGCTTGCGCCCGTCGGCCCCCAGCACCAGGCGGTGATGGTGATAGACCGGCGCGGGAAGGCCGAGAAGCTGCTGCAACACGCGGTGCACGGCGGTCGCCGCGAACAGATCCCGGCCCCGGATCACATGGCTGATCTCCTGGATCGCATCGTCCATCACCACGGCGAGATGATAGCTCGCCGGAACATCCTTGCGCGCGATCACCACATCGCCCCAGGCGGCCGGCTCCGCCGGCTGGATCGCGCGCGGGCCGAGCGGCGTTCCCTGCGCCTCCCGCCAGTCAAGCGGCACGCCGATGCGCGCGAGGGCGGCCGCCATGTCCAGCCGCAGCAAGAACGGCGCGCCGGCCGCGCGCAACCGCGCCCGCTCGCGATCCGGCAAGGCGCTGCGGGCGAACGGAGAGAGCGGCGCGCCGTCGGGATCGCGCGGCCAGGGACCCTCACGATCCTTCAGCGCCACCGCCCGGGCGATCTCCGCCCGGCTCTCGAACGCGGGATAGAGCAGGCCCGCGCGTTCCAGCCGGGCCAGCGCCTCGGCATAAAGCGCGAAATGCTCGGATTGGCGGCGGGGCGGCGCTGCGGGAAGAATGCCGAGCCAATCCAGATCCTCGCGGATCGCCTGTTCGAAAGCGGGGCGGGATCGGGTGGCGTCGATGTCTTCGATGCGCAACAGGAACGTGCCGCCCGCCGCTGCCGCCGCATCATGATTGATGAACGCGGAGAGGGCGTGGCCGAGATGAAGGGCGCCATTGGGGCTCGGGGCGAAACGGCAGGTGAAGCGCATGTCCCAGCATCTAGAACGCGGCGCGCCCGCTGGGAACCGGTTTGCCGCTCCGCGCTCCCGGCCTGCTCTGGCAAAAGCCGGTGTCAGATGATTTCATCCCCTGCCGACGGCCAGACCCGGATCGCCCAAGGAAGCCTCGCCCTAGCAAGCCTTGCTCTAGAAAGCCTCGCGCCATGACCGGACCAAACCACATCCCCGCACGCCGCGTCGCGCCCGATGCCGAGCCCCGCCTCGACACCCAGGCGGATTTCGACCGCGCGCTCGATCGGCTGCTGGAACTGGACCCGCGCCTTGTGGCGCTGGTGGCGTTTTCCGGCCGTCCGACGCTGCGGCGCCGCACGCCGGGCTTCGCCGGCCTGGTCGCCATCGTCGTGGCGCAACAGCTTTCGGTTGCCGCCGCACGGTCCATCTCCGCCCGCCTGGACACCCTGTTCGGCGGGCCGGCCACGCCGGAGAAGATGCTTCTGGCAACGCCTGAGGATTTGCGCGCCGCCGGGCTCTCGGCGCCGAAGATCCGCACCCTTACGGGAATCGCCCGCGATCTTATTGCCGGCGCGGTGGATCTCGGCGCGCTCGCCGATATGGAGGCGGATGCCGCCGCAGCCTATCTCACCAAACTCCCCGGCATCGGGCTCTGGACCGCCGACATCTATCTCCTGTTCTGCCTCGGGCGGGGCGATGCCTTTGCCCATGGCGATCTTGCCCTGCAGGTCGCGGCAGGGGAGGCATTCGACCTGCCTGGCCGCGCCTCGGCGCTGGGGCTGTGGGCGATCGCGGAGGATTGGCGACCGTATCGCGGCGTGGCGGCGCAACTGCTCTGGGCCTATTATGGCGCAAAGCGCGCCCGCGCCGCTCTTCCCACCTGAGGCTTGCCCCCGTCATGTCAGTCCTGGACAGCCCCCGCCTGCCGCCGCGCTCGGGCGGTGCGCCTGATTCGCTGGTCATTCTGCTGCACGGCTACGGCGCCGACGGGCGGGACCTGATCGATCTCGGCGGCGCCTGGGCGGATCTGCTGCCCACCACCGCCTTCGTCTCGCCCCACGCCCCGGAGCCGTGCGAGGGCGCGCCCATGGGGCGGCAATGGTTTGCGCTCGGCGACATGGACCCGCACGACATGGTGCGCGGCGTGGCGCACGCGGCGCCGGGCCTTGCCCGGTTCATCCAGGGCGAATTGCAGAACGCCCGCCTGCCGGCGAGCCGGCTAGCGCTGGTGGGCTTCAGCCAGGGCTGCATGATGGCTTTGGCGGTGGCGCTGGGCATGGCGCAGCCGCCGGCGGCTGTGGTCGGCTATTCCGGCCTCTATGTGCCCGGCCCCACGCCCGTTGAAGGAACCGGCGCGCCGCCGATCCTGCTGGTGCACGGCACCGACGATCAGCTCATTCCCGCGCAGGCGCTGTTCCAGTCGGCTTATGCCCTGGCCGGCGCCGACATTCCCGTGGAATGGCATCTCAGCCAAGGCCTTGCCCACGGCATCGATGATGCAGGGCTCGCCCATGGCGGCCTGTTCCTGGCGCAGCGGCTCGCGGCCGCATGAGGGAAACCGCGCCCCAGGCTTCACAAGAATGACACGGAGAATATAGAGTATCGCGGCGCACCGGACAGGCTTGGTTTGATTCGGTGTCCTGGAGGGCGAGGAGTTCGATCCTTGACCGCTGCGTTACCATCTGGGGCTTGGCCGGCACTGGTGCTCAATGCGGACTATCGTCCGCTGAGCTACTATCCCCTGTCTGTGTGGTGCTGGCAGGACGCCATCAAGGCGGTGTTCCTCGACCGTGTGAACATCGTCGAATATTACGACAAGGCTGTCCGAAGCCCGGGCATAGAGATTCGCTTGCCCAGCGTTCTGTCGTTGCGGACCTTCGTAAAGCCCGCCCGGCATCCTGCCTTCACCCGATTCAACGTCTTCCTGCGCGACCGCTTCACCTGCCAATATTGCGGCTCGCGCGAGGATCTCACCTTCGATCATCTCATTCCGCGCTCACGCGGCGGACAGACGACGTGGGACAATGTGGTGGCGGCCTGCTCGCCGTGTAATCTGCGCAAGGGCAGCGACATGCCGGCGCATTCGGGCATGTGGCCCAATCAGGTGCCTTACCAGCCCACCGTGCACGACCTGCACCAGAACGGTCGCCACTTCCCGCCGAATTATCTGCACCAGAGCTGGCTCGACTATCTCTATTGGGATACCGAACTGGAACCCTGATTTTCAGCAACGCCCCGGCCCCGCAGGCCGAGCAGCGCCACGCCGGCGAGGCCGAGCGCGATCAGCGCGTTCCAGCCGGCCATGGAAATGCCCATCAACCGCCAAGCCGCTTCATCGCAGCGCGGCACGTGGGAGGTCTTGAGGGCGGACAAAATGTCGCTGACCACGACTGGCGTGCCGGTGCAGGTCGTCGGCCCCTGCCAGAAGCGCCACTCCACCCCGGCGTGGAAGATCGCGATCCCCGCATCCACCAGCATCAGCAGCGCCAGGATCGCCAGACCCGCCCGCGCAATTCCGGCCCAACCCCGGTGCGCGGCATAGGCGCACACGAGCCCGATCGGCACCGCCGCATAATAGGGCAGGCGCTGGTCGAGGCACAGCGGACAGGGCGCAAGCCCAACGACCAGTTGAAAATACCAGGCCGCGGCGAGGGCCGCTGCAGATCCGGCGGCAACTGCAAGGCAGGCCGTCATGGGCGCGCGCAGATCGATCAAGCTTCGTCATCCCCATGCTGCGCCGACTGTGGGAGTCCGGCGCGCCGCACCCATGCATCTCCTCGCCCCGAGACCGCAAGTCACAAGCAAGGCATTGGTGCCGTTGACTTACATTAGTCCAGCTACAATCTATAATAGTGGCAATTCGCGTCCTGATCGGCTATTGAGAATGATCAGCGCCGTACCGGAGCTTTCTACCGCCGCCGTCCAGCCCTGTATGTCTAGAAAAGTGCAGAACGCCGATGTCCGACATGTCCCGTTTCAGACTCAGCCTCACAAGTCCCGCTGCCGCCACGCGCGTTGCGGCGGACGAAGGTGACGCTGTACTGCCGGTGGCGCAGCTTCGGGATGTTTCATCCACGCGTCGTACCGGGTGTCCGTTCCATGACGTGCGCGAAATGCTGCGCGAAGTGGGCCTGCGGCCGACGCGCCAGCGCCTGGCCCTCGGCTGGCTGCTATTCGCCAAGGGCGACCGGCACGTGACGGCCGAAATGCTGCACGAAGAGGCGATCCGCGCCCGCTTCCCGGTTTCGCTCGCCACCGTCTACAACACCCTGCACCAGTTCACCGAGGTGGACCTGCTGCGCGAAGTGGCGGTGGACGGATCCAAAACCTATTTCGACACCAATTCGTCGGACCATTACCACTTCTATGTGGAAGGCCATAACGAGCTGGTGGACATTCCCGAAGCCCATGTGGGCGTCGACCGCCTGCCGGAGCCCCCTGAAGGCTTCGAGGTGGCCCGGGTGGACGTGGTCGTTCGTCTGCGCCGCAAGGCCGTCGGCAAGGCCTAGAGGTCTCTGGGCCCGGGTCTCGGGCCTGGGTCTCCTCGCCCGAGCCTGTTCGCCGCGATCACCTTGTACAGGTGTCCTGAAAAAAGCCTGTCCTGAAAAAAGCCCCTGCCCTGCGGGGGCTTTTTCTTTGGTGATGCCCTCCGCGCAGGGGCCTAAGCGCAGGGGGCCTCAGCGTAGGGGCCTCAGCGTAGAGGCCGAGGTGTGGAGGCCGGGTGCGGCCTCCTGCCTCAATCCACCTTTTCGTTGGGATAGACCCCCCACAGATTGCCCTGCTCGATGAAGCCGTCGAAGCCCGGCCCGGTGATGCGGCACCATTTGCCATCGCAGGACTTCACGCTCGCCAGGACCCGCGGCTCCAATTGGGCGGTGGCGCGCGCGCTCGGATCGCCACGGTCACGCAGCACCGCCGTGCCGGTCTTCAGCCATGGCGCGACGAGGGCGGTCCGCCGGCCCGAGAGCATCGAGTGATACACCCAGCCCTCCGAGCCATCCACGTCGCGGATGCGGCGCCAGGTCTCGAACTCCGCGGTGATCTCCACCGGCAGGCCGGCGCGCGAGAAGATCCACGAGACGTCCTGGTCCTTATTGGGCCCGGTGCGCACGTTTACCTTGTCGGCCTTCAGCGAAACGAAGCGGGGGACCGGTAGCCCGGTGCCGCTATCGTCGGCCGCGCTGGCGGGTCCCGAAAGGGAAAGGAGTGACGCCACCATCAGCAGAAGAGCCATCGCGAATGCCGGAAGGGCCTGACCTTTGCTCGCCTGCATGATTTGCTGATCCTCTCCGCTCCGTGAGATCGCGTGCCTGAAGTGCGCCTGCACCCGGGCATCGTCAAGGGTCGCTGCGCGCATACCCTTTGTGTTTCCCCGTCTGTCTGCTAGACGGGACGAGAAGGGTTAAGAAACCGGGAACGGGGAAGATTATGGCGCGTCGTAAACCCCTCGTCGTCGTCACGCGGAAGCTGCCCGACACGGTCGAGACGCGGATGCGTGAACTGTTCGACGCGCGTCTGAACGTCGACGACGTGCCCATGGATCACGCCGCGTTGGTGGAAGCCGTGCGCACCGCCGACGTGCTGGTGCCGACCGTGACCGACGAGATTGATTCGTCAGTCCTGTCGCAGGCCGGCGAGAACCTGCGGCTCATCGCCAGCTTCTCCAACGGCGTCGATCACATTGACGTGGCGAGCGCCTTGGCGCGCGGAATCACCGTCACCAACACGCCGGGGGTCCTCACCGAGGATACCGCCGACATGACAATGGCGCTGATCCTCGCCGTGCCGCGCCGGCTCGCCGAAGGCGCGCAGGTCATCACCTCCGATCCGGAGGAATGGAACGGCTGGGCGCCCACATGGATGCTCGGCCGGCGCATCTGGGGCAAGCGCCTCGGCATCGTCGGCATGGGGCGCATCGGCCAGGCGGTGGCGCGCCGCGCCAAGGCGTTCGGCCTGCAGATCCACTATCACAATCGCCGCCACCTGCCCGCCGCGACCGAAGAGGCGCTGGAAGCGACCTATTGGGAAAGCCTGGACCAGATGCTGGCCCGCATGGACATCGTCTCCATCAATTGCCCGCACACGCCGGCCACCTATCATCTGCTCTCCGCCCGCCGCCTCAAGCTGCTGAAGCGGGACGCCTATGTGGTGAACACGGCGCGCGGCGAGGTGATCGACGAGAACGCCCTGACCCGCATGCTGGAAGCCGGCGAGCTCGCGGGCGCCGGTCTCGACGTGTTTGAGCACGAGCCGGCGGTGAACCCGAAGCTGGTGAAGCTCGCCCGCCAGGGCAAGGTGGTGCTGCTGCCCCACATGGGCTCGGCCACTTTGGAAGGCCGCATCGACATGGGCGAGAAGGTCATCGTCAATATCAAGACCTTCATGGACGGGCACCGCCCGCCCGACCGCGTCCTGCCCTCGATGCTGTGAGCGGGCGCCGAGCGTTCGGCCTTGCCGTTCAGACTCTTCTTTAAGCCGGCTAATCTGCTTAAAAGCCGGCTAAAGTCTGAGGGCGCGCGCGGGTGCGCTCGTCCGCAACCCTGCTCCCATGTCCGCGCCGAGACGCGCCGCGTCGGCAATCGGAGCGACCGCCTCCGCTTCGGCGCTGTCGCGCCCGTCGGGAGCGAGCACCAATCCGCGCAGCCGCACCTGCTCGCCCTCCAGGGTTGCGAGCGCCGCGATGGGCGTGCGGCACGAGCCGTCTAGGGCCGCGAGGAAGGCCCGCTCGGCCGCGAGCGCGATGCCGGTGGCGCGGCAGGCGATGGCGGCGATGGCGCCATTGGTGGGGGCGTCCGCGATTCGGCATTCGATCGCCACCGCGCCCTGCCCCACGGCCGGGAGAAAATCCTGTGTCTCCAGAATGGCGCTGGCCTCGTGGGCGAGGCCGAGGCGTGTCAGGCCGGCAAGGGCCAGCAACGTGCCGTCGAACGTGCCGGAGCGCACCTTGGAGAGACGGGTCTGCACATTGCCGCGCAACAGGCGGACGTCGAGGTCCGGCCGTTTCCGGCGCAATTGCGCCTCGCGCCGCAGCGATGCGGTGCCGATGATTGCCCCCGGCTTCAGATCGGAAAGGCCCGCCCCTTCGCGCAAGATCAGCGCGTCGCGCACGTCGGCGCGCGGGAGATAGCCCGCGAGATGCAGCCCCTCAGGCAGATAGGTCGCCACATCCTTCGCAGAATGAACCGCAAGATCGATCCGCCCATCCAGCAGCGCGTCCTCGATCTCCTTGGTGAACAGGCCCTTGCCGCCGGCTTCCGAGAGGGCGCGATCCTGAATCGCGTCGCCGGAGGTGCGGATGACTTCAATGACGATGGTTTCCGCCGGGCGCGCGAGAGCCGTGGCGAGGGCGTCGCGCACCGCGTGGGCCTGCCACAGCGCCAGGGGGCTGCCGCGCGTGCCGATGATGAGGCGGGGCGAATGTTCGGCGGAGATGGAGTCGGCGGAAAAGGACATGGGGGAGGGGTTCGTCTCTTGTGTCATTGGCGCGTACAATGATAGCCGGAATCGCAATGGCATAGAGCGGCGTGGCGGCGCAGGCCGCAGCGCTCCCGGCGGCGGCGCCGGTCTGGAGGAAAAAGTGGCGGATCTGCTGGTGCTCGGCATCGAGACCACGTGCGACGAGACCTCGGCCGCCGTGGTGGCGCGCTCGCCTTCCGGGGCCGGCCATGTGCTCTCCAATGTCATCCGCACCCAGGTGGAGGAGCATTCCCCCTATGGCGGCGTGGTGCCGGAGATTGCGGCGCGCGCCCATGTGGAGGTGCTCGACGTCGTCATCGCCGAGGCCATGCGCGCGGCCGGGCTGAATTTCTCGAACCTCGCCGCCGTGGCCGCCGCCGCCGGGCCGGGGCTGATCGGCGGGGTCATCGTCGGCCTCACAACGGCGAAGGCCATCGCCTTGTCCACGCGGCGCCCGCTGGTGGCGGTGAATCATCTCGAAGCCCACGCGCTCACCGCCCGCCTCACCGACGGCGTCGCCTTTCCCTATCTGCTGCTGCTGGTCTCCGGCGGCCATACCCAATTGCTGGCGGTCGAGGATGTGGGCCGCTATCGCCGGCTCGGCACCACGTTGGACGATGCCGTGGGCGAAGCCTTCGACAAAATCGCGAAGATGCTGAGCCTGCCCTATCCCGGCGGCCCTCAGGTGGAGCAGATGGCGCTGCTCGGCGATGCCCATCGCTTTGCCTTTCCCCGTCCCATGCTCGGGCGGCGCGAGCCGAACTTCTCCCTGTCGGGCCTCAAGACAGCCGTGCGGCTGGAGGCGGACCGCCTCGCGCCGCTCTCGGACCAGGACGTTTATGACCTGTGCGCCTCGTTCCAGGCGGCGGTGGTGGACCTGATCGCCGACCGGGTGCGGGCCGGGGCACGCGCGTTCCGCGATCTCGTCGGGTGCGGGCCGACCGCTTTGGTGGTGGCGGGCGGGGTCGGCGCCAATGGCGCGATTCGCGAGGCACTGCAGCGCACGGCGGTCGATCTCGGCACGCGCATGGCGGTGCCGCCGCCGGAATTGTGCACCGACAACGGCGCCATGATCGCCTGGGCGGGGGCCGAGCGGCTGTCGCGCGGGCTCACCGATCCCTTGACCATCAGCCCGCGCGCGCGCTGGCCGCTCGATCCTGCCTCCACCGGCGCCAAGGCTTGAGGCATGGCGCTGCCCGAATCCGATTTCGCCCACATCGGCGTGGTGGGCGCCGGTGCCTGGGGCACGGCGCTGGCGAATGTCGCGGCCCGCGCCGGCCGGACGGTGACGCTCTATACGCGCGATGCCGCACAGGCGGCGGACATGGAGGCGCGGCGCGAGAACCTGCGCGGCCTGCCGGGCATTGCGCTGGAATCGGGGGTCCGCGCGACCGCTCGGCTGGACGATCTGATCTTGTGCGAGGCGCTGCTGCTGGTGGTTCCAGCACAGGCGATGCGCGCCGTGCTGGCCGATCTCGCACCGCGCGTCGCGCCGGGCACGCCGCTCGTCTCCTGCGCCAAGGGGATCGAGCGCGGCACCCGCGCCTTCATGAGCGAGGTGATCGCCGCGGCCCTGCCGCAGGGCCGTCCCGCAGTGCTCTCCGGCCCGAGCTTTGCCCATGACGTGGCGGCCGGTCTGCCCACCGCCGTCACACTCGCCGCCGCCGATGCCGATCTCGCCCAGCGCTTGGCGGACGCGCTCGGCGGACCGACCTTCCGTCTCTACCATTCCACCGATGTGCGCGGCGTCGAGATTGGCGGGGCGGCGAAGAATGTGCTCGCCATCGCCGCCGGCATCGTCGCGGGGCGGCGGCTCGGCGCCAGCGCCGGCGCCGCCTTGACCGCGCGCGGCTTTGCCGAGCTGGTGCGCTTCGGCCGGGCGTTCGGCGCACAGGCGCAGACCCTGACCGGCCTTGCCGGGCTCGGCGACCTGATCCTCACCGCCTCCGGCCCGCAATCGCGCAATTTCGCGCTCGGCCTGGCCCTGGGCGAGGGGCGCCCCGCCGAGGGCAAGCTGGCGGAGGGCGCCTATACCGCCAGCGTTCTGGTGGAAATGGCGCGGGCGCAGACGATCGACATGCCCATCTGCACGGCCGTGGATGCGGTTTTGGCGGGCCGGCTCACCATTGCCGAGGCAATCGATGCGCTCATGGCCCGCCCGCAGCGCTCCGAGACCGGCGGGGAAGACACCGGCAGCCGAGGCGTGGACTTGAATTAAGCCTCTATCATTTCAGGGGGAAATACGTGAACCCCGTCCCCGCCGAGGGGCAGCGGCCTGACCCAGGCGACGGCGGAAAGGGCAAGCGGGGCATAAAGGTGGGGAAACAGGGCGCCGCCGCGCGACACCTCCCACTTCAGGGCGTCACCCAGCGCCTGTGCCTCGACCGCGATCAGCAGCAGATTCTCCTGTCCTGCGAAGTGCTTGGCGGCGGTTTCGCGGGCCTGTGCGGCGGTGGAAAAATGGATGTAGCCGTCGGCATGGTCCACCGGCGCGCCATCGAACCGGCCGGCGGTTTCCGCAGCTTTCCACAAAGGGAAAGAACAGATCTTGAAGATGAAACGGTCGCGTTGGATCATGCTGCCATGTAGCGCGAGGCGAGGGGTCGCGCCACCCGATATCTGCCTTCCCACCGAGAAGAACCGGACTTAATTCCTGGACTTCTGCGCTTTTCGCACCTATTTTCCTATTGTTCCACGTGTTTTTCGGTGATGTTCAGTTTCGGAACCGTTCGCCACTGCGGCCGCGTCCCGGTGCGGAGGGAGATACCTCCTTTTGCCTGAGGATACCGGCCGGTTTGCGTCGACAGGATGCGCATGCTCACTCATGGTCAAGTCTGGGGCGCGCTCGATCGCCTCGCCGCACAGCATGGGCTTTCCGCTTCGGCGCTCGCCAAGCGGGCGGGCCTCGATTCGACCGCGTTCAACCGCTCGAAGCGAATCACGCCGGACGGGCGACCGCGCTGGCCTTCAACCGAGAGCCTGGCCAAGGTGCTGGCCGCCACCGGCGCCAGCATCGACGATTTCACCGCTCTGCTGGACGGCAATGGCGACCCGGCTAACCACCGTCCGGCTTTCGTCGAGGACCTGCCCTTGCCCGAGCGGCCGGTCCGCACCATCCCGCGCATCGGCTTTGCCCAGGCGGGCAAGGGCGGCTTCTTCGACGATGCCGGCTTTCCGGTCGGCGCCGGCTGGGACGAACTGCTGTTCCCCGAGGTCGGCGACGAGCATGCCTATGCCCTGGAGATCGCCGGCGATTCCATGCAGCCGCTGTATCGCGAGGGGGACGTGGTGATCGTCTCCCCCGCCGCCAAGCCGCGCCGAGGCGACCGGGTGGTGGTGAAGACCCGCGACGGCGAGGTGCTGGCCAAGGAATTGGTGCGCATGACGCCGCGCACGGTGGATCTGCGCTCGCTCAATCCCGAATATGAGGACCGCCAGATCCCGGCCACCGAGGTGCTCTGGGTCGCCCGCATCATCTGGGCGACGCAATAATACCAACGGTCCCGACCTTCGACCGGTGCCGAGCGGGCAATGCTCAGGCGCCGCGCGGGCTTGGGCATAAGCTCACCCCTCCGCCCCCAAAAGCTTCTCCAGCGTCTCCAGCCGGTCGGCCTCGCGCGGCGGCTTGTCCCAGCGCAGGCGGGCGACGCGGGGAAAGCGCATGGCCACCCCGGAGCGATGGCGGGTGGAGCGGGCGAGGCCCTCGAACGCGATCTCCAGCACCAGCCCCGCGTCCGGCTCGTGCACCACCTCACGCACCGGGCCGAACCGGTTGACGGTGGCCTCCCGCACGAATTTGTCGATCGCCAGCAATTCCTCGTCGGTGAAGCCGAAATAGGCCTTGCCCACAGGCACCAAAGTTTCCACCCCTTCGGCCACGGTCCACACGCCGAAGGTGTAGTCGGAATAATAAGACGAGCGCTTGCCATGCCCGCGCTGGGCATACATCAGCACCGCATCCACCGTGTGGGGATCGCGCTTCCATTTCCACCAGGGGCCCTTGGGCCGGCCGGGCAGGTAAAGGCTGTCGGCGCGCTTCAGCATCACCCCTTCCACCGCCTCGGCATCCACCCCGGCTCCGGCGCAGGCGGGATCGGCGCGGGCGGCGGCGAGCGCCTCCCAGTTCGCGAACGGGATCACGGGCGAGAGGTCGAGACGCGGCGTGGCGGTGCGGGCGATCAGCGCCGCGAGGCGGGCGCGGCGCGCGGCGAAGGGCTGGTCGCGCAGGTCTTCCCCCGCCTCCACCAGCAAATCATAGGCCCGCATGTGGGCGGGAAATTCCCGCAGCATCTTGGCGGTCACGGTCTTCCGGTTCAGCCGCTGCTGGAGCACGTTGAAGGATTGCACCCGCCCGTCCCGCACCACCAGCAATTCCCCATCCATGGCGCCCTCGAAATCCAGCGCCTCGACAAGATCGGGAAAGGCGGGCGAGATGTCCTCGCCGGTGCGGGAATAAAGCCGCACGATCTTCTCGCCCTCGGGTGAAACGCCAGCGACCGCCTGGATGCGGATGCCGTCCCATTTCCATTCGGCGGTGAAATCGGCGGGGTCCAGATTGGAAAAGTCGGCGTCCTCGATGGCGTGGGACAACATCACCGGGCGGAACGGGGCGGGATCGAGATTTTCCGGCCGGGGCGCGCGGCCTTCCACCCAGGCGAACAGATCGAGATAGGGCGCGGCAAGGCCCGGCCAGACCAGCTCCACCTCGTCGGGCGCAAGGCCGCCGAGCGAGGCCACCGCGGTCTTGGCGAGGCGCGCCGAGGCGCCCACGCGAAGCGCGCCGGTGATCAGCTTCAGCAGCGCCCAGCGGCCGGTATCGTCGAGCCCGTCCAGCCAGTGCGCGAGCTGGCCGGGCAAGGCGCGCTTGGGCAAGGTTTCCAGGCCATGGACGATCTCCGACAAGAGCGGCGCGTGGTCCGGCGCGGCGGTACCTTCCGGCACAGGCCACATGAGCGCGACGGTCTCGGAGAGGTCGCCGACATAATCATAGGACATGGCGAACAAGGTCGGGTCCGCCCGTTCCAGGATCAGCGCCCGCACCAGGCCCGGCTTGGCATTGGTGAAGGAGAGCGCGCCGGTGAGCGCGGCGAGCGCGATGCCGCGCTCCGGGTCCGGCGTGGTGGCGAAATAATCTGCCATCAGGCGGATCTTGGCATTGCGCCCACCCTCATACGACAGGCGATCCAGCAAAGCGGCGAAGCGGTTCATGGCGCCGCCTCCGGGGGCGGCGGCGGGGCTGCCTCCTCCTCCTCGCCATAGCCCACCATGTGCAGCGGCTTGGCGCGCAATTGCCGGGTCATGGCCCAATGCACCAGCGCATCCTCGGCGCCATGGGTCACCCACACTTCCGCGCAGCCGGTGGCGGTGATGGCGCCGGTCAGCCCGTCCCAGTCCGCGTGGTCGGAAATCACCAGCGGCAGTTCGATGCCGCGCTGGCGGGCGCGGGCGCGCACCCGCATCCAGCCGGAGGCGAAGGCGGCCACCGGCTCGGGAAACTTGCGCGACCAGATGTCGGTGATGGAGGTGGGCGGCGCGATCACCACGGCCCCGGCGAATTCGGCTTTCGGCGCGGTCTTCACCGGGCGGAGGTCGCCGAGCGGGATGCCGCGTTGCTGGTAATAGGCGGAGATCTTCTCCAGCGCCCCATGGATATAGATCGGGGCGTCATGCCCGGCCGCGCGCAGCAGCGCCATGACGCGCTGCGCCTTGCCGAGCGAATAAGCACCCACGATGTGCGCCCGCTCGGGAAACACATGCAGCGAGTTCATCAGCTTCGCGGTCTCGGCGGCGGCGAGGGGATGGCGGAACACCGGCAGGCCGAAGGTCGCCTCCGAGATGAACACATGGCAGCGCACCGGCTCGAAAGTGACGCAGGTGGGGTCGTATGCGTCCTTGTAATCGCCCGAGGCGACAATGGTGCAGCCGCGCCAGGAGAGCGCGAATTGCGCCGAGCCCAGCACATGGCCCGCCGGATGGGCGGTGACGCGCACCCCGGCAATCTCCACGCTCTCCCCATAGGCGATGGCCTGGGTGCCGCCGGCGAAATTTTCCCCGTAGCGGATCGCCATCAGGTCCAGCGTCTCGCGGGTCGCCAGCACATGGCCGTGGCCGGCGCGGGCGTGGTCGCTATGGCCGTGGGTGATGAGCGCGCGCGGCACGGCGCGCGTCGGATCGATGAAGAAATCCCCCACCGGGCAATAAAGCCCGCCGGGGGCGGGATGCAGAAGATCTTCCGGACGCATGGTTGCAGGTTATATGGGGGTTGGAGCCGCTGTCGCGAGGCCCCCGCGCCGGTTTCCAGAGAGCAGATCACCGTGTCCGTTTCTTCCGTTCCCCCCTCCGGCGATCCCGCGCTCGACCGCCGGCTCGATTGGGCCCGCGCCTATCTCACCGACGGCGAGGCCGAGGCGGCAGCCGGCATGCTCGCCGACCTCGTGGCCGAGGCGCCCCATTTCCTCGCCGCCTGGTTCCTGCTGGGCGAGGCGCGCGAGACGGCCGGCGACCGCGCGGGCGCGATCGCCGCCTATGAGGGCGCGCTGGCGCGCGACGACGCCGATGTGCTCGGCGCCGGCCTGCGGCTCGCCCGGCTCGGCGCCCGCGCGCCGGAGGGCGCCATGTCTGCGGCCTTCGTGCGCACCTTGTTCGACCAATATGCCCCGCGCTTCGACACCGCCCTGCGCGCACGCCTCGCCTATCGCGGGCCGGAGGTGCTGGAGGCCGCGCTGCGCCGCGCCTGCGCGGACGCGGGCATCCCGCCCCGCTTCCCCACGATGGTGGATCTCGGCTGCGGCACCGGCCTTGCCGCACCGTTATTCGCCCCGCTGGGCGATGTGCTGGTCGGGGTCGATCTCTCCCCGGCCATGATCGAGAAGGCGCGCGGCCTTGGCCTCTATGCCGAGCTGGAGGCGGGCGAGATGGTGGCGTTTCTCGACGCGCGGCCGGCGGCGGGGGCGGACCTCGTGCTGGCGGCGGATGCGCTGTGCTATCTCGGCGATCTCGGCCCGGTGTTCGGCGCGGCGGCCCGCGCCCTTGGGCCGGCGGGCTGGCTGGCCTTCACGCTGGAGACCCATGACGGGACGGGCATGATCCTGCGCGACACGCTGCGCTATGCCCACGCCCGCGCTTATGTGGAAACGGCGCTCACGGTGGCGGGATTTTCGCCGGTCCTGCTGGAGGCGGTCTCCACCCGCACGGAAAAGGGTGCGCCGGTGCCTGGGCTGGTGTGCGTGGCGCGGCTGGCTTGAAAGCGCAGGCCGGTTTCTCGGGCCTGCTCAAAGAAAAAGGGCGCGGCTCGCGCCACGCCCTTCCCTGACCTGAGTTGATCGGCTGGACGTCCTCAGAAGTCCATGCCGCCCGGAAGCCGGCGCTGCCGGCTTCCCACTTGAACGCTTTGGTCGGATGGACTTCCTCAGAAGTCCATGCCGCCCATGCCACCCATGCCGCCGCCCGGCATCGCGGGCATGCCGCTGTCCTTCTTGGGCAGTTCGGCGATGAGGGCTTCGGTGGTGACGATCAGGGCGGCGATGGAGGCCGCGTCCTGCAGGGCGGTGCGCACAACCTTGGCCGGATCGACGATACCGGCCTGGATCATGTCCACATATTCTTCGGTCTGGGCGTTGAAGCCGAAGTTGGCGTCGTTGGATTCCAGCACCTTGCCCACCACGATCGAGCCTTCCACGCCGGAATTCTCGGCGATCTGGCGGATCGGGGCTTCAAGCGCGCGCAGCACGATCTTGATGCCGGCGGCGATGTCGGAATTGTCGGAGGTCAGGGTCTCGACGGCCTTCTTGGCGCGCAGCAGGGCGATGCCGCCGCCGGGGACGATGCCTTCTTCCACCGCAGCGCGGGTGGCGTTCAGGGCGTCGTCGACGCGATCCTTCTTTTCCTTCACTTCCACTTCGGTCGAACCGCCGACGCGGATGACGGCGACGCCACCGGCCAGCTTCGCCAGACGCTCCTGGAGCTTCTCGCGATCGTAGTCCGAGGTGGTCTCCTCGATCTGCGCCTTGATCTGGTTCACGCGGGCTTCGATGTCGGCCTTCTCGCCGACGCCGTCCACGATGGTGGTCTTTTCCTTTTCGAGGATGACCTTCTTGGCGCGGCCGAGCTGGGCCAGCGTCACGTTCTCAAGCTTGATGCCGAGATCTTCCGAGATCACCTGGCCGCCGGTGAGGATGGCGATATCCTCCAGCATGGCCTTGCGGCGATCGCCGAAGCCGGGAGCCTTCACGGCCGCGACCTTCAGGCCGCCGCGCAGCTTGTTCACCACCAGCGTGGCAAGGGCCTCGCCTTCCACGTCCTCGGCCACGATCACCAGCGGCTTGCCGGACTGAACGACGGCTTCGAGAACGGGCAGGATCGGCTGCAGGCCGGAGAGCTTCTTCTCGAAGATCAGGATGTAGGGATCTTCCAGGTCGGCAATCATCTTCTCCGCATTGGTGACGAAATAGGGAGAGAGATAGCCGCGGTCGAACTGCATGCCTTCGACCACTTCGAGTTCGGTCTCGGCGGTCTTGGCTTCCTCGACCGTGATGACGCCTTCATTGCCCACGCGCTGCATGGCGCCGGCGATCATCTCGCCGATGGACGAGTCGCCATTGGCGGAAATCGTGCCGACCTGCGCGACTTCGGCGGAGGACGACACCTTCTTGGCGCGGCCCTTGATGTCGGCGATGGCGGCGGCGACGGCGAGATCGATGCCGCGCTTGAGATCCATCGGGTTCATGCCGGCGGCGACCGACTTGGCGCCTTCCTTCACGATCGCCTGGGCGAGCACGGTGGCGGTGGTGGTGCCGTCGCCAGCCAGATCATTGGTCTTGGAGGCGACTTCGCGCACCAACTGGGCGCCGAGGTTCTCGAACTTGTCTTCCAGCTCGATTTCCTTGGCGACGGTGACGCCGTCCTTGGTGATACGCGGGGCGCCGAAGCTCTTCTCGATCACCACGTTGCGGCCCTTGGGACCGAGGGTGACCTTCACCGCATTGGCGAGGATATCAACGCCGCGCAGCATCTTCTCGCGGGCATCGCCGGCAAATTTTACTTCCTTGGCAGCCATGTGCCGTCTCCTGAATTGTTATGCCTGAAGAAGGGAAAGAGCGAAGCCTCAGGCGATGACGCCGAGGATGTCGCTTTCCTTCATGATGAGCAGATCCTGGCCGTCCACCTTCACTTCGGTGCCGGACCACTTGCCGAACAGCACGCGATCACCCGCCTTCACGTCGAGCGCGACAACCTTGCCGCTGTCGTCACGCGCGCCGGGGCCCACGGCCACGACCTCGCCCTCCTGGGGCTTTTCCTTGGCGGTGTCGGGGATGATGATTCCACCGGCAGTCTTCTGCTCGGCTTCGATGCGCTTCACGACCACGCGGTCATGCAAAGGGCGGAAGGACATGGGCATGATCCTCTTGAATTGGAGCGAGCCGAAGGCCCGCAGTCTTTGGCACTCGCGCGACGGGAGTGCCAATCCGGGTCCGAGATAAGGAGCGGATGCGCGCGCGTCAAGGCAGAGGGGCTTACCAATGTGTAAGAGATCGCCGCGTAAAGTGACCCTCACAGCGTCGCGGGGCGGCGATCGCGCGGCTTTGTGTGCGGGTCGAAGCATCGACGGCGCGCCGAACAGGCCTTATGGTTGCCCCTCGCCCTGTTCCCCGTGGGGCGCGGTGCCGCATGCGGGTCGCCGTATTCGAGTAAGATCTCGCCTCGGAGTGTGTGAATGTCTCAGTCCGCCGTTCGGTCCGTCGCCGGGGATGCCTGCGGCACCGGCCTTCGCCGCCCTTCCACCATTTCCGTCTATCGCCTGGGCCTGATCGCGGCCGTCATCGGCGGCCTCGGCCTCGGCGCCTGCGCGACCGGCCCGACCGAGCCGCCGCCGCCGGCGGCACCGCAATATACCAGCCCGATCCCGGCAGCGAGCCTCGTCGGCCGCTACGGCCTCGCCGCCTTCCACCGCCCCGAGGATGCGGCCCGCACCGAGACTCAGGCCCGGGCGCAGTGCAGCAACCCCTATCTCATCACCGCCGGCCCCAATGGCGGCGTCATGATGTATCTGGCGGACGACAACAAGCTCACCGAACTGGTCTCGAAGGCGGCCGGCGGACCCACCTTCATCGGCCCGCCCGAGGATCCGGCCGGCGGCGAACGCGACCGGCAGGTGCTGCGCTGGGACGGGCACGTCCTGGTCCTCAAATGGGTCGATCCCGAGATTTCCAAGCGCTACGGCACCATGGTCTACGTGCGCTGCAGCTGAGCCGAACCGGACTTGCGGGGTCCTTTGCGTGCCGTCGAGCCCGCAAAGGACCTTAGATCCGCGAGAGGCGGCAGGATTGCGCTGCTGAGCCCGCCCCTGCCAACTGGCGGCGCGGCAAGGTTCACCTTCGCCTAGATTGGAACTGTTCTGGAGTATTCGCCGGCGCGCACGGGAATGACGTGCGAAAGCTTGGCCATACGGCAGATGACGGCTTCCCTCGGCGGGAATCGCGCTTTAGATGGACCCGACCTCGCGTCGCCTCGTGCGTCGCGGCCAGATCCTGCGCGCCGGGGCTCCCAGGAGGCCGGGCCGCCTCAGCGCCCGAGTGATCCATGGACACGCCCCCGACCACTTATGATCCCTTGACGCCGGTGCCGGCGCACCGGCGCGTCTTCACCGGCTCCGATGCATTCGCGCTCTGGTTCAGCCTCGGCATCGGCCTGCTGGTGCTGCAGGCCGGCGCGCTGCTGGTGCCCGCGCTCAGCCTCGGCACCGCCTTCGTGGCGATCATCTGCGGCACCGTGCTCGGCGTGGTTCTGCTCGCGGCCGTAGGCGTGATCGGCGCCGACACCGGCCTGTCCGCAATGGCCAGCCTTCGGCCGGCGCTGGGGTTGCGCGGGGCGATCCTGCCGACGCTCATCAACATGGTGCAGCTGGTCGGCTGGGGCGCGTTCGAGATCATCATCATGGGCGAGGCGGCCGAGGCCTTGTCGAAGCAGGCGTTCGGCTTCTCCGTGCCGGGACTGTGGACTCTTCTGTTCGGCATGCTCGCGACGGCGATCGCGGTCATGGGGCCGGTCTCGTTCGTGCGGCGCTTCCTGCGCGCCTGGGGCCTCTATCTGCTGCTCGGCGCGGCGGTCTGGCTCACCTGGCGGCTGATGTCCAAGTACGACCTCGCCGCCCTGTTCGCCAAGCCCGGCACCGGCGCCATGAGCTTCGGCGGCGCCATCGATCTGGTGGTGGCCATGCCGCTCTCCTGGCTGCCCCTGATCTCCGACTATACCCGCTTCGGCAAATCCTCGGGCGGCATGTTCCGTGGCAGCGCGATCGGCTATTTCGTCGCGAACATCTGGTTCTACGGGCTTGGCGCGGCCTATGCCCTCGCCTCGGGCGGCGAGGGCACCATCGTGGTCGCGCTGGCGGCGGCCGGCGGCGGCCTCGCGCTGCTGCTGATCCTGCTGGACGAGACCGACAACGCCTTTGCCGACATCCACTCGGCGGCGGTCTCAACCGGCACGCTGGTGCCGGCGGCAGTGCCCCACCTCGCGCTCGGCTTCGGCGCCCTGTGCACATTGATCGCGCTGCTGGTGCCGCTGGCCCAGTACGAAGGATTCCTGCTGCTGATCAGCTCGGTGTTTGCGCCGCTGTTCGGCGTGGTACTGGCCGACCATTTCCTGGTGCGCAAGCGCATGGTCAAGATCGACCACATCACCCGCGTCCACGGCGCCTATTGGTATGCCGGCGGCTGGAACATCGCCGGCATCCTCGCCTGGGGCCTCGGCATCGCCACCTTCCACGCGATAAGCGCCCTGCTGCCGGACCTCGGCGCCACCTTGCCGTCGCTGGTGACGGCCGGCGCCCTCTTCGTCCTGGCCCGCCGCGCGGGGCTGTGACTGCGGCGGGCCGGGCCCGCCGCGCGCTTCCCTCCATCCGCATCGAAGCCTCGACGCGCCGGTCGACGCTACACCACGGTGCCGAACAGGGCGCCGATGCCGGCGGTGGCGGCCATGGCGAGGGCGCCCCAGAAGGTGACGCGGGCGGTGGCCCGCACCACTTCCGCACCGCCGACCTTGGCCGCAATGGCGCCGAGCACCGCCAGGAACACCAGCGAGGCGCCAGCCACCACCGGGACCTGAAGCGTCGCAGGCGTGACCACTGCCATCAACAGCGGCAGAATGGCGCCGACGGAGAACGAGGCGGCGGATGTGAGCGCGGCCTGGATCGGCCGGGCGGTGGTGAATTCGGAAATGCCCAACTCGTCGCGGGCGTGGGCTTCCAGCGGATCGCGCGCCATCAATTGCTCGGCCACCTGGTGGGCGAGCGCGGGCTCAAGGCCACGGCCGATATAGATGGCGGCGAGTTCGCGCCGTTCGGCCACCGGATCGGCCTTCAGTTCCGCTTTTTCGCGGGCCAGATCCGCATTTTCGGTGTCGGACTGGGAGCTGACCGAAACATATTCGCCCGCCGCCATGGACATGGCGCCGGCAACCAGGCCGGCGACGCCGGCAACCAGAATGTCGGAATGGGTGGCTGACGCGGACGCGACGCCCACGATCAGGCTCGCGGTGGAGACGATGCCGTCATTGGCGCCGAGCACGGCGGCGCGGAGCCAACCGATGCGCGCGATGAGATGACCTTCAGTGTGCGGGCGGGCCATAAAAACCTCTATCCGGCGGGAGCGGCAGCGCAAAGGCACAGGCCGGTGCCCCCTTCAGGACCGGTCGAGCATGGTCGAGCTTTCCCGAGGCAAGGGACAAAGGATCGGACCGAGGCCCGCGCCGGGATCCCATCCTCGGGCGGGCGCGACCGCTCCAGCAGCCCCCCGACTGCCGGCTGTCTCGACGACCCCGCGCTGTTAGCAGCCGTCCATGACAGGTGTGCGTCCGGGGCAAGGCCCTGAACTGAGAAGTTTTTCCCGTATATGTTGCAGCGCATCAAAGATATGTTGCGCCGCGTGCAGCCTCACCCGGCGGTCTGGTCCTCGACCTTGGACTCGGCGGCGTTCTTCTTGATGGACTCGATGGCGGCCAGCGCGGACGCCTTGGCCTTATAACCCTCGGACGAAAACATCACCTCGCCGTTCGAGGCCTTGTAGCGGAAACGGAATTCGCCAGCTTTGTCCTTGTAGACTTCGAACTTGGCCATGGCATCCTCCTGAGGCCCCGGTTGTCCCGGGAGGTGGAGCCTGCCTCATTTCCGCGCGCCAGGCAAAAGCTGCGCGAACCGGGACATGGCCGCGCTCAATCGTCCATCTTGAGGGCGGCGATGAAGGCTTCCTGGGGAATCTCGACGCGCCCGAACTGGCGCATCTTCTTCTTGCCTTCCTTCTGCTTGTCCAACAGCTTGCGCTTACGGGAGATGTCGCCGCCGTAGCATTTGGCGGTCACGTCCTTGCGCAGGGCCTTGATGGTCTCGCGGGCGATCACCTTGGCGCCGATGGCGGCCTGGATCGGGATGTTGAACAAATGCTGCGGGATCAGATCCTTCAGCTTCTCGCACATGGCACGGCCGCGATGATCGGCGCGGGTGCGGTGCACCAGCATGGAGAGCGCATCCACCGGCTCGGCATTCACCAGGATCGACATCTTCACGAGGTCACCCTCGCGATAATCGGTGATGGTGTAGTCGAACGAGGCATAGCCCTTCGAGATGGACTTCAGCCGATCATAGAAATCGAACACCACTTCGTTCAGCGGCAGGTCGTAGGTGACCATGGCGCGGGCGCCCACATAGGTCAGCTCGATCTGGTTGCCGCGCCGATCCTGGCAGAGCTTGAGCACGCTGCCGAGATAATCGTCCGGGGTGAGGATGGTCGCGCGGATCCAGGGCTCGCGGATTTCCTTGATCTTCACCACGTCCGGCATGTCGGCCGGGTTGTGCAGCTCGATCGTGGTGCCGTCGCTCATCTCCATCTCATAGATGACGGAGGGGGCGGTCGCGATCAGGTCGAGGTTGAACTCGCGCTCCAGTCGCTCCTGGATGATCTCCAGGTGCAATAGCCCGAGGAACCCGCAGCGGAAGCCGAAGCCGAGCGCCGCCGAGGTCTCCATCTCGAACGAGAAGCTGGCGTCGTTCAGGCGCAGCTTGCCCATGGCGGCGCGCAGATCCTCGAAGTCCGCCGCATCGACGGGAAACAGGCCGCAGAACACCACCGGCTGGGCCGGCTTGAAGCCCGGCAGCGGCTCGGCGCACGGGTGCTTTTCGTCGGTGATGGTATCGCCGACGCGGGTTTCCGCCACTTCCTTGATGGAGCCGGTGAGAAAGCCGATCTCGCCGGGACCGAGGCTCTCCATGGCCACCATCTTGGGGGTGAATACGCCGACGCGGTCCATGTCATAGGCGGCGCCGGTGCGCATCATCTTGATGCGCTGGCCCTTCCTGACGACGCCGTCGACCACCCGCACCAGCACCACCACGCCGAGATAGGTGTCGTACCAGCTATCCACCAGCAGCGCCTTCAGCGGCGCATCGCGGTCGCCCACCGGGGGCGGCAGGCGGGTGACGATGGCTTCCAGCACCTGGTCGATATTGAGCCCGGTCTTGGCCGAGATGCCGATGGCGCCGGAGGCGTCGATGCCGATCACATCCTCGATCTGCGCCTTCACCTTTTCCGGCTCGGCGGCGGGCAGGTCGATCTTGTTGAGCACCGGGACGATGTCGTGATTGTTGTCGATGGCCTGATAGACGTTGGCGAGCGTCTGCGCCTCGACCCCCTGGGAGGCGTCCACCACCAGGAGCGAACCTTCCACCGCCGCGAGCGAGCGGTTCACCTCATAGGCGAAGTCCACGTGGCCCGGGGTGTCGATGAGGTTGAGGATATAGGTTTCCCCATCCTTGGCCTTGTAGGAGAGGCGCACGGTCTGCGCCTTGATGGTGATGCCGCGCTCGCGCTCGATATCCATATTGTCGAGCACCTGCTCGGTCATCTCGCGTTCGCTCAAGCCGCCGGTGAGCTGGATCAGCCGGTCGGCGAGCGTTGACTTGCCATGGTCGATATGGGCGACGATGGAGAAGTTGCGGATATGGGTCTGCGGCGTTGCGGTCATCCGCGCCGCATAGCACCGGCATCCGGCAGCCACAAGGCGCGCGCGGCGTTTGTCCCTGTCGCTTCGGAGATCGCCGGTTCGGCGCGGCGGTTTCGGGGCTCCACGTTCTGCGGCGGGGCGGGCGCATTCGTGTTCGCTCTCCCCCTCACCCCAGCCCTCTCCCCCTCGGGGAGAGGGGGCGATGAGGCGCCTCCGGGCCGCCCCGCAGTTCCCCCATCCCCGCCGCGCGTCCGTCCCCTCTCCCCCACGGGGAGAGGGTCAGGGTGAGGGGGCGAGAGATAAGGAAAACAAACCGTCCTCGCTCAGAAGATAGAGCGTCTCGACCGGCTCCTCGGTCAGGCAGACGATGCGGCGGGGAGAAGGACGTGGCCCATCCCCGCGCGCTCACACGCCGGTGGGGCGGCCAGAACGGGACGCCAGCGCCTCGTCCTCGTCGAGGTCCGGGCCGGGATCGTCGGGAAGCGGCGGTAGGGCGACAATGGCCGGCGGCTTCGGCCGGTCCGCCTTCGCAGGCTCGGCCGGCGCTGCGTCATGGCCGTTCGCGGAAGGCTGAAGGCCGTTGGTCTGCGCGGGCTCCGCCGTGTCGGCTTCGGCCGGTGCCGTTGGCGCGGGCGGGGGTGCCACCGGGCGAGGCGGAATGGCGGCGATGGCCGCGCGCACGCGCTCGGCCTCGTGCTCCAGAATCGGCGTCGCGGTCACGCCCGGCGGCACAGCCCAGACATAGGCATCGAGCTTGCCGGTGACCGGGGACACCGGCGCCCATTGGTCGGACACCACGCCATCGGCGATCCAGGCCGGGTCGCGCGGCGCCCGCACGGCGCGGGCGGCCCATTCGCGGGCCTTGCCGACATCGCCGTGCTCGCTGGCTTCCAGCTCCGCCATCATCAGGCAGATGCGCTGGGTGGGTTCGGCGGCGAGCGGCTGCAGCACGGCGCGCGCCTCGGCGAACTCCAGCGCGTCGATGCAGGCGTGGGCGAGCGCGATCGCACTTTCCGGATGGGTCGGCGCCTTGGCGGCAAGCAGGCGGATGCGCTTCAAGCGATCGAGCGCGGCATCGCCGGGGCGCAGGTGCGCGGCGACTTCGGCAAGTTCGGGATGGGGCGTTACGGCATAGGCGGCCTCGACGATCTTGAGCGCCTTCTTCAATTCCCCGCCCGCACCCAGCAAGCGGCCGGCGACGGCGGCGGCCGGCTCCAGGGTGGGCGCGAGGCGCACCGCTTCGAGCGCCCGCTCCTTGGCCACCGGCGGATCGGAGAGTTCCAGCGCCATGGCCTCGGCGGCCAGCAGGATCGCCCGGCGGCGGCGGTGCTGCACCTTGTCGATGCCCTTGGCCGCCATCTGCTTTTCCAACACCGCGCGGGCGCCGGGATAATCACCCTCGGCGCACCGCGCCTCGATCACCGCATCCGCCGCCCAGGCGAGTGCGGGGGCCTGCTCGGCCGCCTGTTCCGCCAGCAAACGCGCGGCGGCAACATCACCGGCCCGGCGCGCTTCCGTATGCAGGCCGCGCAGGGCGAGCAGGCGCGTGTCGGGGGATTCGAGCATCAGGCGGAAGCTCGCCCGCGCCAGTTCCGGGTCGCCCTCGAACTGGGCGGACTGGGCCGCCAGCAGATGGGTGAGCGGCTCGTGGGGCAGCAGGCGCGCGGCGTCCTGGCTGGCCCTGCGGGCCTCGGCGGGATTGCCCGCGCCGATGGCGAGAAGCCCGCGTGAGACCGCGGCCCAGCCCTTCTCCCGGCGCCGGCGGCGCGAGAAGCGGGTGATCAGGCGCGGCGAGGAGAGCAGCAGGGATATCGCCCACCACACCACCAGCAGCACGCCGCTGAACAGCGCCAGCACGGCGAGCGCCACCGGCACGCTGGTTTCGATACGCCAGCCTTGCCAGACCATGACGATCTCGCCCGGCCGGTCGGCGAGCCAGGAGGCGCCGAAGGCGACGGCGGCGAGGAGGACGAGGAGGATGACGAGACGGATCACGGCACTTTCCCGGAAATGGCGGCGAGGGCCTGGAGATAGAGCGCGCCGACCGCATCGGCGGCGTTCCGGCGGTCCTGGATCTCGGCGATCAGGGACTTGAGCTTGTCCTTGGTGACTTGCGGCAGGGCATCGAGCCGCCCGAGCGCGGTGTCGAGGTCGCCGGCCCGCAGCGCGCCGACCGCCTGGTCGAGCAGCGCCTGGTCCTGGGGCGCGGGCACGGTTTCGGCGGGCCGCACCTTCACCAGGCTTTCGGCGCTGGAGAGCAGGCGGTCCATCACCGAGCCCCCCGAGGGCGCGGCAGCGGCCGCGGGCGCCGACGCATTGGCCTGCACCGCCGCCTGCTGCACGCGCTGCGCGAGCTTGGCGGGGGCGCTGTAGCCGGTGGCCGCCATGGCCGCGAACGGGTCGAGCGCGCCGGCGGTCGGGCCGAGCACGGCGCGGGCCGCGTCAAGCTCCGTGGCGAAGGGACGACCGGAGACGATGGCCTCCTTCAGCGCCGCGAGAACGGTGACCGAGGCGCCGGCGCGGCTCATGGCGTCCATGCTGGCGGCGGCCTTGTCGATACGGGCAGCGAGCGCGGCAGTCTGCTGGCTGGCACCGGCTGCGGCGGTTGCGGCATCCTTCACCCCGCCTTGGAGGCCCTGCTGCGCCTGGCGCAAGGCGGCAATGTCGGCCTGGGCCTGGGTGATCAAGGCCCGGGCCTGCTCCGGTGCCGGCTGTGCGGCGGCGGCGGCATCGAGCTTGTCCACCCGCTGGGCGAGCGCGGCGAGGGCGCGGGGATCCGCGGTGCCGCGCGCTTCCAGCGCCCCGACGCGGGCCACGAGGGGTTGCAGCTCATCGCTGACGTTCGCCGCGCCGAGCCGGTTCGACAAACCGTAGGCCACCAGCGCCGCCACCACCGCGCCACCGAGCGCACCGAGCAGCAGCGAGAGCCAGGGCGAGGCGCCGCGCGACGCGGGAGCGGGCGGAGGAATGAGCATTGGCTGGGCGGTTTCGAACGCCGCGTCGGCGGCAGCCTCGGAGCCCCCCTTTTCGGAGGTCCCGCTTTCGGCTGCCGTGTGCTCGGCCGGCGCCTCGACGGCCTTTTCGCCTTCCGGATCGAAGGGCGGCGCAGGCGGGAGGGGATCGTCCATCGTGCCTTCGGGGGCGGTGCGCGGGACGTCCGCGACCGTCGTTTCCGCAGCGGCGGGCGGGAGCGTGCTGCCCGGCGCGGTATTGGCCGTGGCGGCGGTGTCCGCCTTCGGACGGGCCGTATCCTCGCGGGTCGGATCGTCGTGCGCCATGGGCCTCCTCGTGTTCTTGTTTCCGGGCAAGCCGGTGAAAGATGATCGGCCGCGATCGGCCGGCAGCTTGCCTCTGCCTTACAGCAAAGTCAGCAGCGCGTCCTCTTCGGCCGCCGCCGCGATCTCCACCCGGCAGCCGGCGGTGGCCAGCGGCGCGGCGACAGCCGGCGATAAGCACAAGTGCCGTAAACCCCGTAAGGGTTCCTTAACGCCGTTTGCAGCGACGCAATGAAGCAGGGTCTCGGCGGTGCGCGCGGAGAAGTGAAGAGCCGCGTCCAACTCCCCCCGCTCCAGGGCCGAGCGCGTTGTTTCCGCAAGGGTTTTAGCGGGCTCCATGGCGTACAGCACACAGAGGGAGACGGCCAATTGGCGGGGCGCCAGCAAAGCAGAAAGATCGCCGGCCCGATCGGCCCCGGCCGCATGCAGGATGCGGGCGCCGGGCGCCAGGCGGGCGCCCAGAAGCGCCGCGAGGGCTGAGACATTTCCCTCGGCCTCGATCACATGCGTGAAGCCCGCTGCGCGCGCCGCTGTCCCGGTGCGGCCACCCACGGTAAAAACAGGCAGCGCCCGCCAGGCGCCGGCCTGTGGCCGCGCCGCGAGGGTCCGCACGCCGTTGGCGCTGGTGAAAGCGAGGGCTGTGAACGGGCCGCGCGGCAACGGAGCGCCGGTTTCGCGCAACCGCAGCATGGGATCGCTGATCACCTCATGTCCGAGCGCGCGAAGCCGCGCCAGCGTGCGGGCCCCGCCCGGTTCCGGGCGGGTCAGCAGAATGCGCTGGTGTGGTGCGACAGGAGACATGGGACAGGAGATATGGGACGGGAGACAGGCAGGGGCTTGCGCGGCCAGGATAGCCGGATCCGCCTCTTGCGGTCCATGGATGCGGATTTTACGGCCGGCCCGCGCGGTCGCCCGGCGGGGGCCCCTTCAGCACAGCGGAGGGGGTCCGAGCTGGGCCAAGCCGCCTGGAATGCGCTATTGGCGCTGGCCGATGATGGTGTATTCGCCCTTGCGGATGCGTCCGGCGAGGCCTTCCACATAGGTGGCGCAAGGCTCCTCGCCATAAACCGCCACGAGCGTGCGCAGGGCGGTGAACAAAGCGGCCTGCACGAGGCAATCCTCATCCAACCCGTCGCGCAGAGCCTCGGTCCACGCATCGTCCAGGTAGCTGAAGGCCACATGGCGCTCGTCGGAGCCCAGTTCGGCAATATCCTGGTGGGGAGGAAGAGTCATGCTGGACAAGAGAGGCCTCCGCGCCACGCCCCTCCTGCCGGGGCGGCCCCGAATACCTATCACGTTCCGCGCGGGCGTCTCTGAACTTCTAAACGAAAGGTTAACCGCCGCCCGCGCCGGCGCCGCCTGTCCCCAGATCAATTGCCGCCGAACCGCACCACAATGTCGTGAGCAAGTTTTGCCCCCTCGGCCAATTGCCGCTGCACTGCCGCTGTCGCCGCCGGGGTGCAGACGCGATACACCTGGGCATAGCTGGAATAGCCCTGGTTGAATGCGGCGATCAGCTTGGCCTTGCGGTCCTCGGATGGCTGCTCGGCGTCCAGCAGGTCCTGCATCTGCAGGCGCCAGCTCTGGCTTTCCGCGCTCATGCCGCACAGCGGGCGCAGATAGTGCAGCCCGCCCAGCAGCTCGGCCAGCTTGAGCATGTCGGTCTCATAAGGCGGCGTGGAGCCGTCGGCCGCCCGCGCGGGCGCGCCGGCAAGGCCGAGGAGCACAGCCAACAGCATGGCCGGGAGAATACGAAGGGCGCGGAAAGAACGCAGGGTCCAAGAAGAACACATGGGCCTCCTCGTGCCGCGCCGGCGAGCCGGGGTCAAGATGGCCACGCTCACGAGCCCGCATGCGCCCAAGGGGCGGCGCACTGTGGGGCCTCGACGCTCAGCAGGCGCGCGGCGCGGTGCACCACGTCGGCAAGGCCGTGGGTGGTGGCGAGGCTGGCCACCTCATCGGGATGGAACCAGCCCACCGCCACCGCCTCGTCGCCGATCATGGGTTCGCCCGATCGCCACAACGCGGCATGGGCGGCCACCACGAAATGGCTGGTCAGCACGCCCTCGGCATCGCGGGAGATGAAATCGAGCGCGGCGGCGAGGCCGATCATTTCGGCCTCCACCCGGACCTCCTCCATCACCTCGCGCGCGGCAGCCTCGGCCAAGGTTTCGCCCGGCTCGACCCGGCCGCCCGGCAGGCTCCACAGGCCCTTGCCCGGGGCATAGCCACGCTGCGCCAGCAGCACCAGCGGGCCGCGAAACACGGCGGCGCTGGCGGCCAGGGTGGGGCGGACGGGTTCGGCCATGGGGAATACCACTGGGTTGTTCCGCGACGCGGGAAGCTTACCCTCTCGACATAAAAGGAGCACGCGATTCGTCATGGCGGCGATGACCACCGGCGCCGGTGCGGCGCCCGGACATAAGCCGGAACCCGAGGCCGGCGCCAAAAAGGCGCGCGTGAAAGCCCCTCCGCGCGCCTGGCAGCGCATGCTGTCCGGCCGGCGGCTGGACCTGCTCAATCCCTCGCCGCTCGACATCGAGATCGAGGACATCGCGCACGGCCTCGCCCGCGTCGCGCGCTGGAACGGGCAGACCGGCGGGGCGAACATCTTTTCGGTGGCGCAACATTCCCTGTTGACCGAACGGCTGGCGCGCCGGGCCGGCGGCGACATCGACCTGCGCTGGCGCCGCGCGGTGCTGCTGCACGATGCCCCGGAATATGTGATCGGCGACATGATCTCGCCCCTCAAGGCGATGGTCGGCGGCGATTATAAAGCGGTGGAGGCGCGCCTCCTGGCGGCCATCAGCCTGCGCTTCGGCCTGCCGCCGGAATGGCCGGCGACGCTGGTGCGGCTGGTCAAGACCGCCGACCGCTCCGCCGCCTATCTGGAAGCCACCTGCCTTGCCGGCTTCGCGGCCGGGGAGGCGCGGGCCTTCTTCGGCCGCCCCCTGCACCTCGACGCCGAGGTGGAGAAGGATTATTTGAACCCTTGGCCGGCGGAAATCGCCAAGGCGCGATTCCTCGCCCGGTTTGCGGAGCTTATGCCATGATCCATGTCTGCTCCCTCGCCCGCCTGCACGAAACCGTGGAGACCACCGGCGCGCGCCATGTCATCACCCTGGTCGGCCGCGACACCTTGCTCACCCGGCCCAACAATGTGGACCCCACCAACCATCTGTTCCTCTCCATCAACGACATCGTCGACGAGGTGGAGGGCATGGTGACGCCGGGCGAGAGCCACATGACCGAGCTGCTGGAGTTCGTGCGGTCCTGGCCCCGGGTCTCGCCCCTGGTGATCCATTGCTATGCGGGCGTCTCGCGCTCGACGGCGGCGGCTTATGTCACGGTGTGCGCACTGCTGCCCCATCGCGACGAATTCGAGCTGGCGGTGCGCCTGCGCGAGGCCTCGCCCACCGCCACCCCCAATGCCAAGATCGTGTCGCTGGGCGATGCGGCGCTCAACCGCAACGGTCGCATGATCCGCGCCATTTCCGCCATCGGCCGCGGGCGCGACTGCATGGCGGGCGAGCCGTTCCTGCTCTCGCTGAGCTGATAAGGCTTTCGGCATTCCTGCCTTGGCCGTCTTGCGCAACCGCGCAAGGCCTCATCGCCGCACCACAGGCCGAAAACCCACATAGCCGCCATCGGCGTCATAGAGATAATCGAAGCCGTTGAGCAGGCGCAGGCTGGTGTTGACGAAGGTGCGCGCGCCCCGCGGCACCAGTACGACCTTGAGCGGCGCCAACGGGTTCGCGGCATCCCCCACGGCGAAGCTGTAGGCCGCCCCGGCGCCCTCCGCCCCCAGCCGCACCGAAAGCTTCGCGCCCGCCGGCAGTGACGTCCGGCCGGCTGCTTCGCCCGTCACCTGTCCCTGCTGCTGGGCCGGCGGAAGCGAAAGGTACATGGTGGACACCCCGGTATCCACCAGAGCCGTGCCACAGGCCTCCGGTGCCCGCCCGTTCAGGGAGAGACAGGCGGGGGGCGCGGCCCAATCGGGAAATTCGCTGCTCTTGGCGAGCTTAATGAAGGAAAAGCCGGCCACCGTGTCCGCGCTCAAGCCCACCTGCACGCCCCGGCGCGTCACGATATAGCCGCGCCGCACCCCGCCGGGCGCCGCCGCATCGCCCATGCCCTCGACCGCGAGGAAGGGATTGCGGTCGGGCGTGCTCTGCTCCTGGTGGTCGCCCTGGCGGGCGAAGCCCACGCCCAGCATGGCGATGCCGGTGGGATTCCGCCGGGGACGGCAATGGCGCGCGCTTTTAAGGCAATCGACCCGCGTCACGGCGAGCACCGGCATCGGCCGGGTGGTGACCTGCGCGCCCGCGGTGCCGCTGATCTGAACCGGCGTCATCACCCAGGTGCCGCGCATGATGCGGCCGGAGCTGGAATAGGTGAGCTGCCCCGGCCCGAGGCGCGGCAGCGTCGCGAGGTCGGGAATCGCCCGCGCCGCCACCACGATTCCTGTGGAGCCGGTATCCATCACCGCACGCACCACCCGCCCGCCGAACGCCACGCCGAGCGAGGGCGGACGCGTCATGGGAACACCCGCGAGCGGCGCATCGAGATAGGACAGGAAGGTCGCGGTCGTGTGGGCGGAAAGGTCGGGACCATCGGCGGCAAGGGCCGGAGCCGCCGGCAAGCCGGAAAGCGCAAGGGCGCCGAGCGCGCACGATGACAAGGCGAGGAACCAGCGGCGCATCGGCGAGACCTCTTCGGGCACAGGATCCAAGGCGCGCGCGGCGAGGAACTTTTCCGCGCGCACAGCGCTTGCCTCGAACCCAGACTTGCCCCTTCCTGCGGTCGCGATCAAGCACCGGCGCGGAGCGAAGATACATGCGGACGGAAATCACCGGCACCACCCTGCCCGTTCTCCAGGTCACCCTCGCCGCCGGCGAAACCATGATCGCGGAAACCGACCGCCTGTCGTGGATGACGTCCAACGTGGCGCTGCATACCACCGCCGCCACCGGCGGATCCTCGGGCCTGTTCGGGGCAATCGGGCGGGCGATTTCCGGCGGCGGCCTGTTCATGACCGAGTTCACCGCCCAGGGCGGCGAAGCGCTGGTGGCCTTCGCCGCCACCCTGCCGGGCAATATCGCGAGATCCACGTGGCGCCGGGGCGCGGCTTCATGATCCACCGCCACGGCTTCCTGGCCGGCGCGCAGGGCCTGGAGCTCGCCATGGGCTTCCAGCAATCGCTCGGCGCCGGGGTGTTTGGCGGCGACGGCTTCATCCTGCAGCGCCTCACCGGGCAGGGGCCGGCATTCGTGGAACTCGGCGGAGAGATCGTCGCCTACACGCTGGAGGCGGGCCAGCAATTGCTGGTGCATCCCGGCCATGTCGGCATGTTCGAGGAAGGCGTCGGGTTCGAGATCACCACCATGCGCGGCGTGCGCAACGTGCTGTTCGGCGGCGACGGCCTGTTCCTTGCCGAGCTGACCGGGCCGGGAAAGGTGTGGCTGCAGTCGCTCACGCCCTCCAAGCTGGCGCACGCGCTCCAGCCCTACCTGCCGAGCGGCGAGCGGCGCTGAGGCCCTCCCAGGGCGGGAGCCCGGTGAGGGCCCGCTCAGCCGTGCATCAGCGCGGTGACATGGGCGGAGGCGGAAGAAGCCAGGCCCTCGAGGTCGTAGCCGCCCTCCAGCACCGAGACCAGGCGGCCCTCGGCCTGCTTGTCGGCGATCTCCATCAAGCGCTTGGTGATCCAGGCGAAATCGGTGTCCACCAGGCGCAGGGACGCGAGCGGATCGCGCACATGGGCGTCGAAGCCGGCCGAAACCAGGATCAGTTCAGGCGCGAAATTATTGAGCCGCGGCAGGATGCGGCTTTCCATCGCCTCCTTGAACTTCACCCCGTCGTCGCCCGAGCGCAGCGGCGCGTTGACGATGGTGTTGGCGGCGCCGTTCTCGCTCACCGCGCCGGATCCGGGATAGAGCGGCATCTCGTGGGTGGAGCAATACATCACGCTGTCGTCGGCCCAGAAGATCTCCTGGGAGCCGTTGCCGTGGTGCACGTCGAAATCGACGATGGCGACCCGCTTCAGACCATATTTCGCCTGGGCGTGGCGGGCGGCGATGGCCACCTGGTTGAGCAGGCAGAAGCCCATCGGGCGCCGGGTTTCGCAATGATGGCCGGGCGGGCGCATGGCGACGAAGGCATTGTTCACCTTGCCCTCCATCACCTCGTCGACCGCGTAGCAGGCGCCGCCGACGGCGCGCAGCACCGCTTCCCAGCTGCCCGGCGCCATCACCGTATCGGAATCGATGCGCACCAGCCCGCTCTCCGGCGAGGCGGCGGCGAGGCCGTCGACAAAATCCTCGGGATGGACGCGGATGATGTCTTCGCGTTCGCCGCGCGGCGCCAGTTCGCGCAGCAGGGTGGAGAATTTCTCCTGCTCGAAGATCCGGTCCAGGACTTTCAGGCGGTCCACGCGCTCGGGATGGCCGGGAGGGGTGACATGGTCGAGGCCGGCGGGATGCGTGATGAGCAGCGTGGACATTTGGCGTCAGGTCCAGATTGTTTCTTCCCTGACATACCATATCCGCCGAACCACGGAATCATTTTGAGGCGGCTCAAGGGTTGCGGGGACAGCGTCACGCAGTCGTGCGGCAGCCGTCCAGGAACAGCGACACGCAGGTGGCGATGCGGCTTCGGCTCACGGCGTCGAAGGCCGGAGCGGCGATGCCGAGGGTGGTGCGGCGCAGCGGCTCGTCCGCCGCCATGCTCAGCAGGATGCTGGCGGCGGTGAAGGGATCGTCAAGCCTGATCAATCCCCGCTCGCACTGATGGGCGAGCCAGTCCGCCAGGGCCTTCGTGGTGTGGAGGCGGCCGTGTTCGTAGAAGGCGGCGGCGACCTCCGGGAAGCGCAGCGCCTCGGCGGTGCTCAGACGATTCTGGGCGATGGCCTCCGGCGAGAGCACGAGGTGCGTGAACTTCTCCAAGATGTCGAACAGGGCGACGTCGAGCGGGATGTCGTCGGTTTCCGCCTCGATGCTCATGGTGAAGGTATCGGCCCGCGCGCGGATGATGCCGCCCAGCAGGTCCGCCTTGCCGCCGAACAGGCGATAGACGGTTTTCTTCGCCACCCCGGCCGCCTTGGCTACCTCGTCGATGGTGGTGTCGGCATAGCCGCGTTCGGCAAACGACGTCTCGGCCGCCTGCAATACGAGCCGCGCGGTCTCCGCATCCGGCCGCACCTGGGGGCGCCCGCGCGGGCGGTTGCAGGCAATCGTCTCCCCCGTACACGCGCCTTCCACGGACGGAGGCGACACCGACGGGGCGGCAGTGGCTTTCGACAAATACCCGCTCCTCGCGACTTGAAGCCCAGATTACTTTGGGCATATATAGGAAACGAATTCGTTTCGTAAAGCGTTACACCGCTGCGACGCCGGACCACCGCGGCGCGGCGAGGAGACAACGGACATGACCCGCACCACCAACCCAGCGGAACTGAAGCCCGAGCGGCCGGTTCCGCCATCCGAAGCCGTTCCTCCGCCCGCGTCAGCGGAGCTGGCGCCCGCCGACGACACCGGCACCGCGCCGCCGCGCCGGTCCCACAAGCGCCTGCTGGCCTCCGCCGCCATCCTCGCCCTGCTCGCGGGCGGAGGCTATTTCGGCTGGCAGTATTGGACCGTGGGCCGGTTCCAGGAATCCACCGACGATGCCTATGTGCAGGCCGACGTGGTGACCGTGGCGCCCAAGGTCGGCGGCTATATCGGCGCCGTCCTGGTGGGGGACAACGAGGCCGTGCGCAAGGGCCAGGTGCTCGCCCGCATCGACGACCGCGACTATCAGGTGGCGCTCGATCAGGCACAGGCGGACGTGGCGGGCGCGAAGGCCGACATCGCCAACACCGAGGCCCTGCTCGACCAGCAGAAGGCGGTGATCGACGGCGCCCGCGCCACGCTCGACACCGACAAGGCCAACGCCACCTTCGCCCAGCAGGATAGCGCGCGCTACAACACTCTGGCCAAGAGCGGCTTCGGCAGCCTGCAGAATGCGCAACAGGCCACCGCCAAGATCGCCGCCGCCGAGGCGACGGTGCAGAAGGACCAGGCCGCGCTGGTCGCATCCCAGAAGCAGGTCAACACCCTCAACGCCCAACTCGACAAGGCAAAGGCCACGCTCGCCCATAACGAGGCGCTGCTCCAGCAGGCCCAGCTCAACTTGAGCTACACGCAGATCGTCGCGCCCGAGGACGGCGTGGTGGGCAATCGCAGCCTGCGGGTGGGCCAGTTCGTGCAGGCGGGCACCCAATTGATGGCGCTCGTGCCGGCCCAGGGCGCCTATATCATCGCCAATTTCAAGGAAACCCAGCTCACCGACGTCCGCAAGGGCCAGAAGGTCTCGATCGAGGTGGACACCTTTCCCGGCCAGGAGGTGACCGGCCACGTGGACAGCGTCGCGCCGGCGAGCGGACAGATCTTCGCCTTGCTGCCCCCGGACAATGCCACCGGTAATTTCACAAAAATCGTCCAGCGCATCCCTGTGAAGATCACCGTCGATCCGCAGGGCCCGCTCGCTGGCCGGCTGCGCCCCGGCATGTCGGTGGTGCCCACCGTCACCGTGAAGCCGCCCGCTCAGACGACCGCCGACGCGTCCTGACACCGCAGCCCGACCCGCGCCATTAAAACCGTGCGCGAACGCCGCGCATCCTGACCGAGGTGCCCCGGACCGCACCATTCGAACTGAGGCGCGAACGCCGCGCCGCCGGACTGACATCATGTCCCAAGCCACCACATCCGCCCCCGCGCCGATACAGGACAAGGCCACGACCCGGGTCTGGATCGCAGTCATGGGCACCATGCTCGGCGCGTTCATGGCGGTGCTGAACATCCAGATCACCAATTCCTCCCTCGCCAATATCGAGGGCGGCATCGGCACCGGCGCGGACAATGGCGCCTGGATCTCCACCGCCTATCTGATCGGCGAGATCATCGTCATTCCGCTCACCGATTATCTCAGCCGGGTGTTTTCCTTCCGCCGGTTCCTGATGGTGAACGCGGCGCTGTTCCTCGCCTTCTCGGTCGCCTGCGCGTTCGCACAGAACTTGAGCCAGATGATCGTGCTGCGCGGCTTCCAGGGGTTTTGTGGCGGCGTCATGATCCCCATGGCCTTCACCTACACGCTGACCAAGCTGCCCAAGTCCCAGCAGCCGGTGGGCATGGCCATGTTCGCGCTCACCGCCACCTTCGCGCCAGCCATCGGTCCCACCATCGGCGGCTATCTGACCGAGAATTACGGCTGGCAGTACATCTTCTTCATCAACCTGGTGCCCGGCGCCTTCATGCTCACGGCGCTGTTCTTCACGCTCGACCGCGAGCCCATGAACCTGCCGCTGCTGAAGGAGGGCGACTGGCTCGGCATCGGCACCATGGCGATCGGCCTCGCGGCGCTGCAGACCGTGCTGGAAGAGGGCAACAAGAACGATTGGTTCGGCTCGCCCTTCATCACCCGCATTGCGGTGGTGGCCGTGGTGTTCCTGGCCTTGTTCCTCATCATCGAGTTCAACGTGAAGAAGCCGGCCGTGAACCTGCGCGTGCTCGCGGACCGCAATTTTGCCCTCGGCACGGTCGCAAACGTGATGGTGGGCTTCGCGCTCTACGGCTCGGTTTTCATCCTGCCGCAATATCTCGGGCAGGTGCAGGGCTATAATTCCGAACAGATCGGCTCGGTCATGGCCTGGGTGGGCCTGCCGCAGCTCATCCTGATTCCGCTGGTGCCGATGCTGCTGACGCGGGTGGATGCGCGCTATGTGGTGTTCGCCGGGCTGGCGATCTTCGCGACGAGCTGCTTCATGAACACCCATATGAGCGTGAATTATGGGGGCGATCAGCTCTTCTGGCCCAACATCGTGCGCGCCGTCGGCCAAGCGGTGATCCTCGCGCCGCTCAGCGGCATCGCCATGCGCAGCATCGCGCGGGCGGACAGCGCTGCCGCATCCGGCATCTTCAACATGCTGCGCAACCTCGGCGGCGCGGTCGGAACCGCGGCGCTCGCCACCATCGTCACCAAGCGCGAGCAGTTCCACTCGAACGTGATCGGCCAGTCGGTGACGGAGTTCGGCATCGCCGTGCAGGAGCGGCTCGCCACCATGCAGGGCTATTTCATGGCGCACGGCGTCCCCGACCCGGACATGGCGCGCCATCAGGCGGTGATCTATCTCGGCAAGGTGGTGAAGCAGCAGGCCCTCGTGATGAGCTACAGCGACACCTTCGCCATTATCGGCGCAATGCTGCTGATTGCCGCCTTCGCAGTGCTGCTCACCCGCAAGGGCGCGGTCAGTACCGCCGGCGCGCACTGAAAAGCAGGACAGACACTCCCGCTTCAGGCCCTCGGAGCGGGAGCGGGCGGCGTCTTTCTGCCCGCCACGCAACAACGCTGGCACATTTGCAACGAAACATTGCAGCAGCGCAAAAATAGCCTGTCAAAAACTCTGATATGAAGCCGCAACGCCTTATCGGAGACTTCTCCCGTGTCCCATCTCGAACTTGGCCTAGATACGTTCGGCGACGTCACGCGCGGCGCGGACGGGGCCCTTCTGCCCCATGCCCAGGTGCTCCGCGATATCGTCGCCGAGGCCGTGCTCGCCGACAGCGTCGGCGTGGATTTCATCGGCCTCGGCGAGCATCACCGCGCGGACTTCGCCATCTCCGCACCCGACGTGGTGCTGGCGGCAATCGCCGGCCAGACCACGCGCATCCGCCTCGGATCGGCCGTCACCGTGCTCTCCTCCGACGATCCGATCCGCGTATTCCAGCGCTTCTCGACACTGGATGCGCTCTCCAACGGGCGTGCCGAAGTGATCCTCGGCCGCGGATCCTTCACCGAGAGCTTCCCCCTGTTCGGCTTCCCCATGAACCAGTACGAGACCCTGTTCTCGGAAAAGCTGGACCTGTTCGCGGCGCTCATTTCCAATCAACCTGTTACTTGGCAAGGCACGCACCGCACGCAGCTGAAGGACCAGGCGGTATTCCCGCCGATCGAGCGCGGAACGCTGAAGACCTGGATCGGGGTCGGTGGCACCCCGGAATCCGTGGTGCGGGCGGCTCGCTATGGCCTGCCGCTCATGCTCGCCATCATCGGCGGTGATCCCAAGCGGTTCAGGCCCTATGTGGACCTGTATCACAGCGCGCTCGGGCAGCTTGAAAAGGCCCGCCTGCCGGTGGGCGCCCATTCGCCCGGCTATGTCGCGGACACGGACGCGCGGGCGCGGGAGGAACTGTTCGATGACTACAAGGCGATGCGCGACCGCATCGGCGCCGAGCGCGGCTGGCCGCCAATGGGGCGGGACGAGTTCGACAACGAGATCGAGCACGGGTCGCTCTACGTCGGCAGCCCCGAAACCGTCGCCCGCAAGATCGCGGCGACGGTGCAGGCCCTCGAGCTCGACCGGTTCGATCTGAAATATTCGGCAGGCCCCATCCCTCACGACCGGCTGATGCGGTGCATCGAGCTTTACGGCACCAAGGTCATTCCGATGGTTCGGGAGATACTGGGCTGAGGTTCGCACAAAGGACGATCAGGCGGCGAGGTGCCGCTCGATCTCCGGCGTCGACAGCGAGGCGAGGTCCTTCGGCACCTCGGCCGTCAGCACATCCCGCACGGCCGGTGGAAGATGCTTGCGCAGGATGCCCAGCGCCCGGGGCGGGGCGACGATAACGAGGCTATTCACCTCGTTTTGCTGCACGATCTTGCCGAGCTGGATGGCGAGAGCGGCGAGAAAATCCGCCTCGGCCTGCGCGTGGCGGTCCACGTCGCCCACCGCGCTCCGCGCGGCGCCATGGGACTGGTAAACCCGGCCCGGCCGTTCGGTGCCGAGGTCCCGGGCCGGCGCGTCCGGCTGAGAAAGAACATCGACGGCTTTCAGGTTGAGCAATTCCGCATCGCCGTCATTGCGGAAGAGAAGCGACTTCGCACCGTCGCAGACCAGCACCCAGCCCTTCCAGGGAATGTGCACATGTTCCATCTGCTCTGTCCTTTCCGTCCGCTGCCTGCCGGCGCGCAAGACGCGGTGCCGTTTCGCGCGGAATCAATAGGGGCGGCGGCGTGCCTGCACCCGAACCGGGACGCGTGCCGGCTCCGCCATCCGCCGCAGCGTGGCAAGGGTCATGGCGGCGGGGATCGATAGCAGGGCGATCATCATTATCGTGGACATCATGGCCTGTCTCCTTTCCTGGAGATGGGCATGCGCGCCGGTCATTACCAGACCTCCAGCACCTGCCCCAGTCGCCTTATGCAACCCAAAGGTATGAAACGCCGAAGATGCCAGCGGGTCCTTGATCCCGATCAAGGCCGGCGATCGCCATCGGCGCTTCCATCCATGGCGTCGCGGGCGCCGTGAAGTCGTGCCGCTGTGGCGCTAGGCGCCGCGCGTCATTCCCCCGGCGAAGGTACGACTCTCCCCAACCGCCCGCGACATCTCCCGGCTGGCGCTCTTGCCTGCGGGGAGAACCTGCGGATGGCTCAGCATGGGCCATCCGCGTCTCTTCCGATAAGGAGACCGACCATGTCCGAACCGACCAAACTCAGCATCAAGACCGAAACCGTTCCCGCTCCCGCACCCGCGACGCGCGGCCTTCCGTTCGAAAATCTGCGCCGCGAGATCGACCATCTTTTCGATACCTTCCAGACCGGGGAATGGCGCCTGCCCTTCTCGCGCCTCGTGGCGCCCGAGCTGGCTTGGCCGCGCAAGGGGATGCTGGATCTCGTGCCGGCGGTCGACGTCTCGGAGAAGCCCGCCGCCTACGAAATTTCCGCCGAACTGCCCGGCCTGGAGGAGAAGGACGTGGAGGTGAAGCTCGCCAACGGCATCCTCACCCTGAAGGGAGAGAAGAAAGAGCAGAAGGAAGAGCGGGAGAAGGATTATTTCATCTCCGAGCGCCGCTACGGCTCCTTCGTCCGCTCCTTCCGCGTGCCGGATGGCGTGGATGCCGACAAGATCGAGGCCCAGTTCGCCAAGGGCGTACTGACCGTGACCTTGCCGAAGACCGCCGAGGCGAAGAACGGCGAGAAGACCATTGCCGTCAAAGCCGCCTGAGGGCGCAGCCCGCGCGCGGCAATGACCGCCTTCGCCCCGCGTCGCCGCAGCGGGATGCGAAGCGTTCGTCTGAAGCGCGCGCCTGTTGCGGCAGTGCCGCCGGCGGAAACAGAAAAGGCGGGCCAATGCCCGCCTTTTCCGAAACTCATGACGCGGCCGCTCAGGCTTGGCGCTCACGCTTGGCTGGCGGCCTTCTTGCCCAGCGCCGCCTGCGCCGCCGCGAGGCGGGCGATGGGGACGCGGAACGGCGAGCACGACACATAGTCGAGGCCCACCTCGTCGCAGAAGGCCACCGAGGCCGGATCGCCACCATGCTCGCCGCAGATGCCGAGCTTGATGTTGGGGCGCGACTTGCGGCCGCGCTCGACGCCGATCTTCACCAATTCGCCCACGCCGTCCACGTCGATGGAGACGAAGGGGTCCACCTCGATGATGCCCTTCTGGACATAGGGGCCAAGGAAGGTGCCCGCATCGTCGCGCGAGACGCCGTAGCAGGTCTGGGTCAGATCGTTGGTGCCGAAGGAGAAGAACTCCGCCGTCTCGGCGATCTCCTCGGCCCGCAGGCAGGCGCGCGGCAACTCGATCATGGTGCCCACCTGGAAGGCGAGCTTGGCGCCGGTCTCTTCCTCGACTGCCTTGGCGGTCTTCTGGATCACGGCATTGACGATGTCGAACTCGGCCTTGGTGGCGATCAGCGGCACCATGATTTCCGGGACGATCGCCTCGCCCGTGCTCTTGGCGGCGATCACCGCCGCCTCGAAGATGGCGCGCGCCTGCATTTCCGCGATCTCGGGGAAGGCGATGGCGATGCGGCAGCCGCGGAAGCCGAGCATGGGGTTGACCTCATGCAGCTCCTTCTGGCGACGCTGGATGCGCTCCACGTCCACATTGAGGCTTTTCGCGACTTCCGCCACTTCCTCATCCGTGTGGGGCAGGAACTCGTGCAGCGGCGGGTCGAGCAGGCGGATCGTGACGGGCAAGCCCTTCATGATCTCGAACAGCTCGACGAAATCCGCCCGCTGCATGGGCAGCAGCTTGGCCAGCGCCGAACGGCGGCCGGCCTCGTCGTCGGCCAGGATCATCTCGCGCACGGCGAGGATGCGGCCGGCATCGAAGAACATGTGCTCGGTGCGCGACAGGCCGATGCCCTCGGCGCCGAACGAGCGGGCCATGCGGGCGTCGGCCGGGGTTTCCGCATTGGCGCGGATCTTCAGGCGGCGCACCTTGTCGGCCCAGCCCATCAGGGTGGCGAACTCGCCCGACAATTCGGGCTGGAGCATCGCCACCTCGCCCGCCAGCACCTGGCCGGTGGAACCGTCGATGGTGAGGATATCGCCCTTCTTGAACACCTGGCCTGAGACCGTCAGGGTCTGCGCGGCATAATCGATGCGCAACGAGCCGGCGCCGGAGACGCAGGGCTTGCCCATGCCGCGCGCGACCACCGCCGCGTGGGAGGTCATGCCGCCCCGCGAGGTGAGGATGCCCTGGGCGGCGTGCATGCCGTGGATGTCCTCGGGCGAGGTTTCCACCCGGACCAGGATCACCTTGCGGCCCTGCTCCTTCATGGCTTCCGCCTCGTCGGCGGAGAACACGATGGCACCGGCGGCAGCGCCGGGCGAGGCCGGGAGGCCGCTCGCCACCACCTTGCGCTCGGCCTTGGGGTCGATGGCCGGATGCAGCAATTGGTCGAGCGAGGCGGGATCGACGCGGGCGACCGCCTCTTCCTGGGTGATCAGGCCCTCGGCCGCCAGTTCCACCGCGATGCGCAGCGCCGCCTTGGCGGTGCGCTTGCCGGAGCGCGTCTGGAGCATCCAGAGCTTGCCCTGCTCGACGGTGAACTCCAGATCCTGCATGTCCCGATAATGGGTTTCCAACACCTTGGAGATGCGCTCGAATTCCTTGAACGCCTCGGGCAGGGCCCGTTCCATGGAGGGCTTCTCGGAGCCGGCTTCCTTGCGGGCCTTCTCGGTGAGGTCTTGCGGCGTGCGGATGCCCGCCACCACGTCCTCGCCCTGTGCGTTCACCAGGAACTCGCCATAGAGCGCGTGTTCGCCGGTGGAGGGGTTGCGGGTGAAGGCGACGCCGGTGGCCGAGGTCTCGCCCATGTTGCCGAACACCATGGCCTGCACGTTCACGGCCGTGCCCCAGGCTTCGGGAATCGCGTGCAGGCGGCGATAGGTGATGGCGCGCTGGTTCATCCAGGAGCCGAACACCGCGCCGATGGCGCCCCAGAGCTGGGCATGCGGGTCCTGCGGGAACGGGGTTCCCAGTTCCTGCTGGACCTTGGCCTTGTATTGCACCACCAGCGCCGCCCAATCGTCCGCCGAAAGGTCGGTGTCGAGCGTGTGGCCGTGCTTGAGCTTGTAGGATTCCAGCAGGTCTTCGAAATGGTGGTGGTCCACGCCCAGCACCACGTCGGAATACATGGTGATGAAGCGGCGGTAGCTGTCATAGGCGAAGCGGCGGTCGCCGGCGGCCTTGGCGACGGCTTCCACGGTCTCGTCGTTGAGGCCGAGGTTCAGCACCGTATCCATCATGCCGGGCATGGAGGCGCGGGCGCCGGAGCGCACGGAGACCAGAAGCGGGTTCGCGGGATCGCCGAAGGTCCGGCCGGTGAGCGCGCCCACATGGGCCAGCGCCGCGTCCACGTCCGCCTTCAGCTCGGGGGGATAGGTCTCGCCATGCGCGTAATAATAGGTGCAGACCTCGGTCGGAATGGTGAAGCCGGGAGGAACGGGCAGGCCCAGATTGGCCATTTCGGCAAGGTTCGCACCCTTACCGCCGAGCAGGTTCCGCATCTCGGCTTTCCCCTCGGCCTTACCATCGCCGAAGGAGTAGACCCATTTCGTCATCTGGAGATCCCTTAGGGTGACGCGCATTTCAAAGAGCGCGGATGCTTTAGCCCGCTCAGGCCCAGCCTTCAACTGCACCCTTAGGCGCAGGCAATCATTTTACCTGTCAATGCGGCACCAGCCCAAGAATGCCGATCAAAATCAGATAGATAGCCACAAGCACATTGAGCAGGCGGGGAAACAGCAGAATCAGGATGCCCGCCACCAGGGCGACGATCGGCTGGAGGATCACGAAATCCAAAGTCATGTCCGCACCTCTTGCGCGCGGGCCCCGTCGGCTGCGCTCACGCTAGAAAGGCCACAGACCGCCGCAGAGTTCCACCGCCACTTTCGCGCCGCAACGAAATCCGCGTCCGCGCCGTCACGACGGTTTGAAATCCGGGCAATTGCGCAGGCGGCCCTTGTGTGCGGTCATCAGGGGTCCGGACACCCGGACGCGGGAGGCTCGATCCATGCGGCTACTGGCGGCGCTTGTGGGCACGATGCTGTCGTTCGCCTTCCCCATGGGCATCTTCGCCCGAGCCGCCGAGCCGCCGGAGAAATGTCCGCGCATGGTGGCGAATGAGGCCCCGCGCGTCTGGCGCGCCGCGTTCCGGAAGGTTGCGGACGAGCGGCGGGCGGATGAGGGCCGGCAGGTCCGCCTCACCTTCGTCGGCCATGCCACCTTCCTGATCGAGAGCCCGGCCGGCGTGACGATCGCCACCGATTACAATGATTATGTCCGCCCCGACATCGTGCCGATGATCGTCACCATGAACCGAGCCCACGACACCCATTACACCAACAGTCCCGATCCCGGCATCGCCTATGTGCTGCGCGGCTGGGGCGAGAACGGCCAGCCGGCGCATCACGACCTCACGGTCGAGGATGTGTGGATCCGCAACGTGCCGACCAATATCCGGCGTGGCGCGGGCACCGAATATGATGCCAATTCCATGTTCGTGTTCGAGGTGGCAGGGCTATGCATCGCCCATCTCGGGCATCTGCACCATGTGCTGACGCCCGACCATATCGAGGCGCTCGGGCGAATCGACGTGGTGCTGGCACCGGTCGACGGCTCCTATACGCTGGATATCGAGGGCATGAAGGAAACGCTGAAGGCGATCAACGCGCCCCTGGTCATCCCCATGCACTATTTCAGCGCATGGGGATTGGATCGCTTTCTCTCCCGGCTGGGGGAGGATTACGCCATCACCCGGCAGACCTCGCCCACCGTGATGCTCGCGCGCGAAACCTTGCCGGCCAAGCCCACGGTGCTGGTACTGCCGGGGCATTGAGCCGAGAAAGCCGCCCCGGCGCTCACAGCACCAGCGCCGCCTCGCTCTGAAGCACCGCCTCGCCGCCCGACACTACCGCCGCCTCCAGGCCCAGCGCCTGCGGGCACAGATCCTCGGCGAAGAAGCGCGCCACCAGCACCCGCCGCGCATGGCGCGGGTCGCTCTCGCCGGCCGCGATGGCCGCATGGGCGGCGAGCGCGGTGCGCGCCAGATAGGCGCCGCCGGCGGCGCGGGCGAACAGGCGCAGATAGGGCGTCGCGCCCGCCAGCACATTGGCGGATTGTTCGTCGGAGAGCCAATCCAGCATCACCCGCGTGGCGCGGCCGAGCGCGTCCACCGCGGCGGCGAGTTGTTCCCCGGCGCGGCCGAATTCCGGCGCGTTCAGCGCCGCGACGGCTTCCGCGACATCGCGATAATCGGCGATCAACTTCGCCACCACGTCGCCGCCCTCCTGGGGCAGCTTGCGGGTGACGAGGTCGATCGCCTGGATGCCGTTCGTGCCCTCGTAAATGGCGAAGATGCGCGCATCACGCAGATGCTGAGCCGCGCCCGTCTCCTCAATATAGCCCATGCCGCCGTGCACCTGGATGCCGGTGGAGGCGACCTCGATGCCCATGTCGGTGGAGAAGGCCTTGGCCACCGGTGTCAGCAGGCTCGCTTCCGCCGTCGCCGCCGCCTTGGCAATGGGATCGTCGGTGCGCCGCGCGCGGTCGAGCGCATCGGCGGTCATCAGGCAGATAGCGCGCGCCGCGTCGGTCTCCGCCCGCATGGTGAGCAGCATGCGCTTCACGTCGGGATGGGCGATGATCGGGCTCATCCCCTCGCCGTGCCAGCTCTGCGCCTTGCCCTGCCGGCGCTCCTGGGCGAAGGCGATGGCGCGCTGGGTGGCGCGCTCGGCCACCGCCACGCCCTGGATGCCGACCGCGAGGCGGGCGTTGTTCATCATGGTGAACATGCAGGCGAGGCCGCGATTTTCCTCGCCCACGAGATAGCCGACCGCGCCTTCCCCTTTGTCGCCGAACACCATGGTGCAGGTGGGCGAGCCATGCAGGCCGAGCTTGTGCTCCAGCCCGACGCAGGCCACGTCGTTGCGCGCGCCGAGCGTGCCGTCCGCATTCACCAGGACTTTCGGCACCACGAACAGCGAGATGCCGCGCGTTCCGGCGGGCGCGTCGGGCAGGCGCGCCAACACGAGATGGACGATGTTCTCGGCGATGTCGTGCTCGCCGTAGGAAATGAAGATCTTGGTGCCGAAGATGCGATAGCTGCGGTCCCCTGCCCGCTCCGCTCGGGCGCGCAGGGCGGCAAGGTCGGAGCCGGCCTGCGACTCGGTGAGGTTCATGGTGCCGGTCCAGGTGCCCGAGACCAGCTTCTCCAGGAACAGGCCCTGCAAGGCCGTCGAGCCGTGGGTGGTCAGCGCCTCGATGGCGCCCATGGTCAGCACCGGGCCGATGCCGAATGCGGGCGAGGCGCTGTTCCAGAATTCGTTCAGCGCCGAGGTCACGACGCTGGGCAGATGCTGGCCGCCGAATTTTTCTTCCGCCGCGACGCTGTTCCAGCCCGCCTGCGTCCACGCGGAATAAGCCTCGCGCCAGCCGGGGGCGGTGGTGACCGCGCCGTCCTTCAGCACATTGCCCTTGGTGTCGCCCACCCGGTCCAACGGCTCGATGACCTGCGCGGCGAACTTGCCGGCTTCCTCCAGCACGCTGTCGATGAGGTCGAACGAAAGGTCCACCGCACCGGTCTCGATGAGGTGCGGCAGCGACGTGCAGTGCTTGAGGAAGAAGGACACATCCTCCACGGGCGCACGATAGGGCATCATCACCTCCGAAACCTGTTGCGGCGCCACATGCGCCTTGACCACTCGCATAAGCCGGCCTTAAGCCGTGACGGCGAACGTTGGGCCCAATTCGGCGCCTCGACGATCCCTAGTCAAGACCCGGTCCCACCCGCTTTCGTCGTAGGGGCCGTGGAGCAGCATTCATGACCGCCACCGGCCCCGCCCCGAAACGCACGCATCTGCTCGACGCCACGGGATCGGGCGACGCTGCGGCGGACGAGGCGGCACGCCTGCTGCGGGCAGGCGGCGTGGTCGCCTTCCCCACCGAAACCGTCTATGGCCTCGGCGCCGATGCCGGCAATGCGCAGGCGGTGGCGCAGGTCTATGCCGCCAAGGGGCGCCCCGCCTTCAATCCCCTGATTTCCCACGTGCCGGATACCGCAGCCGCCGAGCGGCTGGGCGTGTTCTCCCCCGCCGCGCAAGCGCTCGCTACAGCTTTCTGGCCGGGACCGCTCACCCTCGTCGTGCCCTATCGCGACACCGGCGCGGTGTGCGACCTTGCCCGCGCCGGACTGTCCACCATCGCCCTGCGGGTGCCGGCCCATCCGGCGACCCTGGCCATGCTGCGCGCCGCCGGCGTGCCGGTGGTGGGGCCGAGCGCCAACCGCTCCGGCCATGTCTCGCCCACCGATGCCGCCCATGTGCGCGCCGATCTCGACGGGCGGATCGACGCGATCCTGGATGCCGGCCCGACGCGTGTGGGCGTGGAATCCACCATCGTCGACTGCACCGGGGCCCATCCCGCTTTGCTGCGGCCGGGCGGCCTCTCGCGCGGCGCCATCGCGGCGGTGCTCGGCGTCGCCCTGCCCGATGCGGCCCAGGACGATGCCGAGCGGCCGTCCGCGCCGGGCCGCCTCGCCTCCCATTACGCGCCGCACGCCCCGGTGCGGCTCGACGCGCGCGAGGTGAAGCCGGGCGAGGCGCTCCTGACCTTCGCCGGCATGCGCCCGCCCGGTGCGGACGTGGCGGTCGCCATTTTCGATCTCAGCCCCTCGGGCGACCTCGTGGAGGCCGCCGCCCGGCTCTACGGAGCGCTGCGCCATCTCGACAGCCTTCGCGCCCAAGGCATCGCCGTGGTACCCCTGCCGCGCGACGGCCTCGGGGAAGCCATCGCCGACCGGCTCGGCCGCGCCGCCGCCCCGCGCCCGCTCTCCTTCGAGGACGACTGACATGGACGACATCGCGACCGATACCCGTGCGCCGCAGGTCCACGCTCTGCCCATCGGCCACATGCGCGACACCGATGTGGACGCCCTGGTGTCTCTGTGGGAGCGCGCCGGTCTGGTGCGCCCCTGGAACGACCCGCGCGCCGACATCGCGCTCGCCCGGCGCGGCCCCCATTCCACCATTCTCGTCGCCCGCGACGCTGCCGGCGCGGTGGTTGGCTCGGTGATGGTGGGCCACGACGGGCACCGGGGCTGGATCTATTATCTCGCCGTGGACCCGGACCTCACCCGCCAAGGCCTCGGCCGGGCGCTCGCGCACACCGCCGAGGATTGGCTGAAAGCGCGCGGCGTGCCCAAGCTGATGCTGCTTGTGCGCCCAGAAAACGAGCAGGTGCGCGCCTTCTACGCCGCCAGCGGCTATATCGAGGAGCCGCGCATCATCTTCACCAAGCGACTCGACGGAAAATAGGCGGCCCCCGGTCTCTTCCCGCCCGGCTCAAGGTGCGGCATTCTCCGCCCGGCACAACCGAGGCGGAAGCCGGGAGGCGCACGTGGCCGAGGATAAGACGTCGGATCCGACATCCCCATCGCAGGCTTCATCCCCATTACAGGTTTCGGGCGAGGAAAACCGCCCGCAAAATCCCGCCCGGCGCCTTCTTGTGGGCAGCGGCGCGGCTCTGCTCGGCGCCCATCTCCTGCCCGATCTCGCGAGCGCCCAGCCCGCAAAATCCGCCTCCCGCCCAGCGGTGAGCGTGGCGCCCGAGCGCCCGCCGGCGGGGTACAACATCCTCTTCATCCTGGTGGACCAGGAGCATTATTTCGAAAAATGGCCGTTCCCGGTGCCGGCGCGCGAATGGCTGAAGGCGAACGGCATTTCGTTCGCGAACCATCAGGCGGCCTCCTGCGTCTGCTCGCCGGCGCGCTCGACCATTTATACCGGCCTGCACATTCCCCACACCGGCGTGTTCGACAATGCCAATTCGCCCTGGCAGGCGGACATGGCCACCAGCATCAAAACCATCGGCCATCGCCTCGCCCAGCTCGGCTATCACGCCGCCTATCAGGGCAAGTGGCACCTCTCCTATAATCTCGACAAGGCCAAGCACGCCGACGAGGCGCCCATGGCCGAGTATCGCAAAACCATGGAAAGCTACGGCTTCCAGGACTTCTTCGGGTTCGGCGACATCACCGACACCACGCTCGGCGGCTATGATTACGACGCCACCACCTCGGCCTTCGTGGAGCGCTGGATGCGCACCAAGGGGCTGAAGCTGAAGGAAGCCGGGACGCCCTGGTATCTGGCGGTGAATTTCGTCAATCCGCACGACGTCATGTACGTGAATTCCGACCTGCCGGGCGAAACCGTGCAGGGCAAAAAATCCGCCATGGCCATCGCCCGGCCGCCCGGCGACGACCTTTACGCCGCCAAATGGGACGCGCCGCTGCCCTCCACCCGCAGCCAGCCCTTCGACGCGCCCGGCCGCCCGCCGGCGCACCTGATCTATCAGGACGTGCAGGACACGCTGGTGGGCGCATGGCCGGACGAGGACCGGCGCTGGCGGGTGCTGCGGGATTATTATTTCAACTGTATTCGCGACTGCGACCGGCAGGTGGACACGGTGCTCAAGGCGCTGCAGCAGACCGGCATGGACGAGAACACCATCATCGTCTTCACCGCCGACCATGGCGAATTGGGCGGTGCGCACCAGATGCGCGGCAAGGGCAATTCCACCTATCGCGAGCAGAACCATTTGCCTCTCGTCGTGGTGCATCCCGCCTATCCCGGTGGCACCACGTGCCAAGCCGTCACGTCCCAGGTGGACCTCACGCCGACCCTGCTCGCGCTCACCGGGCTTTCGGCAGACCAGGTGAAGGCGGCGGGCGAGGGACTGGCGGGGCGGGATTTCTCCCCCTTGCTCAAGGCGCCGGCGAAAGCCGCGCCCGAGACGCTGCGGCCCGGCGCCCTGTTCTGCTACGACATGCTGCTGTTCCAGGACGCGAAATGGATCACGCGGATGGAGGCGATTACCCGTTCGCCCGATGCCACGGCGGCGCAGAAGCGCGCGTGGCTGGAGCAATACGAGCCCGACTTCAACCAGCGCTGCGCCATCCGCAGCCTGTTCGACGGACGCTATCGCTTCTCGCGCTATTTCGCCCCGATCGCGTTCAACACGCCCGCCACCTATGAGGACCTGCTCGCGCTCAACGACCTCGAACTCTACGATCTCAAGGAAGATCCGGAAGAAAAGCGCAACCTTGCCCACCAGGGCGCAAACCGCGACCTCGTGATGGCGATGAACGCCAAGCTCAACGCCCGCATCGCCGAGGAAGTGGGCCGCGACGACGGCAGCTTCCTGCCGCTGAAAGACGGCAGATGGGTGCTGCCGGGGGCGGATCAGCGCTAGGTGCCGATTTCCGCCCGGTGACATTCCACCAGATGGTCGTTCACCAGCCCGCAGGCCTGCATGGCGGCATAGACGATGGTGGGGCCGACGAACTTGAAGCCGAGCGCCTTCAATTCCTTGGAGAGCTTCAGTGAAGCCGGCGTCTGGGCCGGGATGTCGGCCAGCGTGCGCGGCCGGTTCATCTGGACCTTCCCATCCACCGCGCTCCACATGAGATCGGCGAAGGAGCGGCCGCGCGCCTGCCAGTCGAGATAGGCGCGGGCGGAAAGAACGGCGCCTTCGATCTTGGCGCGGTTGCGCACGATGCCCGCGTCGGCCATCAGCGCTTCGATCTTAGCGGCGTCGTAGCGGGCGATGGTCTCCGGCTCGAAGCCGTCGAAGGCGCGGCGGAAATTGTCGCGCTTGCGCAGGATGGTGATCCAGGCGAGCCCGGCCTGAAACCCATCCAGCAGCAGCTTCTCGAACAAGGCGCGGTCGTCCCGCTCGGGCACCCCCCATTCAGTGTCGTGATAGGCGACATACAGCGGATCTGTGCCGCACCAGGGGCAGCGGCACTTACCGTCGGCGTGCGGCGTCAAAAGGCTCACGCTTCGCCCATCGGGAAGGTCGCCCAATCGGGCCGGCGCAAGGTGATCTCGACCCCACCGGCCACCAGCGGCAGGCCGGCGGCGCTGGCGTCGGCGGCGCGGTCGAGCCGCACCAGCGCAATGCCGTGGCCCTGCGCGGAGGAGCCGATGTGGCCCACGGTCTTCTCCCCGGCGCGTATTTCCGAGCCCTCCTCGGGCGCAAACTCGAACAGGGCCTGCACGGAACGGGTCCGGGCAGTGCCACGATGCTGCATGCGGCTCACCACCTCCTGCCCCACGAAGCAGCCCTTCTTGAAGTCGACGCCGCCCAATTGGTCCATGTCCGCCTCATGGGGGAAGGCATCGCCATAGGCGAAATCGAGGCCGCCCTGCGGCACGCCGAGCGCGATGCGGTGGGCGTGATAGGCACTGGCATCGCCCGCCAGCGCCTCGGCTTCGGCGCGCGGCAGCACCAGGCGCTCACCCAGGGCCGCAAGCCGGGGATCGGGGAAGACCTGCGCCGAAGGCGGCGCGGCGGGCGCTTCCGCATCGAAGCGCGCAGCGACCGCGAGGTCCTCGTCCAGCGTAAACTCCACCTTGGCGCGCAGCAGGTACATTTTAAGGCGCTTCAACAGATCTTCCTTCAGCGCCGCCGGCACATCCAGCAGAAAGGCCTCCGGCTCGCCGGCCGGGGCATAGAGGAAGAAATCGGCGATGATCTTACCCTGCGGCATCAGCAGGGCGCCGAAGCGGGCGCCGCCGGCCTCAAGCCCCGCAACGTTGCAGGTGATGAGATTATGCAGGAATTTGCGAGCATCCGGGCCGCCGACGTGGATCACCGATCGGTCGGCGAGATATGCAATCGGCATGGCCATGTCCTTGTCAGAAGCGTCTTTCATACTTAAAGCCGCGGTGCAGCCCCCTCAAGGGTCGGCTCCTACATTAGAGACCGCCCCACCAGATTAGAGTGAGCCCGGACATGGCCGATACCTTCGATCTCATCCTCAAGGGCGGCACCGTCGTGACCCCGGCGGGCGAAGCCGTCCTGGATGTCGGCGTCAGCGGCGGGCGCATCGCCGCCCTCGGCAGCTTCTCGCCCAAGCAGGCCGGGGAGACTATCGATTGCGCGGGACTGCACATTCTGCCCGGCGTCATCGATACGCAGGTGCATTTCCGCGAACCCGGCCTGGAGCAGAAGGAAGATCTGGAGAGCGGCTCCCGCGCGGCGGTGATGGGCGGGGTGACCGCCGTGTTCGAGATGCCGAACACCAATCCCCAGACCACCGATGCGGCGGCGCTGGAGGACAAGATCGCCCGCGCCCGCGACCGCATGCATTGCGACTTTGCTTTCTATGTCGGCGGCACCCACGAGAATGTGCGCGACCTGCCGGAGCTGGAGCGCCTGCCCGGCGCCGCCGGCGTGAAGGTTTTCATCGGCTCTTCCACCGGCTCGCTTCTGGTGGCCGACGATCTGGGCGTGCGTGAGATTCTTAAGGTGATCCGCCGCCGCGCCGCCTTCCATTGCGAGGACGAGCCGCGCCTCAACGAGCGCAAATCCATGCGCATGGCGGGCAAACCGGCCTCGCACCCGATCTGGCGCGACGATGTCGCCGCCCTCATCGCCACCCAGCGCCTGGTAACCTTGGCCCGCGAAGTCGGCGCGCGGGTGCATGTGCTGCACGTCTCGACCGCGCAGGAGATGGAATTTCTCGCCGGCGCCCGCGATGTCGCCTCTGTGGAAGTGACGCCCCATCACCTCACCCTCGCCGCGCCCGACTGCTACGAGCGCCTCGGCACGCTGGCGCAGATGAACCCGCCGGTGCGCGGCGCACGCCATCGCGATGCCATCTGGGCCGCGGTCGCGAGCGGCGTGGTGGACGTGCTCGGCTCCGACCACGCGCCCCATACGCTGGAGGAGAAGGCCAAGACCTATCCCGAAAGCCCCTCGGGCATGACCGGCGTGCAGACCCTGGTGCCGTTGATGCTGGACCACGTGGCGGATGGCAAGCTCTCGCTCGCCCGCTTCGTCGATCTCTCCAGCGCTGGCCCGGCGCGGCTGTTCAACATCGCCTGCAAGGGCCGCATCGTGGTCGGCTATGACGCCGATTTCACCGTGGTGGACCTCAAGCGCCGCGCCACCATCACCAATGCCTGGATCGCCTCGCGCGCCCAATGGACACCTTATGACGGCAAGGAAGTCACCGGCTGGCCGGTCGGCACCTTCGTGCGCGGCAACAAGGTGATGTGGGAAGGCGAGCTGATCGCCCCCTCAAAGGGCGCGCCCGTACGGTTTCTGGAGACGCTGCAACCCGGCGGCTGATGACCGAGGCGGTTTCCACTTCGCTCAAAGGCGCTTCAGGCCGCCTTCTCGTGTTGCGAGAGATCGGTGATGCGCTGCCCTTCGCCGGTCAGCGGGTTTTCCGGATCATAGGCATAGCTCAGGGTCTCGAAGCGCATGGAGCGCGCGTCGATCATCAGCAGCTTGCCCACCAGGCTCTCGCCGAAACCGACGATGGCGCGGATCGTCTCCAGCGCCGCCAGCGAACCGGCGAGGCCCGCCAGCGCACCGAGCACGCCCGCTTCCGCGCAGGGCGCGACCGTGCCGGGCGGGGGAGCTTCGGGGAACAGGCAGCGATAGGTGGGATTGGGCGTGCCGTCCGGCCCACGCTCATGGGCGCGGATGGTGGTCAGCGTGGCATCGAAGGTGCCGAGCGCCGCCGTTACCAGCGGCTTGCCCGCCAGCACGCACGCGTCGGAGACCAGATAGCGGGTGGCGAAATTGTCCGACCCGTCCACCACCACATCCACGCCGCGAATCAACTCCAGCGCGTTGCCCGCATCGAGCCGCGTTTTGTGGAGCACCATTTCCACATGGGGGTTCAGGGCGGTGACCGCATCGCGCGCGCTCTCAACCTTGGGACGGCCGATGTCCTGCGTGCGGTGGATCACCTGCCGCTGGAGATTGGAGAGGGAAACCTCGTCATCATCCACCAGCACCAGCGTGCCGACCCCGGCGGCGGCCAGATAGAGCAGCACCGGCGCCCCAAGCCCGCCCGCGCCCACAACCAGCACACGGGCCGCCTTCAGCTTTTGCTGTCCCGGCCCGCCCACATCGTGGAGCACAATGTGGCGCGCATAGCGCTCGATCTCGTCGCTGGAAAACGCCATTCACCCGTCCTCAATCCCATCCCGCTCTTTAGATAGGGGATCGCGCGCCTCTGCCCAAGGTGGCGCGAGACGCGCTCAGTTCGCGCTGGCGGCCCGGGGCGCCTCGACCGCCACCGCCTGCGCTTCGCCGAGGGCATAGCCATAGAGCACGAGGCACGGCCCCTGCGCACCCGCCTCCACGGCGGCGTCCACGGCAGCCGACAGGCCGCCGAGTGGAGCGTGCACCACCCGCTCGTCGGGCCGCGTGGCGGAAAACACGGCGAGGGCCGGGACCATCAGATCCGTACCGGCGGCGGCGAGCTTCTCCACCAGTTCCGGCAAGGTTCGGCGCGGCATGTAGACCACCGTGGTCGCCGCAGCATCCGATAGGGCCTTGAAATCGATATCCTTCGGCAATTTCCCGTCGCGCGCATGGGCGGTGACGAATTGCAGCCGCCGGGCGTGATCGCGATGAGTCAAGGAAGTTGTGAGCCGGCTCGCAACCCCTTGGGCGGCGGAGATTCCGGGTACCACCTCCACCGGAATGCCGGCGAGGCGACAGGCGGTGATCTCCTCGCCCGCACGGCCGAAGATCATCGGGTCGCCGCCCTTCAGGCGCACCACGCGCCGGCCTTCGCGCGCGAGCGAGACCATGAGGGCATTGATGTCGTCCTGCTTGCAGGAGGGGCGATAGCCGGTCTTGCCCACCAGCATCTTCTTCGCCTCGCGCCGCGCGAAATCCAGCACCTGGGGCGAGACCAGATCATCATAGAGCACCACTTCGGCGGATTGCAGCACCCGCACCGCCTTCAAGGTCAGCAATTCGGGATCGCCGGGTCCCGCGCCCACCAGGACCACCGACCCGGTATCGGGCGCGGCACGCACGCTTTCCGCATCCGCCAGCAGCGCGTCGCGATCCGCCTCATTGGGGGGCTGGTCGGGGGCGAACATGGCGCGAGCGGAAAACTGTTCCCAAAACCGCCGCCGGCCGTGGAAGCTGAGGCCGAGAGCCGAGACCGCTCCCCGCCAGGTTTGCGCCGCCTGCGCCCACGCCTTGAAACCGGGCGGGAGCAAAGCCTCGATCTTGGCGCGCACCGCCTGCCCGAACACGGGCGCCGCCCCATCGGTGGAGATGCCCACCACCAAGGGCGAGCGATTGACGATGGCGCCGAAGGCGAAGTCGCAGAAGGCGGGCTTGTCCACCACATTCACCGGGACGCCGGCCGCGCGGGCAGCGGTGGCGAAGCGCGCGGCTTCTTCCTCATTTTCCGCGTCGGCGATGGCAAGCGCCGCGCCGGCAAGATCCGCCTCGGTCCAATGGCGTTCCAGAAGCGCGATGGGGCCATCGAGCGCCGATTGCGCCAGGGCGCGCATGTCGGCGCACGGCGCGGCGGCAATCACCTCCACATGGGCGCCGGCGGCGGAGAGCAGCTCGGCCTTCCAGACCGCCGGCTCGTTGCCACCCGCCACCACGACCCGCTTGCCTTGGAGAGCGAAGAACACCGGCAGCCGGGCCAGCTTGTCCATGCGGGCGCCACCGCGCTCGCGGGGCGCGCGGCCGGAGAGGGATGGCTTGTCGGCAGGCCCAGAGGCCATGGGTTTGGAACTCCGTCGCGTTGGAAACCTCCGGCGCTGCACCTGCGAGGCTGCGGCCGTGGGTCTGTCACTCTGTGCCACTCGCCCGATTTTGCCAAGCGGGGGCCGGGCACCTATTATGGCGCAAGCCGGACCAGCATTCAACGCAAAGAATGTGGTTTTATGATATCAACACAAAATCTATGTTGAAAGATCAGTGCGCCTCTTCCCAATTGGCGGCGGCATGGGCCTCCACCTTCAGCGGCACGGCGAGCGCGACCGCCGGAAGCGCGGCTTGCTCCATCACATGCTTCACGACGGGCAAGGTCGCCTCGGCCTCGGCCTCGGGCACCTCGAACACCAGTTCGTCGTGCACCTGAAGCAGCATCTGGGCGGAAAGGCCGGCCTGCTTCAGCGCCGGTTCCATGCGCACCATGGCGCGGCGGATGATATCGGCCGCCGTGCCTTGCAGGCGGGCATTGATGGCCGCGCGCTCGTTGAAGGCGCGGATGGAGGGATTGGAGGCGGCGATATCGGGATAATGGCAGCGCCGGCCGAACAAGGTCTCCACATAGCCATGCTCGCGGCAGAAGGTCTTGGTCTCGTCCATATAGGCGCGGATGCCAGGGAAGCGCTCGAAATAGCGCTTGATATAGAGCCCCGCCTCCTCCCGCCCGATGCCGAGCTGGTTGGCAAGGCCGAACGCCGAAATGCCGTAGATGATGCCGAAATTGATCGCCTTGGCGCGGCGCCGCACTTCCGCCGGCATGCCCTCCACCGGAACCCCGAACATTTCGGACGCGGTCATGGCATGGATGTCCAACCCCTCCTGGAACGCCTCGCGCAGGCGCGGGATATCGGCGATCTCCGCCAGCAGCCGCAATTCGATCTGCGAATAGTCGGCGGACACAAGCAGCCGCCCCGGCTCGGCCACGAAGGCGCGGCGGATACGGCGGCCTTCCTCGGTGCGGATCGGGATGTTCTGAAGGTTCGGCTCGGAGGAGGAGAGCCGCCCCGTGGTGGTGGCCGCCAGCGCATAGGAGGTGTGGACGCGCTTGGTGCGCGCATTCACATAATTGGGCAGCGCGTCGGTATAAGTGGAGCGCAGCTTGGCGAGCTGGCGCCAGTCCAGGATCTTCTGCGGCAAGGTGTGGCCCGACTCGGCCAGTTCCTCCAGCACATTGGCCTTGGTGGACCAGGCGCCGGTGGGCGTCTTGGTGGCGCCGGGCAGGCCGAGGCGGCCGAACAGCACGTCGCCGATCTGCTTGGGCGAGCCGATGTTCAGCCGCTCGCCGCCCAAAATCTCCGCGATCTCGTCCTCGATCCGCGCCGCACCCTGGGCAAATTCGCTGGAGAGCCGGCCGAGGATCGGCCGATCGATGGCGATGCCGCGTCCTTCCATGCGGACCAGCACGGGGATCAGCGGGCGTTCCAGGGTCTCATAGACCGTGCTCATGCCATCGGCCACGAGCCGGGGCTTAAGCACCCGCCACAGCCGCAAGGTCACATCTGCGTCTTCCGCCGCATAGCTGGTGGCAGGTTCGAGGGCGACCCGGTCGAAGGTCACCTGCCCCTTGCCCTTGCCCGCGACCTCATTGAACGAAATGGGGGTGTGGCCGAGGTGGCGCACGGACAGATCGTCCATGCCGTGACTGCCCTTGCCCGCGTCGAGGGCATAGGAGAGGCACATGGTGCAGTCGAACGGGGCCACCGCGATGCCGTGGCGCGCCAGCACCGCCACGTCATATTTCGCATTATGGGCGATCTTGAGCGTGCCCCGGTCTTCCAGCATCGGCTTCAGGGCGGCGAGCGCGTCGTGGAAGGGAATTTGGCCGGGAAGCAGCCCCTCCTCGAACAGGCCATCCCCGGCACCGCGATGGGCGAGCGGGATATAGCAGGCCTCATTGGGCGAGAGCGCGAGCGACACGCCCACAAGGTCCGCCGCCTGCGGGTCGACCGAGGTGGTCTCGGTGTCGAAGGCGACGAAGCCCTGGTCGATGGCGCGGGCGCACCACGCCTGCAAGTCCGCAAGATCGGTCAGCATCAGGTAGCGGCTGCGGTCGACCTTCAAAGACCGGGCCTCCTGCACCCGCGCCGCGACCAGATCTGCTGGTGTGAGGACATCCGGGCGCCCGCCTGAAGGGGCGGTGGCGGTTCCAGAGGCGGAAGGAGCGGTCGGCGCGAGGGCGGCTGCAGCCGTACCCTCCTCCTCGGCGCCGAACAGCCCACCTGTTGTGCTCGGCGCGAGCGCCGGATCGGCATCGATCGCCCCCGCCTCCACCCCGAACGCCTCGGCGGCGCGGCGGGTGATGGTGGTGAACTCCATGGCCTTCAAGAACGCGATCAGGCGCTTGCCGTCCGGCTGCTCCAGCACCAGATCGGCGAGCGGCACCTCCACCGGGACCGCGCAATCCAGCGTCACCAGACGCTTGGAGATGCGGGCCTTCTCCACATTCTCCGGATTCTGCAGCGACTCGCGGCGCTTGACCTGCTTGATCTCACCGGCGCGGGCGAGCAGGGAATCAAGATCGCCATAGTCCTGAATCAGGGTCGCCGCAGTCTTGATGCCGATGCCAGGGACGCCGGGCACGTTGTCGGTGGAATCGCCCGCCAACGCCTGGACATCTATGACCTTCTCCGGCGGCACGCCGAAATATTCGATCACCTCGCCGATGCCGATCCGCCGCTCCGGCCGCGCCCCGCGCCCGCCCGCTTCGCCCGAGGCGGGGTCGTACATGGCGATCTTATCGCCCACCACCTGCATCAGATCCTTGTCGGCGGAGACGATCAGCACATCGGCGCCGGCGGCTGCGGCCTGCCTGGCGTAGGTGGCAATGAGATCATCGGCCTCGAAGCGCGCCATCTCCACCGGGATCAGGCCGAACGCCCGCACCGCCTCGCGCATGAGCGGGAATTGGGGAATCAGTTCCGCCGGCGGCTCGGACCGGTTGGCCTTGTAGGCGGGATAGATTTCGCGCCGGAACGAGTCTTCGCTCTTGTCGAAGATGATGGCGAGGTGGGTGGGCTTGATGCCCATGGCGCCTTCGCGGATGAACTGGAACAGCTTGGTGCAGAACAGCCGCACCGCCCCGGTCGGCAGCCGGTCGGAGCGGAAATTGTACTTCCGGTCCTGGTTGATCGACTGGAAATAGGCCCGGAAGACGAAGGACGATCCATCCACGAGAAAGACGTGATCGCCGGGCTTGAGCGGGCTGGGGGTGTGTGACATCCGGGCATCCAATGGCAAGGCGCGCACGATGCCCGAGCGCCCGCCCGCCGACAACCCTCAGCGCGGCCGCCCGCTGCTCACTCAGATCGCTGTGAGCGGCTTTTCCAGCACCGCCAGCACGCGCGGCAATTCGTGACCGCGCTTGAGGATCAGGCCGGTCTGGGACACGATGCTGTAGGCTCCCTGCTTGCGCGCCAGCTTGGGGTCCTTCTCGATGCGGTAGAGCGGCACGTCCAGCGAGCGGCGGAAGACCGAGAACACCGCCTTATCTTTCAGGAAGTCGATGGCGTAATCGCGCCACTCGCCGGCGGCGACCATGCGCCCATAGAGATCGAGAATGCGGTCGAGTTCCCGCCGGTCGAACGTGACCAGGGCGGGCACCGCCTGAGGAGTCGGCGCCGACGCGCGGGCGGGACGTATGGGTTCAACGATTCCCATCGGACCTCCAAGGTGCGAACGGCCCATGATCGCCGCCATCGCCGATCGGTTCAAGGGGGTTGAATAGCCGGCTGGAGAGGGGCGGAAACACGATCACGCCCTCGTCAACCGCGATCACAGTCTCGCCGGAATTCGGCCCTTCCCTCGCCAAGCGCACGGGGCAAATTCATAAACGTAGCAGGGCCGGTTCGCAGTTGCTCCGGTCTATCCCAGCCCCCCAGCCCCCCGGGGTGACAGGCGAACCGGCCACTGCTGCACATCCTTCAAGTTTCCGACTTTAAAGGCCGCGCAAGCGGCCTTTTTTATTGTCCGGGCGTCAAGTCGCGCGCGATGAAGTTTCCGCTTCCGACGACGGCTCTTTTGCTGATGCGCGGTGGAGAGCTATTTGAGGTCGATCTTGGCAGCACCGAGGATCGGGCCGGGAGCCTGGAACGAGCCGCGCTGTACCAGAACCGCCGCCCCGTCCACACCCTCGCTCCAGACCTCGCTCAAGGGAACCTGGAACCGCGCGGCCTCGCCGGTCCAGTTGCCGAGCTTCACCCAGGCGCGCACCACATTGGTGTAGGTAACGCTTTTGCCCTGGTTTTCGCCCCGGCCAATCGCCACCGTATGGGAGCTTACGATCGGGCAGAGCCAGACTTCCGCGGCATTGGGAATATGGACCGCGCCGGAGCCGGAGGGCCCGGCAGCCACATTCACCGTCAAGGTCTGCCCCGACCGGCTCAACGAAACCGGCACGACCAACATGGTGCCGGCGTCGTGGGCCCGCGCCAGGGCCTTTTCAACGGCGACCTTGTCGCTGCCCTTGGCGGGTGCAAAGCCGTCCACCACCATCTGCGGGGTGTAGATCATGCGGTCGCCGCGCTGCTCTGCATACGCACGCTGACGTACCGAGTGGCCGTGCTTGGCGAGCGTGTCCTTCCAGCCGACATAATCCCAATAGTCGACCGCCAGCGTGAGGGCGATCACCTGCGGGTCCGTGGCGAGTTCGGAGAGCAGGGTATCCGCCGGCGGGCAGGAAGCGCAGCCCTGGCTGGTGAACAGTTCGAACACCGCCTTGGGGGTGGCCGGTGCCGAGCCGGCGGCGGAAGCCGGAGATGCCCCCTGCTGCGCGCCCGCATCTCCTGGCGCGAACGCACAGGCCAGCGCGATCATTCCGAGGAGGGCGAGGCGGAGCGAAAAGCGGCTCTTCAATGCACCGGGACCTGCAAATTGCGAAGGATTGACGCCACACGCTTAGGCGCGCCCTGTCCTTGATGCCAGTCAATTCGCAGTGAGAGCCCGAGGCGGAACATTCCATATGCGAAAGCCGCCCGCGGTGGCGGACGGCTTCCGTAATGTCGCACCGGAGCGGCCGCGGGCGCGGCCGCGCCTCACGCCGCGAGGTGGCGCAGCACGTAGGGCAGGATGCCGCCGGAGCGGAAATAATCCAGCTCGTCCAGCGTATCGATGCGGCAGATAAGTTCGACCTGCGTCACACGGCCATCGGCATAGGCGATGTTGAGGGTCATCTTCTGGCGGGGCTTCAGATCCCCTTCCAGGCCGCGCAGGGTGATGAGTTCATCGCCCTTCAGACCCAGCGTCTGCCAGGAGGTGCCCTCTTCGAACACCAGCGGCACGATGCCCATGCCCACCAGGTTCGAGCGATGGATACGCTCGAAGGACTGGGCGATCACGGCGCGGATGCCGAGCAGCTTGGTGCCCTTCGCCGCCCAGTCGCGCGAGGAGCCGGTGCCGTATTCCTTGCCGGCGAAGACCACCAGCGGAATGCCCTCGGCCTTGTACTTCATGGCCGCGTCATAGATCGGCAACTGCGCGCCGTCCGGCTGGTGCAGGGTCACGCCGCCTTCGACGCCGGGCACCATCTGGTTCTTGATGCGGATGTTGGCAAACGTGCCGCGCATCATCACTTCGTGATTGCCGCGGCGGGTGCCGTACTGGTTGAAGTCCACCGGGCGCACCTGATGCTCCACCAGATATACGCCTGCCGGGCTGGAGGCCTTGATGGAGCCGGCCGGCGAGATGTGGTCGGTGGTGATGCTATCCAGGAACAACCCAAGGATGCGAGCATCGACGATGTCCGTCACCGGATCGGGAGTCTTGGAGATGCCGACGAAGTAGGGCGGGTTCTGCACATAGGTGGAACCGTCTTCCCAGGCATAGGTCTGGCCGGTGGGAATGGCGATCTTCTGCCAATGCGCGTCGCCCTTGAAGACGTCGGAATATTTTTCCTTGAACATCTTCTTGGTGACGTTCTCCCGGATGTACTGGGCGATCTCCTTGTTGGAGGGCCAGATGTCCTTGAGATAGACCGGCTTGCCGTCCTTGTCCTCGCCCAGCGGCTCGGTGTCGAGGTCGACCTGGAGTGAGCCGGCGAGGGCATAGGCCACCACCAGCGGGGGCGAGGCGAGATAGTTCGCCTTCACATCCGGGTTCACGCGGCCTTCGAAATTGCGGTTGCCCGAGAGCACGGCGGCAGCCACCAGATCGGCGCTGTTGATGGCGGCGGAAATCGCCTCCGGCAGCGGGCCGGAATTGCCGATGCAGGTGGTGCAGCCGAAGCCGACCAGATTGAAGCCCAGCTTGTCGAGGTCTTCCTGCAGGCCACTCTTGTCGAGATATTCGGCCACAACCTGCGAGCCGGGCGCCAGCGAGGTCTTCACCCACGGCTTGGACTTCAGGCCCTTCTTCACCGCATTGCGGGCGAGCAGGCCGGCGCCGATCAGCACACTCGGGTTGGAGGTGTTGGTGCAGGAGGTGATGGCGGCGATCACCACGTCGCCATGGCCCACCGTGAAGTTGGCGCCTTCAACATCCACGCGCTTGGCGGCTTCGCCGGGCTTCTTGAACTCGCCTTCGAGGGCGGTGATGAAGCCGGTCTTGGCATCGCTCAGCAGCACGCGATCCTGCGGGCGCTTGGGGCCGGCGATGGAGGGCAGCACGGTGTCGAGGTCGAGTCCCAGCGTGTCGGTGAACACGGGATCGAGCGTATTCTTGTTGCGCCACATGCCCTGAGCCTTGGAATAGGCTTCCACCAGCTCCACGCGGCTTTCCTTGCGGCCGGTCTCTTCGAGATAGTCGATGGTCTCGCGGTCTACCGGGAAGAAGCCGCAGGTGGCGCCATATTCCGGCGCCATATTGGCGATGGTGGCGCGGTCGGCGAGGGAGAGATGCTCCAGGCCGGGACCGAAGAATTCCACGAACTTGCCCACCACGCCCTTCTTGCGCAGCATCTGGGTAACCGTGAGCACGAGGTCGGTGGCGGTGATGCCTTCCTTCAGCTTACCGTCGAGCTTGAAGCCGATCACCTCGGGGATGAGCATGGAGATGGGCTGGCCGAGCATGGCCGCTTCCGCCTCAATGCCGCCGACGCCCCAGCCCAGCACGCCCAGGCCATTGACCATGGTGGTGTGGCTGTCGGTACCGACCAGCGTATCGGGATAGGCGACCGTGACGGTCTTGCCGTTCAGCTCTTCCTTGCGGGTCCACACCGTCTGGGCGAGATATTCAAGGTTGACCTGGTGGCAGATGCCGGTGCCGGGGGGGACGACGCGGAAATTATCGAACGCGCTCTGGCCCCATTTCAGGAAGCGGTAGCGCTCCTGGTTCTGCTTGTATTCCTCATCCACGTTCTTCTTCAGGGCGTTGTCGGTGCCGAAGAAATTGACGATCACCGAATGGTCGATGACCAGATCCACGGGGACGAGGGGGTTGATCTTGGCCGGATCGCCGCCGAGCGTCACCATGGCGTCGCGCATGGCGGCAAGGTCCACCACGGCGGGCACGCCGGTGAAGTCCTGCATCAGCACGCGGGCGGGACGATAGGCGATTTCCTTCTCCGCCTTGCCACGCAGGGTCAGCCAGTCCGCGATCGAGATCACGTCTTCCTTGGTGACGGTGCGTCCGTCCTCATAGCGCAGCAGGTTTTCCAGCAGCACCTTCATGGAAAAGGGCAGTCGGGAGATGCCGGGGAGCCCGTTCTTCTCGGCCGCTTCAAGGCTGTAGTAGGTGTATTCCTTGTCATCCACCGTCAGGGTGGTGCGGCATTGGAAGCTGTCGAGGGAAGAGGCAGTCACGGCGCGTTTTCTCCGGTTCGATGATCGACCGACGCGACACGCCCTGAGGACCGGGCTATGGAGGTGCCGGGCCACCTAGGGGTGCGGTTCAGCCGCTTTATAGAGCGATTTCAAACGGCGGTCATGCGATAAGAACGTTCAATGTGCGATGCATCGAAGATTCCCGTCCAAGACCCGCCGGCGCGCCCCGGGGAAGCCCCGGCCGCCATTCTCTGCGGCCAGGGACTGGCTTGCCAGAGAGGCGTTCGGCTGCTGTTCGACAAGCTCGACTTTGAGCTAAGAGCAGGGCATGCCCTGGTCGTGGTGGGGCGAAACGGCGCCGGAAAATCCTCTCTCCTGCGCATCGTCGCGGGTCTGCTTGCCGCGACATCGGGCCGCGTCACCTTGCGGGAGGGCGAGAGCGATGGCTCTTTTGCGGAACAGACGCATTATCTCGGCCATGACGATGCGCTGAAGGCGGCCCTGAGTGTCGCCGACAATCTTTCGTTCTGGCGCACCATGCTGGGCGCCACCGGCCTGCCGGTGGAGGACGCGCTTGATGAAGTGGGCCTCGGCGGCCTCGGCCGTCTGCCGGCCGCCGTGCTTTCCGCAGGGCAGAAGCGCCGCCTCGCCATCGCCCGTCTGCTGGTCTCGCGCCGCCGCCTGTGGATTCTCGACGAACCGACGACGGCACTCGACGTGAACGCGCAAGCGCGCTTCGCCGCGCTCGGCCGTGACCATCTCGATTCGGGTGGTCTGATTCTCGCCGCCACCCACGCGCCGCTGGATTTCGGGCCGCGCGTCGACACGCTGCAATTGGGTGCCCGGCCATGATGGCGGCCTTTTGGGCGCTGGTGCGCCGCGACATGGCACTCGCCCTGCGCTCCGGCGGCGGGGCCGGGCTCGGCGTCGTCTTCTTCCTCTCGGTGGTCACCATCGTGCCGTTCGCGGTGGGGCCGGACATGGTGCTGCTGGCCCGGATCGGGCCGGCGATCTTGTGGATCGGCGCCCTGCTGGCCAGCCTGATCGGCCTTGAACGCCTGTTCGCCGCCGATGTGGAGGACGGCTCGCTCGATGCCCTGACCCATTCCGCCTTGCCGCTCGAACTGGTGGCAGCAGCCAAGGGCCTCGCCCATTGGATCGCCACCGGCCTGCCCCTCGTGGTGGCGGCGCCGGTGCTTGCCTTGATGCTCAATCTCGAACCGACCGCCATCGGCGCGGTAGCGCTGACTTTGCTGGTGGGCACGCCGGCCGTCACCTCTCTCGGCCTCATCGGCGCGGCCTTTGCCGGGGCCTTCCGGCGTGGCGGGCTGCTGATTGCGGTGCTGGTGCTGCCGCTGGCCATACCGGTGCTGATCTTCGCGGTGTCCGCGACCGGGGCCGCCGTGACCGGGCCGATTCCGTTCGGCACGCCGTTCCGCATCCTGCTGGGGCTCACGCTGTTCGCCCTGGTACTGGGTCCGGTCGCCGCGGCGGCAGCCTTGCGCACGGCGCGAGGCTGAAGAGGGGGCGGCGTACGCGGCTCATTCCGCCGCACCTCCTTTCACACAATCGCGCGTCGGGGACGCTCCCCTGTCGTGGCGAGATAGTTTAGAACGCCACTCATGGGGCTACTCGACTTCGCCAATCCGACCCGTTTCCTCTCCCTCTCCGCCCGGCTGATTCCCTGGACGGCGGGAGCGTCGGTGCTCGCGTTGGCGCTCGGCCTCACCCTCGCCTTCCTCGCCCCGCCGGACTACCAGCAGGGTGAAACGGTGCGGATCATGTACATTCACGTGCCGTTCGCATGGCTCTCCATGTTCGGCTATTCCATGCTGGCGGCCTCTGCCCTCGGCATATTGGTGTGGCGCCATCCCCTGGCGGATGTGGCGCACAAGGCCGCCGCGCCGATCGGCGCCACCTTCACCTTCCTGTGCCTGCTTACGGGTGCCCTGTGGGGGCGCCCCATGTGGGGCACGTACTGGGTGTGGGATGCGCGGCTGACCTCGATGCTGGTGTTGTTCCTGCTCTATCTCGGCCTGATGGCCCTGCGCGCCGCCATCGACGAGCCCAACCGCGCCGGACGGGCGGCGGCGGTGCTCACCTTGGTGGGCTTCATCAATGTGCCGATCGTCAAATTCTCGGTGGATTGGTGGAACACCTTGCACCAGCCCGCCTCGGTGTTCCGCATGGGCGGCTCCACCATTGATGCCAGCCTGCTCTGGCCGCTGCTCACCTGCGCCCTCGGCTTCACCTTGCTGTTCCTGACCCTGCACATGATCGCCATGCGCACGGAAATCCTGCGCCGCCGGGTGCAGGTGCTGGAAGCGCGCGCCGCTGCGGAGGCGGCAGCCTGATGGACCACGCCTTGTTCATTTATGCCTCCTATGGTGCGTCAGCGCTCGGGCTCGGCGCGCTCACCTTGTGGCTGCTGATCGACAACCGCACCCAAAGCAAGGCGCTGGCGGATCTCGAAGCGCGCGGCGTGCGCCGCCGCTCGGACCGGAGCCGGCCATGAGCGAAACCCCTCCCCCACCGCCCACCGCCGCGCCGACCAAGCGGCGCCGGCCGTCGCTGCTGGTCCTGTTGCCGGTGGTGGCGTTCGGATTGCTGGCGGCGCTGTTCCTGGTGCGCCTGTTCGCCGGCGATCCCTCGCAGATCCCCTCAGCGCTCGTAAACCGGCCGGCGCCCAAGCTCGATCTGCCGCCGCTGCCCGGCCTGCTGAACAATGGCACACCCGTGCCGGGGCTCGGGTCCACCGATTTTGCCGGCAAGGTGACCTTGGTGAATGTCTGGGCGTCCTGGTGCGCGCCGTGCCGCGAGGAGCATCCCATTTTGATGCAACTGGCCCAGGACCCGCGCCTGCGGGTGATCGGCATCAATTACAAAGACGCGCCCGACAATGCCCGCAGGTTCCTGGGGCAATACGGACTGCCATTCGCGGCGGTGGGGACCGATCCCAACGGGCGGGTCGCCATCGATTGGGGCGTCTATGGCGTGCCGGAGACCTTCCTGGTGGCGCCCGATGGCACCATCGCGCACAAATTCGTCGGCCCGCTGAGCGAGGACACCGTGCGCGGCACCTTGCTGCCTTTGGTCGCCAAGCTGTCCGGCAAGCCGAATTAGCGCGGGTCAATCCTCAGGCGCGCTCTTGTCCTCGAACCGCGTCATCAGCGGGGCCTGGGCGAAGGCGAACAGGAAGGTCAGGGGCAGGTAGCCGAAGGTCTTGAAATTGACCCAGGTGTCGGTGGAAAAATTGCGCCACACCAGTTCGTTCAGCACCGCCATCACAAGAAAGAACACGCCCCAGCGCAAGGTCAGGATGCGCCAGCCCTGGTCGGTGAGGCGCACCATGCCATCCAGCACATAGGGCAGCAGCGGCTTGCGGAACAGCAGGCCGCCCAGCAGCAGCACGCCGAACAGGGCATTCACCATGGTCGGCTTCATCTTGATGAAATGGTCGTCCTGCAGCACCAGGGTCAGGGTGCCGAACACCATCACCACGACCGCCGAGACCAGCGGCATGACCGCGATGCGGCGCGCCAGCACCCACATGGCAGCGAGCGCACCCAGCGTCGCCACCATGAACACGCCGGTGGCCACATAGATGCCGCCGTAGGAATTGCCGACGAAGAACAGCACCAGCGGCCCGAGTTCCAGGGCGAGCTTGAGAGCCGGCTTCATCTTCCGGTGGGCGGCGGTTTCGGCTGCGGCGCTTTCGGTCATCGGATCCTCGTTTCGCGCCTCTTTTGCCGGTCGGGCACGGCGCAATCAAGGCCGCCGGTTGATTTCGCGCCTCAGCCGCGCAGGTTGAGGCAGGAGACGATCTCCGGTCCTTCCGACACCACACGCCCTTGAAGGCGCGCCGCGAGGCGCCGCACCCCGGTGCCGGGCTTGCCGGCGTCGCGGCGGTGGGGATTGGGCAGCATGACGGCGAGCAGCGCCGCCTGCCCGCCGGTCAGGCTCTGCGTGCCCTTGCCGAAGGCCCGGCGCGCGCCGGCCTCGACGCCGAACTCGCCGTTCGGCCCCCATTCCGCGATATTGAGATAGATCTCCATCAGCCGCCGCTTGCTCAGCACCAGATCGAGCCAGAGCGACAGCGGCAATTCCATCGCCTTGCGCACGAACGAACGGCCGGGCCACAGGAACAGGTTCTTGGCAACCTGCATGGGAATGGTGGAAGCGCCGCGTGCCTCCTCGATATCGTCGTCGGCCCGGGCCACCGCGGCCTGGATCTCGCCGATGTCCACGCCCCAATGCTGGCAGAAGCGCGCATCCTCCGAGGCGATCACGGTGCGCGGCAGGATCGGCGCCATTTCGCCGATGGGGGTCCAGATGCGCTCCACCCTCTGCCCGGTGAGCCAGCGGCCAAGCATCAGCGTGGAGACAGGATTCACCACATTATAAAGCACAGCCAACGCGAAGGGGACGAGCGCGAGCGCCAGCACGAGGATCATGATCCGCCTGAACAAGGGCATTGCCGCTCCGCGGGCGAGAGAACACCGAGGGGTAAGCGCGACGGCCGAGCTTCGGTTCCGGCCCGGCTTGACCGCCCGCTCTGGTTGGGGCACGCGGAGCAGCGCGTCAACTTCGCGCATCCCCAAGCGCGATCAGTCCGAAGGACCGCCCGGTGTCCCAGCTTCTCCCCGCCCGCCTCGAAGCCGCCGCCGCCCTCACGCAGGCACGGCTGGAACGCGCCCTCGCGGATGCCCCCCTCCCCGGCGAGCGCCTGCGCCCGACACGGCTCATGGACGCCATCCGTCACGGTAGCCTCGACGGCGGCAAGCGCCTGCGGCCGTTCCTCACCATCGAGACCGCCGCCCTGTTCGGCCTGTCGCCCGAGACATCGGTCACTGCCGCAGCGGCGGTGGAATGCGTGCATTGCTATTCCCTGGTGCATGACGATCTGCCGGCCATGGACAACGACGTGCTACGGCGCGGGCGCCCCACCGTGCACGTGGCCTATGGCGAGGCCACCGCCATCCTCGCGGGGGACGCGCTGCTCACCCTCGCCTTCGACCTGCTGGCGGGCGAGGATGCCCATGCCGATGCCAAGGTGCGCATCGCGCTGGTGTCCGCCTTGGCGCGGGCGGCCGGCATGGGTGGCATGGTCGGCGGGCAGATGCTCGACCTCGCCGCCGAGGGCCGGTTCGCCTCAAACCTGCCGCTGGCCCTCTCCATGGAGGAGATCCGCGACCTCCAGGCCATGAAGACCGGGGCGCTGCTGGCGGTCTCGGTGGAGGCCGGGGCGTTGCTGGGCGGCGCGACGGCGCAGGAGCGTGCCGCGCTCGCCGCCTATGGCCGCGCGCTCGGGGCCGCGTTCCAGATCGCCGACGATATCCTCGATATCGAGGGCAGCACCGAGGACCTCGGCAAGACCGCCGGAAAGGACATGACCGCCGGCAAGGCGACCCTCGTGGCAAGCCTCGGCGTCGAAGTCGCGCGCGACGTGCTTAAGCAATTAGTGGACGAGGCGCAGGCCGCGCTCGCGCCGTTCGGTGAGAAGGGCGAGGTGCTGGCTGCGGCGGCGCGCTTCGTCGCCGACCGCAAGAATTGATCGCCGGCCGATATGCGCGGGCCCCCTCCCCGTCGCGCGCCGCGCCCGGCCATGCTAGCGTTCGCCCCATCGTGACACGCACACCGCCCCTCCTCCCCATGACCCGCCGGACCTTCATCGCCGGAGCCTCTGCCTTGGCTGCTGCGCCGCTCGGCGCAGCGCGGGCGCTCGGCCAGGTGCCGGCGTCGGGCCAAGTGGACGTGGTGATCGTCGGCGCGGGGGCGGCCGGCATCGCGGCGGCCCGCAAGGTGGCGGCCGCCGGTCGCACCTATGCGCTGATCGAGGCCAGCAAGCGCGTCGGCGGGCGGGCGGTCACCGACACCAGCCTGTTCGGCGTTCCGTTCGACCGCGGCGCCCACTGGCTGCACGCGCCAGATAGCAACCCGCTGGTGGATTTCGGCCAGCAGGCGGGCCTGGACCTTTACGCCGCGCCGCAGGGCGCACGGCTCTATATCAAGGGGCGCGAGGCGTCCCAGGGCGATTACGAGGATTTCGTCGCCGCCGTGCGCCGGGGCGAGCGCGCCATCGGCGCGGCGGGCGATGCCGGGCGCGACCTCGCCGCCGCCCGCGTGCTGCCGGACCTTGGAACCTGGGGGCCGAGCGCCGCCTTCGTCGCCGGCCCCTTCAGTTGCGCCAAGGATCTCGACCAGGTGTCGAGCGTCGACTTCTCCCGCTCCGAGGAGCGCGGCGAGGATCTGTTCTGCCGCCAGGGCTATGGCACACTCGTGGCCAAGATGGCCGAGGGCTTGAACGTCCGCTTCGAGACCATTGCCTCCAGCATCGACATGGGCGGGCGGCTGATCCAGGTTCCCACCAACAAGGGCACGCTCACCTGCCGGTCGGCGATCCTCGCCGTGCCGCCGAGCCTGATCCTGGCGGGCAAGATCCGGGTCAATCCCGGCCTGCCGCTGCGCTACCGCACCGCCGTGGAGCGCGTGACGCTCGGGGCCTATGACCATATCGCCTTCGAGTTGCCGGGCAATCCGCTGCGCCTTTCGCCCGACGAGACGGTGCATGTGAAGGCCGACGGTCCGCGCACCTTCGCCCTGATCGCCCGCATGGGCGGCACCGACCTGCATATGCTCGATGTGGGCGGAAAGTTCGCCCAGGAGCTGGCCGATGGCCCGCCGACCTCGGGCGCGGCCTTCCTCAAGGAGGCTCTGACGCGCGAGTTCGGGGCCGATATCGCGGCCCGCGTCGGCAAGGTCCACCAGACCCGCTGGACCAAGGAACCGCTCGCGCTCGGCGCCTTCTCCTGCGCCCTGCCGGGCAGCGGCAACCTGCGCCGGGCCTTCACGGAAGTGGTGAACGGCCGCCTGATGTTCGCCGGTGAGCACGCCCACGAAACCCTCTGGGGCACGGTCAACGGGGCGTGGCTCTCGGGCGAGCGGGCGGCCACCCAGGCGCTGCGGGTGCTTGGCATCGTGGGCGCCGCGAGCGCCACTCAGTGACATCGGGCCGGCGGGAGATGCGCTGACGTCGTGAGCGGGCGGGCCGTGCTAGCGCGCCTGCTGTTCGAAGGCGGCCGCGAACTCGGGCGAGGCAATGCGTTCCAGGGCCGCGCGCAAGGTCGCCGCCTCGGCTTCCCCGAACACCGCCTCGAAACGTGCCTGCGCCTGCCCCCACAAGACCATGGAGGCGTCGAGCTTGGCTCGCCCGAGGGGCGTGAGCACGACCCGCCGACTGCGCCGGTCCTTCCCGTCGGCCACCAGTTCCACCAAGCCGTCGCGCTCCAGAGGCCGAAGATTGTGCCCGAGCGCGGAGCGGTCCAGCACCAGGGTGGCTGATAATTCGCCCATGGTCGGCGTACCGGCGCGCGCGATATGGACCAGCAGCGAGCGCTGCGTCGCCTTCAGCCCGATCGGCGCCAACACGCAATCATAGAGCTGGGAGACCCGGCGTGTCGCCTTGCGCAGCGCGGTGCCGTTGCAGAGCCCAGCCTTGGGATAGGCACAGCTCCCGCCCTCCGGCCCGGCGGGGTCGGCACCACTGGCCGGTTCCTTCGATCGATCCCTGCGTCCACTCATCCGGCCTCTCCTCACGGCGCCGTCAATTGACGGATATTAGCATATGCCGCTATTTTCGCATTTATGGGCATATGCCCCTATTTACAACGGCCCGACACTTGGCGCGGCCGGTGCATCGGACCTCCCATGCTCCACACCTTGACCGAAACCCCGCGCCGCCCGCCGTCACCCAGCGCCCGGACTCAGGGTGCCCCACGCCCAGATGCGCAAGACCTGGGGGTGCAAGACCTGGATGCGCAAGATCGCAGCGAACATGATCCGGGGCTCCCGCCGTCCGCGGCCGGAGGGCATCCCATGGCCCCGCGCACACGCGCTTTGCTGGAAGCGCCGCCGGTACCACTGCTGCTCCGCCTCGCCTGGCCGAACATTCTGGTGATGCTCGCCCAGTCCAGCACGGGCCTCATCGAAATGGCCTTCATCGCCCATCTCGGCATCGATGCCCTGACCGGCATGGCGCTGGTGCTGCCGGTCCTGATCTTGATGCAGAACATGTCCCAGGGCGCCATGGGCGGCGGAATTTCCTCGGCCATCGCCCGCGCGCTCGGCGGTCGGCGGCGTGCCGAGGCGGACAGCCTGGTGCTGCACGCGCTCGCCATCAACATCGCCTTCGGCCTGTTCTTCTCCGCCGTGGTCCTGCTGTTCGGCCGCCATCTGTTCGCATTGCTGGGCGGCAGCGGCGCGGCGCTGGAGGCAGCCCTGACCTATTCGCGCATCCTGTTCGCCGGCATGGTGCTGCTCTGGGTCTTCAATGCCCTCGCCAGCATCATTCGCGGCACCGGCAACATGCTGGTGCCCGGCATCGTCATCTGCGGCGGGGCGGTGCTGCTGGCACCGCTCTCCTATGTGCTGATCTTCGGGTTCGGCGCGATCCCGCCGCTGGGCATCGCCGGCGGAGCGCTGGCGATGCTGCTTTACTACGCCATCGGCACCCTGGTCCTCGCCTGGTACGTGGCGAGCGGCCGCAACGTGGCGCGCTTCGCATGGACGCCGCTACACCTGCCCTATGCCTGGAACATCCTGAAGGTGGGCGCGGTGGCGGCGGTGAACACCATCCAGATCAATGTGACGATCGCGGCCACCATGGCGCTGGTGGCCTCCCGCGCGGGCTCCGACGCGGTGGCCGGCTTCGGCACCGGAACGCGGCTGGAATATCTGCTGCCACCCCTCGCCTTCGGGCTCGGCGCGCCGCTTGTGGCTCTGGTCGGAACCAATATGGGCGCCGGACAGAGCCGGCGCGCGCTGCACATCGCCCTGATCGGCGGCGCCATCGCCTTCGCCCTCACCGAGACGGTGGGCCTTGCCGCCGCGATCTGGCCGCACGCCTGGCTGGGCCTGTTCGAGGCGACCCCCGAGATGCTGGCGGTGGGCACGCTTTATCTGCGGACGGTCGGGCCGTTTTTCGGCTTCTTCGGGCTCGGCATGACGCTCTATTTCGCCTCCCAGGGCGCCGGCCGCCTCGGCTGGCCCCTGATCGCCGGCCTGCTGCGCATGTCGGTCGCCGTGGGCGGCGGCGCGCTGGCGCTGGCGATCACCGGCTCGCTTCAATGGCTGTTCGCGGCCTATGCGCTCGGCCTGTTCACCTATGGCGCCGTGGTCGGCATTTCGGTCGCCTCGGGGTCGTGGTTTCGCTAGAGCGCGATCCGCGCAAATTTAACCCATTTGCGCGGTCCATTGCCCTCTAACCTAAAGAGAGAGCACGCGCCGGTCCCCTTGCATTGCAAACCGATCGGCGCGTGCTCTAGGGTTCGCCACCGTCTGCGCGAGCGGGGCGGCTGAGGGGAGTAGAGCATGCGTATTCTCGTTGTCGGGGCCGGTTCGACCGGCGGCTATTTCGGCGGTCGTCTGGCCCAGGCAGGGCGCGACGTCAGCTTTCTCGTGCGCCCGGCGCGGGCAGCGCAACTGAGCGAACGCGGCCTCGAGATTGCAAGCCCCCACGGCGATCTCACCGTGCGCCCGCAGATCGTGACGGCGGACCGGATCCCGGATCCGTTCGACGTCGTTTTGCTCTCGGTGAAGGCGTTTGCCCTTGAAGGCGCGCTCGCCGACATCGCCCCCGCGGTCGGCCCGCAAACCATGATCCTGCCGGTGCTCAACGGCATGAAGCACATGGATGTGCTGACCGCGCGCTTCGGGGCGGAGCGGGTGCTCGGCGGCGTGTGCAAGATTATCGGCCGCCTCGATGAGGCTGGCCGCATCGTGCAGATGACGCCGCTGCACGAACTCATCTATGGCGAGGTCAGCGGCGCCCGCACGGCGCGCATCGCGGCGCTGGACGCCGTCCTGCAGGGCGCCGGATTCGATGCCCGCCTGTCCGACCGGATCCTGCAAGACATGTGGGAGAAATGGGTGTTCCTCGCCGCCCTCGGGGCAATCACCTGCCTGATGCGGGGCACCATCGGCGAAGTGGCCGCGACCGGGGACGGCAAGGCGGTCGCGCTGGCGATCGCCGCCGAATGCGCCGCCATCGCCACGGCCTCGGGCTATCCGCCGAGCCCGGCGCTCCTCGCCAGCTCGCAGGCCCTGTTGACGGCGGACGGCTCGCCCATGACCTCTTCCATGTACCGCGACCTTGTGGCCGGCAATGCGGTGGAGGTGGACCAGATTCTCGGGGACCTGATCGTGCGCGCCCGGGCGCTGGGCGTTTCGGTGCCCTTGCTGGAGGCGGCGAACGTGGCGTTGGGGGTCTACGCGAACCGCCGCATGCACGGGTGACCCCCCGCAGACACCCTGCCTGCTGCGCGGCAAGTCGGTCAGAATGCCACGGTCAGTTCCAACTCAACGCATCCGCCCGAGGGCAAGGAGGAAACGCCGATAGCGGAGCGGGCATGCTCTCCCTTTTCGAGAAAGCCAATGCGTAGGAGCTCGGAGGCGTGGTCGATGATGAGCGAATGGCCACGGAATCCCGGACCGGCGTGCACGAACCCGGTCATGCGGATAACGTTAGTAATCCTGTCAAGCGAGCCCAAAGCATCGTCAAGTGCCGCGAGCGCGCGTAGTGCCGCCGCACGGGCCGCAAATGCTGCCTGATCCTCGGCGAGGCCTTCAATCGGCCCTTCGATTACGCCGCCCTCGAATCTCGACAATTGTCCCGACACGAAGGCGAATCCGCCATGCAGTATCACGCTGCGATAAAGACCGTTTGGCGCGGGCGGAGGAGGAAGCAGAAATCCTGCGTCCTCAAGCCTTTTTCTGACCGTCGACATCTCAGGCGGTTTCCCAAGAATTGGCCGATCCCGGGGACACCGCACCGCCGAGAAGGCAGCCGATAGGCTTGTCGTCGGAAAAACCGAGGCGCACGATAATGCGCGAGAGCCTGCTCATGGCTCTTCCCTGGAAAACCGTAATCGCACTGTCGTCGCGGCGAACCAGCCCGTTTTTCAGAAGACCGAACCCCAAGGCGGCCGCTGCAATGCCCGTTGCGGCGTCCTCCGGATAGCCGGACGATCTGGGAAACTGGCGCGCCTCGAAGCATTGTTCCTCCGCGCTCAATATGGCGAAGGGATAAAGCCCCGTAGATCCAATTTTCACACAGCATCTTTCTGTGCGCTGCATGTCTGAGACGAGACCTTGCAGACGTTCTGGATCCTTTAGGGGAATAAGCGTCTTTATGCGCGAGGTGACTGCATTCTGGATCGGCAGATCGAGGAGATCGGAGCGGTCCAGACCCAGTGTTTTGAGGACCAGTTTTTGATGTTCCTCCGGAAGGTCGATCACCTTTCCAACCGGCTGGGTGATTTCTACGATCGGCTGCTCATCGGCATCAAAAGAAACGAAGCCGCCGACGGGACCACTCAGTGTTTCCATCCGCACGAGTCCCGCAGAGAGAACCTTCTTCTTTGCCAGAAGCCATAGGGAGCCGAGCGTCGCGTGACCACACATTTCCATCTCATGGGCTGGCACCCAGAAGCGCAGAGAAAGGTCGAAATCAGGACTGTCGGCACGCCGGATGAAAGCGGATTCGTGGCCGTAAGCCGCGGCTACGGCCTGCATCTGTTCCGCCTGCAAGTCGTTGGCGTCGACGGCGACGGGGCATGGATTGCCACCGGCGCCATCAACCGTGAATACATTGACAAGAATGACATCGGTCAAAGTGGTCGGCCCCTTATTACATCGACTTTGCGACTGCTTCGACAATTTCATTGGTATAGGAATCTTTGAGGGCCACATTGACGGGCTTTCCATCCCCAGCTTCCAAGAAGTCGAAATTCTTTTGCATACCATCGGGATTGATCAAGGGATCCGCACCAAAGGCACCCAAAGACTGCTGCCAGACGACGTCGAAGATCGGTTTTTCCACCTTGGGGAAAAATGTGTAGACCGCCTCGCGGGCTTCATCCGGCTTTTCTTTCATCAGCTTGAGACCCCGCCACAGGCCCCGGACGAGCTTTTTCGCATTCTCCTTGTCGTCGACCAACCATTGGTCGCGAGCGATTAACGTATAGAAGCTGAAGTCAGCAAACGGCGGGTATTCGCCCTTGGAAAAATCGAAGAGCATTCGTCCACCGAATTGCTGCATACCTATTGTGGAGGTCGGAGCAGAGAGCGCGTAACCGTCAACTCTTTCCTGGCCGAAAGCTGCGAGCATGTTGGAGCCACCGCCAACCGGTACGATTGTTACGTCACGGTCCGGCTCAAGGCCGCCGTATTTGGCGATGTGACGAACCATCAGGTCAGTCAGGCTGCCGGGGCCCGCAACGGCGATCTTGAGGCCTTTGAGCGCGGCGGCTTTGGTCCGGGGATCTGTAAGCTCGTCGAGCTTGACCTGCTTGGCCGCTCCTGCCGAAATGATGAGTTGTGACCCCCATTGAGACATAACGGATGCGAAGGATTTGATCGCCTGGCCTTTTTCCTGCGCGCGCAGCTGAACACCGGGACTGCCGATATAGATGTCCGACTGTCCACCGATCAAGGCCGCCATCGCTTCTGCCCCGCCCTTCTGGAAGACGATGAACTCAGCCTCCAGCCCTTCTTCCTCGAAATAACCGAGTTTGCGGGCAGCGTAGAGTGGAAGATAAATGAAGCCGCTGCTGGGCTGGCCAAGGAGCACACGATTGCCGCTCGATTTGCCGATTGCAGGTGCCGCCAGCGCCGCAGCTGCCATTCCCCCTGTCGCGAGAGCCAAAATACTGCGTCGAGTAAACATCTCTTTCATTCCCCTTCTTTCTTTATGTTTTATCAGACTGTGATTTCTCGCGCGGCCTCGACCTTCTTCCAGGGCATCAGCATGCGTTCCGAATGCTTGACGAGCAGATTGAGAAGCGTCGCCAGGACGATGATGCCGACGAGGGCGGCGAAGACACCCGCCGTATCAAATTGCGCCGCCGCACTGGACAGCAGATAACCAAGACCACGGTTGGAAGCGATGATCTCGCCGACGATGGCGCCGATCAGGGCATATGGCACCGACAGGCGAAGCCCGGTGAACACCCAGGTGATTGCCGAGGGCAGAACCAATTTCGTAAGCAATTGGCGTTCGTTGGCACCCATAAGCTGGATCACGGTTTGCTGTTCACGACTGACGCTTCTGACACCCGTATAGGTGTTGAGAAAAACCAGAAAGAATACCGTGACGGCAGCCAGAGTAATCTTCATCTCAATGCCTATGCCAAGCCAAAGCACGAAAAGCGGCCCGAGTGCCACTTTCGGCAAGCTGTAAAAGGCGGTGAGGAACGGATCGAGCACTTCGGCGAGAAACGTCGAACGTCCGAGAAGAAGTCCGGCTCCAATGCCCGCCGTCCCTCCGAGGACAAATCCCAGCAGCGCTTCAACCGTAGTAATACTGGCGTGGAAAAAGAAATCGCCACTGGCGACCAGTTCCCCAAAGCTCTTCAGTATATCGACCGGAGTCGAAATATAAAAACCCATGCCGCCGAGTCTGGAACCGAACTGCCATAAAGCCAGAAAGATCACCAGAAATATGAGTCGCGCGGCAATGAGCGGTGCTGTCTTTATCGATGTGCTCATCGCGATTTTCCCGAAGCTGTCGTCGTGGCGCCATAGGCGGGCCGGTCGTTCTGCTGCAATTCCGGCGTCAGCAATGTCCAAAGGTCATTGGTGAAATCGCGATATCGCGGATCGAAGCGCAGCCGCATGAGATCGCGATCCCGTGGCAGCGGGTTCTTCGTGATGCTGGAGATCGTGCCAGGCCGCCCCCGGAAAACGACGCATTTATCGCTGAGGACGGCAGCTTCCTCGATGTCATGAGTCACAAAGAGAACCGTGAGGCCGAGCCTGTGGCAAAGCTTCAGCAACTCGCCCTGAAGGGTGAGCCTTAGCTGAGCGTCGAGCGCTCCAAAGGGTTCGTCGAGCAGGAGCGTTTCCCGATCCGCCGCAAGGAGTCGAGCCAGAGCGCAACGTTTCTGCATCCCTCCCGACAATTGGCTTGGATAGGCCGATGCGAAATCGCTGAGTCCGACAAGCTCCAGGAGCTCGGAAACCCGATCGGCAATCTGCCGCTGCTCCAGGCCCGCCACCTCTAATGGCAGCGCCACGTTTGCGGAAACGGTCCGCCAGGGCAGCAGGTGGTCGCGTTGCGTCATATAGGCAACGCTTGGGTTGAGCTTCGTTACACTTCGCTCGCCATAGAGGACCTGACCCTCCGTGGGTTGAAGCAACCCAGCCGTCATATTGAGAAGGGTTGACTTACCGCATCCGGATGGGCCAAGAAGGATTGCGATCTCGCCTCGCTTGACCGTCAATGTGATGTCTTTGACTGCGGTATAGACTCCGGATTGTCCTTGAAAATCCTTCGCTACACCCGTGAAGACGATCAAGTCGTCACGACTTATCTCGATCATTTTTTTCCCCGACTGTTATTATTCAGTCAGGATACCGAATTCGCCAGATTTTCACGTATCAGATCGGGCCAGTTCTTGTGGCTCAACGGGCCATGCTAGAGCCACTCGTCGCGGAATTGGGTCGGCGCCAGACCCATTGCTTTTTTCATCGCGCGGGACAGGGAAGGCCCCGAGTCATATCCGAGGCGCCACGCGACCTCGCTAACCGGTAGTGAGGTTTCCCGCAGCAGCTTGCTGGCAGCTCTCAGCCGCGCTTCCTCGTGATATTGTCCAACGGAACGGCCGGTTTTTTCACGGAAGAGCCGGGTCAAATGACGACGGGATATGCCGAAACGCTTTGACAGTTCGTCAAGAGCGCAGGGCCCACCAATATTGTCCTCCAGGAAACGGCAGATCTCCCTGACGACCAGATCACCATGCGCGTCCCGGCTAGCGTCATTGAGGGATTCCGACCGTTCCACCTGAGCAAGGCTCGTCAGAAGCAGAGCCAAAAAAAGATGCTTTTGCGCGGCGCTGGCGATTTGGTCGCCCGGATCGGCAGCGCCGCACATGCGTTGCAAACTGCGGATCTGATGTGTCATGGGATATATTGAGGGACCGCCGACCTTTTGCGCCAATTTGCGAAACGCACCGATCTCGGTGCTCAGACGGGAAAATGCGCTGTCCGATATATACAGGGCCAAATGCGAGTTACTGGCCTGCGCGGCCTCCGTCTCGTGCGCATGACTGGCGGGCACGAAGGCAAACCGCTCCTCGCTGATCCAACTGCCCCGCAGGCGCTTCTCGTGCTTGAATTCGATTGCACCGAAACTGGGCAGCAAGACCATATGACAATCATGCCAATGCCACGCTGTTTTATACCGCGCAGAACCGCCGCCCCGGACAAGCGCTTTCTCATCGCCATTTGCCAAGAGATTGGCCGGTGGCATACTCGAAATTATGGCTTCCAAGGAGCGCAGCATCGCAAAAGCTTATGTGAAAAGACGCGAGGCGGCAATCGGCACCGTGTGCCAGTGGCGCCGTTGTTTTTCACCCACGCCACATCCACTGAATCCAGAAACTAACCATCTTGGCCACGGCAAGCCCGTGAGACCGAATACGCTGAAGAGGCTGACCGGGGATTAACCTCCGACTTGCGGACAGGGCGGCGGCACGTTCCACTTAAAGTTACTCGCCGAGTGATATCTGATTAAGTGGATATCGCCGAATTTGGAAACAAAGTGACAATAATGCCCGTGCGCCCGCAATAAATTTCATGCGCTGGCACCGTTAGATGGTGAAGATCAAGGGCGACGTGCCCCCATTTCTCATCCAGCCGTAACGAGAGTCCTGGATTGATTGAAGTGCCCCCGGTCTTTAAGCCATCCGGACCTGGAAAACTCCGGGGTTAAGGGGCCTCATGCCGGCAGGCGGGCGAGCCATTCATAGACGTGATCGGAGACTTGTGGCCGATGGCGCTGTGCGGCCGGGCCTCGTTGTGGTCCTTCCGCCAGGCCTCCATTTTCGCCCAGGCATCGTCAAGGCCATGAACCAGCGGGCGCTGAACTGCCTACTGAAGGGCCAGCGTCTGATCTTACTCACGGCTCGGTCGTTTCAACCACAAGCTCCGTTGAGGTCACGGCTCGCATCAGAGCCCGCAGATCCGAATCTTGATGGCTGCCGAAGGCGGCATTGAACCCGGCTTGGGCCGCAAGCCAATTCGGCCGGGCCTTGTCGAGTCGTTCCCGGCCAAGGTCCGTCAGGTGGAGCTCCTTGCTCCGGCGGTCCACCGCCCCTTGAACGATTGCGATGAGACCGTCTCGCTTCAGCGGAAGAATATTCCGGCCAAGAGTTGTCCGGTCCATCACCATAATGTGAGCAAGACTATTGATGGTCAGCGACCCATGAGCTTTCAACTTGGCGAGGATCGAGAATTGAGTGATACGTAGTCCCGATGGCGCCAGGTGCTGGTCGTAGTACTGGCTGACATGCCGTGCTGCTTGGCGGATCGCCAAGCAGGTGCAGATCTCTGGTGACGTGGGCTTCATAGCAACCTTGACAGCCTGGAGCACATAGGCGTAACTGCTCCATATAAAAGCGTATATGCGCTCATGTCAAACTAATGATTCCAATAACTTCTGAATGGTCGGGGGAAATTGCCCGCAGATAAAGAGCACGCAGCCATGATCGAGAGCTTTACAGTCCAGCACTGTGAGCATGTCAGCCACCGCTCCTTTGATGACGTCGTCACCCGTTTTGAGGCCGAGCTTGGCAATCTTTCGGATTCCACCATTATCCCGCGCGAAATCGCTGCGGCGAATGGACCGGCAGACTTTGAAGCGCGGATAAGGGCTTATGAGGGTCGAAGCGGATTCATGCGCTTCTTGACCAACGATCATGGCGCGTGGATGGCGCGCGTAGGGGCGGATGCCAAGATTCGATCGTACATCATTGGCAATCCGTTGGTGGCCAGAACCATGATCACCCATGATCCTGGTGTCGGCCTGAATGTTCCAATCAGAGTCCTGATCTTCCAGACGGCCTCCGGCGAGGTGCGCTTGGCCTATGATCTGCCCTCATCTTTGATGAGTCGTCTCAACAATGGCGAGGTGTCCGCCGCCGCGATCAAGCTGGATGCCAAGCTCCGTGCCTTGGCGGAACTCGCAAGCGGGGTGGCCGCCTGATAGCGACGGGGGAGCCGCGCCGCGCGGGCTGCGAATGCAAGGATAGTTCGAGCGGAGATTGTGCAGGGACACGATGTCTCGCACTGTTCAAATGGTATTGTGTCAAGGCTCCATGGCTGTAAGCGACGTCATCACGTTCGGACCCTACCGGCTAATACCGGAGGAGCGCCTGCTGCTGAGGGACGGAGAAGCCGTCGACGTCGGCAGTCGAGCGCTTGATATCCTCATCGCGCTTGTCGAAGCGGCTGGCGAGGTCGTCAGTCAACGCGACTTGATCGCCCGCGCGTGGCCCAGTGTGGTCGTGGGCGACGGCAGCCTCCGCGTGACGATCGCCAGCTTGCGCAAAGCACTCGGCGGCGACGCGGACGGGGCCAGATACATAGCCAACGTGACGGGGCGAGGATATTGTTTTGTCGCGCATGTTGATCGCTCGGCAGCTCAGCAACAGCCGATGGCGCCGCTGCCCGTTCTGTCCGGGGCACTTTACGTCCCGAAGCACAAGCTTCCGCCACGCCCAGCTCGTATGGTCGGCCGTCAAGACGCCATCGAGGCATTATCCGTGCTGCTCGCCGCCCGGCGCTTCGTCAGCGTGGTGGGTCCAGGCGGAATGGGAAAGACGACGGTGGCCGTCTCCGTTGCCCACGCCATGCTCGCTGAGTTCGGCAATGCCGTCCACTTTGTGGATCTCAGCGCCGTCACCGACTCAGCCGTCGTCTCCAGCGCAGTCGCCACGGCCGTGGGCAGCTCGGTGCAGGCGCATGATCCGCTTCCCAGTCTCATGGCGTTCCTGGCGGGTCGTCGAATTCTGCTGGTCCTCGACAATTGCGAGCACGTCATCGACGCTGCCACTTCGCTGACGGAGCGTCTCTACAATGATGCGCCGGAGGTGCATATCCTCACCACAAGCCGGGAGGCGCTGCGCGCAGAGGGCGAGCACGTTCACCTTTTGACGCCGCTGGATTATCCGACTGTGCGAGACGATCTGACTGCCGCCGAAGCCCTGGCTACGCCCGCAGTGCAGTTGTTCATGGAGCGTGCCTTCGCCAGCGGCTACATCGTGCCACTCAAAGACGCCGATGCGCCAACCGTGGCGGCAATCTGCAGTCGACTGGACGGTATCGCGCTCGCCATCGAACTCGCTGGCAGCCGCGTCGGCGCTTATGGGTTGCAGGGCACGGCCGATCTGCTCAGCAATCGATTCAAACTCCTATGGCAGGGACGCCGAAGCGCGCCACCGCGTCATAAGACACTCGCGGCGATGCTGGACTGGAGCTTCAATCTCCTGTCCGACTGGGACCGCCGCGTGCTCAGCCGCCTGTCAATCTTCGTCGGCGTATTCACGCTGGAGGCAGCTCAGGCTGTGGCGGCGGACGACGAAACGGATGCGATTGAGGTCGCGGAAGCGATTTCCAGCCTGATCGACAAATCGCTCGTTTGGGTCGCGCAGATCGACGGGATCGCGCATCATCGGCTGCTCGATACAACGCTGGCCTTCGCGGCCGAAAAACTTGCACAAACCGATGAGACCAACGCTGTCGCGAGACGACATGCCCTCTATTACGCGAACCGCCTTTCCAGCGGTGCAGGCGAGGGGGTTACAATCACCATCGAAGACGTGGCATTTGCCGCCCCGTATTTGGGCAATATTCGCGCAGCCTTGGAATGGAGTTTTTCCGACGCTGGCGACGTGGCGATCGGCGTACCGTTGGCCGCCGCGGCGGCTCCATTGTTCTTCGACCTTGCCTTGCTCGTCGAATGTGTTCACTGGTGCGAGCAGGGCTTGGCAGCATTGCCCGAAGGCGACGAAAACAACGCAACCCGTCTGGTACTTCAAGCAAATTTAGCCGCTTCGGCGATGTTCTCTCGCGGCAATGGCAGCGAAGTGCGCGCGGCCATTGATGATGGCCTGAGATTGGCAGAGGCGTTGGGCGACCTGCCGCATCAGTTGCACTTGCTCGCGGGCCTGAACATTTTCCTGACCCGACTGGGCGATTTTCAAGGCGCGATGGCTGCGGCGCGAAGCAGCGTTGCAATTGCTGAGAAGATCGCTTCACCCGCGGCGATAGCCACAGGCGAGTGGATGTTGGGCGTCGCCTACCACCTGAGCGGGGATCAGGCGAGCGCTCAGCGGCACTGCGAGCGCGGTCTGACGGAGGCAGCGGCCTCAGACGCCGCGCAGGTCGAATTCTTTGGCTATGATCACCGGATTCGCGGGCTGGTCGCGCTCGCACGCGCCCTTTGGCTCACCGGGTTTCCCGATCGCGCCGCCAAGACCGCTCGACGGGCGATCGACGAAGCAGTCAAGCGCGATCAGCCGGTAAATTTGTGTATCGCCATGATCTATACCGCCACCGTGTTTCTCTGGCGCGGCGATTTTGATGAGGCAGATCACCTCATCCGACGGCTGGTCGCCCACGCCACGCGGCACTCGCTTGGCCCTTATCATGCGGTTGGTCTGGCTTTGACCGGTGAACTTGCCATTGCGCGCGGGGATCCATCCGCTGGCGTTTCTGTTTTACGGCGCGCCCTCGGAGTTTTGCACGCGGAGCGACATAACATCCTAACGCCCGCTTTTCATCGGGCGCTGGCCGACGGGCTGATGCAGTCTGGGGACATTGACGAAGCTCTGGCGGTCCTCAATGCCACAACAGTCTGGAACGAGACCCAAGTTGAATCCTCAAGCGTACCCGAACTGCTAAGAATCCGGGGCGAGATCTTGCTCAAAACAACTCCTGCCGATCATAGAGCCGCCGAACAAGCGTTTCAGCTTTCAATGCAACGTGCAAAGGCTCAATCAGCCCTCAGCCTCGAACTTCGGGCGGCAATAAGCCTTTCGCGACTGTGGTGCAGTCAAGACAAAGCCGCACAGGCAGCAGAACTGCTGGAGGCTGTCTACCGGCGGTTCAAGGAAGGCCACCAGACAGCGGACTTGAGGCGCGCAAGTCAAATGTTGGCGGACCTCGGGCGCGCGTCAGTCCCGTTCACAAGACGAGCGGACCGACCCTGACCCAGGGTGGAGATAACGCCGTTTAACATCAAATAATATGCCCCCCGAAGCCTCTTCCACCAATACTCATTGGGAGTGAAAAGAGGACAGGGCGTTTTTTGAGATGTCTCATTTGGAAAAGCGGCGAGAGCCAGGCGCCGAGGCTCCCGCTTCGAATGCGCTGGTCGCAGATCTTCCCCCGACGGTCGCCGCCTTCATTCACGCAATGAACGCATGCGATCTCGACGCATTGCTGGAAACATTCGTCGACGACGCCCTCGTCAATGACCAGCTTGTCGACTATTGGGGCAAGGGGGCCATCGCGGCTTGGGCCGCTCGCGATATCATCGGCGAGCGATTGACCCTCGAGGTCGTCAAAACGCTCCAGCATTATGGGCATTCGATCGTGACCGCCCATGTGGATGGATTGTTCGACAAGCGCGGGTTGCCAGATCCGCTCGTGCTTGCATTTTATTTTTCATGTCACGACGAGAAAATCGTTCAGCTCATCATCCTGCGCAATCAATCTGGCATCTGAATCGGCTTTGACGGGGCCCGAAGCCCTGCGAGGCGTTGACCTGGAACCGCCCTTGGACGTGCGTGTTTGACGCCCTGCCGACTCAAGACTCGAGATTGAGGATATCGGCACCCTTGAAGTCCGGACTGCGCCGGCCGCCGTCGCCCTATCTCAGGCACCGACAGCTTGAACACTCCGTCGACGCTTCGGGCGCGGGGCACCAGGGTGTGAGGCACCCGGGGCCAGCGCACCATCGGCGCGGGGCCATGCCCCATAATATCCCTTCTCATGACCATGGTATTTTCGCGGCTTAATGAGCACCGCCAAGCCGGGCACTAAAAAATCATCTTTTCATCAGTATAGTTCACACGAATTTGTTACTCCAAAAGTGTTCAACCCGCGCTCCATTATCAAAACTTCTTGATGACAGAACTTTTCACGAGCTTACGCCTCATAACATCCGATCCAATATCCGCCATGCCATCCTCTGTCGTGCCGCTCTAAACCAGAGATTTACTCTGAGCGCCTGGAGATGACATGACCAAACTGGATATCGCAAACCGTGAGGGCGCCACGCTGGAAACCGCGCCCACCCGTTACATCGAAAGCGGTGGCATCCGCTTCGCCTATCGTCAGCTCGGCCCGTCGACCGGAACGCCGCTGATTCTGCTGCAGCATTTCTCGGGCAATATCGACGCCTGGGATCCCGCCGTCGTAAACGCCCTGGCCGCCGATCGTCCCGTGATTGCTTTCGACAATGCCGGCGTCGGCCGTTCCACCGGCCAGACCCCGGACAGTGTTGCGGCCATGGCCCGCGATGCCGTCACCTTCATCAAGGCGCTCGGCCTCTCCAAGGTTGACCTGCTGGGCTATTCGCTCGGCGGCTGCGTTGCCCAGCAGATAGCGGCTGAGCATGGCGCGCTGGTCCATAAGGTGGTCCTCGTCGGCACTGCGCCGCAGGGCGGCGAAGAGCACCTGCTGGCGGTTCTGCAGGAGGCGTTCTCCCAAACCGAGGCGCCTGACGTGCGCCTGCCGCTGTTCTTCACGAAGACCTCTGCCAGTCAGGCCGCCGGCCGGGCATTTCTGAACCGGGTCTATGCCCGCAAGGAAGATCGTGACACCGATGGCGGCAGCGCCGTGACCGATCCGCAGGCAAAGGCCCTGATCACATGGTGCGCTACGCCTTCCCCCGAGAATGCCATCCTGCGCGCCATCAGCCAGCCCACCCTCCTGGTCAGCGGCAGCCATGACACCATGCTCCCGGCAAGCAACGCCTACGCGATGTTCAACGCCATGAGCAACGCCCAACTGCTCCTGTATCCCGACTCCGGCCACGGTGCCCTCTTTCAGCACCACGCGCTCTTTGTGAATCACGTCCGCACCTTCCTGGACGCCTAGCCGAGACGGCCATCGCTCCGGCTCGGACATCTGGCGGCCGGCTCGCGCCGTCTGTGCCGAGCCGGGATCCCCCTTTTTTGAGGTGTGAGATGAGTGAAACATCCAATCTTGAAAGTCTCGACGCGGAATTCGCCCGCGAGGTTGAAGAAAACCAGCTTCGGCTTCGCGCCGCACTTCGCACCAGCTACGACTTCATCGTGTGCGGTTCCGGTTCTTCCGGCTCTGTCGTGGCGCGGCGTCTGGCCGAGAATCCGGCGGTCTCCGTGCTGCTGATCGAGGTCGGCGGGAGCGACACTGCGCCTGAAGTGGAGATGGCGGCGGCGTGGCCGATGAATCTCGGCAGCGCGCGCGACTGGGGCTACACGGCCTTACCCAATCCGCACCTCAACGGGCGCGCCATCCCGATGAGCATGGGCAAGGTGCTTGGGGGAGGATCAAGCATCAACGTCATGCTCTGGGCGCGCGGCCACAAGAGCGACTGGGATTATTTCGCCGCCCAGGCCGGCGATCCTGCCTGGAGCTATGAATCGGTTCTGGGCATCTTCCGCGAGATCGAAAACTGGCAAGGCGTGCCCGATCCCGCCCGCCGCGGACAGGATGGCCTGCTCTACATCACGCCACCGATCGAGCCGCACCCGGTCGCGAAGGCGATGCTCGATGCCGCGGTCGAGCTTGATATCCCCGTCTTCGACGATGTGAACGGCGCCATGATGGAGGGGCCCGGCGGCGCGGCCTACTTCAACCTGCGAATTCGCGACGGCCGGCGGCAGTCGATTTTCCGCTCCTACGCCTTCCCGTTGATGAACCAGCCGAACCTGACGGTGCTGCCCGGGACCCTGGTCACGCGCGTGCTCATCGAGCGGGGAGCCGCGATCGGCGTGGAATGCATCCTTGAGGGCCGGAGCCGCCGCTTCCTCGCGTCGCAGGAAGTGATCCTGTCCCTCGGGGCCATCCAGACCCCCAAGGTCCTGATGCAGTCCGGCATTGGCGATGGCGAGACGCTGGCAGCCCTGGGGATCCCGGTGGTCCAGCATCTCCCGGGAGTGGGCGCCAACTTCCAGGACCACATCATGGTTACCAGCTGCATGTGGGAATACCCCGAGCCGATGCCCCCTCACGGCAATGGCGGCGAAGCGACCATCTTCGCCAAGAGCACGCCGGAGCTCGACAGTCCCGATATCCAATTGCTCCAGATCCAGTTCCCGGTGGCAACCCCTGAACTCGCCGGGCGTTACGCCATTCCGGCCGGATCCTGGGGGATCTTTCCGGCGCTGCTGCGTCCTCACAGCGTGGGCCGCCTGCGGCTGACCGGGGCAAAACCCGAAGATCCGATCCTCATCGACTCGCAGATCCTCTCCGATCCGGCCGACCTGACAGCACTACGGCGGTGCGTGGAGCTGACGCGGGAGGTCGGCAATGCTCGGGCGTTTCAGCGCTTCGTGAAGCGGGAGGTCATGCCGACCGCGCTCGACGCTGCCGACATGGACAAGTTTATCCGCGATGGCGTGTCGACCATCTGGCACCAGAGCTGCACCGCCAAGATGGGACAGGACGACATGTCCGTCGTGGACAGCCGCCTCAAGGTCTACGGCGTCGACCGCCTGCGGATCGCCGATGCCTCCGTGATGCCGCGGGTTCCCCTGGCCAACACCATGGCCCCCTGCGTCGTCATCGGCGAGCAGGCAAGTCGGGCAATCGCCCGCGAACGTCAGCTTTGATCCCCCCTTCAAACTAGCAGAGAGAGAGAGACTTCGATGAAACTTATGACATACGTGAAACGTGCGGCATCGACCGCACTCCTGGCTGTCAGCGCCATCGGCATGTTGAACATGGCGGTGGGGACAGCTTCGGCCGCCACGCCAGAAATGGCGAAGCCCACCATTGTTCTGGTCCACGGTGCGTTCGCAGACGCATCGAGCTGGGACGGCGTCATCTCCAGGCTTCAGGCTGACGGATATACCGTCATCGCCGCTCCCGATCCGCTTCGCGGCCTCAAGAGCGATTCCGATTACGTGTCCGGCATCGTCAAAAATACCAAGGGGCCGGTGGTCCTGGTCGGCCATTCCTATGGAGGCTCGATCATCACGAACGCCGCGACCGGCGCCGATAATGTGAAGGCCCTGGTCTATGTCGCGGCCTACGCTCCGGAAGCTGGCGAGAACGCCTTCGATCTCACCGGCAAGTTCCCGGGAAGCATCCTGCCTGACGCACTGGCCCCGCCGATTGCCCTCGCGGACGGCGCTCATGACCTCTATGTCCAGCAGGGCAAGTTCCGAGCCGTATTCGCAGCCGACGTTCCCGAGAAGCAGGCCGAGCTCATGGCGGCCACCCAGCGCCCTGTGACCGATGCCGCGCTTAAGGGAGCCTCCGCGGCGCCGGCGTGGAAAACCATTCCGTCGTGGTTTGTCTACGGTAGCGCCGACAAGGTCATCCCGCCGGCCGCACACGCCTTCATGGCGCAGCGTGCGGGTGCAAAGGAGGCCTTGGTCGTGAAGGACGCGCCTCATCTCGTCATGGTCTCTCATCCGGCCGTCGTCGCCAGACTCATCGAAAAGGCAGCGGCAGCGGAAGAAACCGCCAAGCAAGACTGACGTCCGACCCCGGGCGGACCTTTCTCCAAAGGCCCGCCCGGAAACAGTGGTTCCCATCCAGCGCGATCATGGATCCGCTGCGCGATCCGGCTGCATCGGTGGGACGGGCGAGCGGCCCGCAGCCAGGTGACGCCGTCATCCCGGCGCAAGCGCGCCGCCGCCTTGCGCCGATAAATTTCCCCTCACGATCAAAGGACGATCAATCATGATGATGAACAGGCGCAGCTTCTCGGTCGCCCTCGTTGCCGGTGCCGCGGCTTCGCTGATCTCCACCCGCGGCATGGCCGCCACCGAAGCGCCGGCGAAGGCGCGCAACATCGTGCTGGCCCACGGGCTGTTCGCCGATGGATCATGCTGGTCCGAGGTGATCGCGCGTCTTCAGGCGGCGGGTCTCAATGCCACGGCTGTGCAGAACCCGCTGACGACGCTGCCGGAAGCCGTTGCCTCCGCCCAGCGCGTGCTTGATCGGCAGGACGGGCCAACCGTCCTGGTCGGGCATTCCTTCTCCGGCATGATCGTCTCGGAGGTCGGCGTGCATCCGAAGGTGTCGGCGCTGGTCTATGTGGCGGCGCGGGCGCCGGACGCGGGCGAGGATTACGCCGCTCTGGCGAAGACCTATCCCACGCCGCCGGCTTCCGCCGGCATCGTCTTCGACGGCGATGAGGGCCGCCTCACCGAGGAAGCGTTTCTGCGCGACTTCGCGGGCGATCTGCCGGAGGCGAAGGCGAAGGTGCTCTATGCGGTTCAGGAGCCGTTTCACAAGGCGCTGCTCGCCGGCAAGACCACGCAGGCCGCCTGGCGCTCGAAGCCGAGCTTCTATGCAGTTTCCACCGAAGATCGCACGATCAACCCGGATCTGGAGCGCTTCATGGCCAAGCGCATGGGCGCAAAGACCATCGAAGTGAAATCCAGCCATCTCTCCCTGATCTCCCATCCCGACGAAATCTCAAAGCTCATCCTCCAAGCCGCAGGACAAGCCGACTAGTCGCGGGCGAATGATGAGGGCAATCGCTCTCAAATCTTGCGCTGCACCCAAGCAGCGCGCTTCCTGGGGCTGCTCGATGCAGCCCCAGCTTGTGTTTAGTCACGCATTTCATGCTAAAACATCACAAACGATTCCGAACTACAAATATTTTCACACCACAGAGGAGTATATATGTATAAAATATTTGGCTTTCTGAAAAGGCGTAACGACATCAATATGGATGAATTCATCGACTACTATGAGAACAACCATATCCCGCTGATCCTCAGCTTGGCCCCAGCGCCGCCGATCTATAAGCGCTGCTATATCGTCCACGGGGAAAAGCTGACCGAGGGGAGCGCCAGCATCGACTTCGATGTCATGACTGAACTTGGCTTTCCTGATCGAGAGGCTTTTCTCGCATGGATTGGCAAGCTTTTCGGTCCCGACGCGGGCGAGCAGGTCGCGGCCGACGAAGCACGATTTCTCGACCGATCGCAGACACGGGCCTATGTCGTCGATGAACGCATCACCTCCGAGTGATGGATGACGATGCGGCCCGGTTCCGGACTGACCTGACGACCCAACCCGGGACTCAGGTGTTGCAAGCACCGCAACCAACAGCTGGCCACGTCGCGAGAGGCGAGCCGGACGATCCTAGAAACCTGGAGAATGGGATGGTGCGGGCGGTCGGAATCGAACCGACACTCCTCTCGGAACCGGATTTTGAGTCCGGCGCGTCTACCAGTTCCACCACGCCCGCATCAGGCGCTATCTATATCGGCTTTGAGGGCGCGCCAACTAAAAACTCACGCCGGCGAGCCCAGTCCCTGGGGACGAGGCGCACGAGTGCGGTCACAGGCCCTGCGGACGGTGAAGACCGTGCCAGCCGGTGCCGAAGCTCAGGCTCTGCAGCGGCGCGCGGCTCATGAGATGGGAGACCGGGCGCGGCGGCTTCTCGTTCAGCGCCTCCAGGAAGGATTGCGCCCAGCTGTCGATGTCGTGGCGGGTGAGCACCGCCATCATGCGGGCATGGCGTTCGCGCCGCTCTTCCAGAGGCATGTCGAGCGCGCGGCGCAGCGCAAGCGCCATGCCCTCGGTCTCATGCGGGTTCACCATCAGGGCGCCGCCGGACAATTCCGCCGCCGCGCCGGCGAACTGCGAGAGCACCAGCACGCCGGGATCGGCGGGATCCTGCGCGGCGACATATTCCTTGGCCACCAAATTCATCCCGTCCCGCAGCGGCGTCACCAGAGCCACGTCCGCGAGGCGATAGAAGCCGGCGAGGGCCGAGCGCGAATAGGTCTTGTTGACGTAGCGGAGCGGCGTCCACGAGACGTCGCCGTACATCCCGTTGATCTGCCCGGCCTTGTGCGAGATGAAGCGGTCCATCTCGATATATTCCGGCACCTCGGTGCGGCTCTTGGGCGTGATCTGCACGAACGTCATCTTCTCGTGCAGCTCGGGCGCGGTGCGCAGCAGGTGCTCGTAAGCCTCAAGTCGATTGGGAATGCCCTTGGAATAATCCAGCCGGTCGACGCCGAGGATCAGCTTCTTACCGGTCAGGCTCTCGCTGAAGCTCTTCACATAATTGGTGCGGCGCGCATGGCGGGCGCGGCGCGCGAACGCCTCGGTCTCGATGGAGACCGGGAACGCGCCCACCTTCACCCGGCGGCCGGCGATGTCATAGGCGGTGCCGTCGGCCGTCGCCTGCCCGCCTCGGCTTTCCAGGTAGCGGCCGAAATTGTCCCGGTCGCTCTCGGTCTGGAAGCCCACCAAATCGTAATGGGCGAGCGAGCCGATGATCTCGCCGTGGCGCGGCAGCGTGGCCAGCAGTTCCGGCGGCGGCATGGGAATGTGCAGGAAGAAGCCGATGCGGTTCTTGTGACCGCGCTCGCGCAGATATTTCGCCAGCGGCATCATGTGGTAGTCGTGGATCCAGACCACATCGTCTTCCTGCAGGATCTTGGAGACGTGCTCCGCGAAATTGCGGTTGACGCGGATGTAGCCCGACAAATCGGCACGCTGGAATTCGGCGAGATCGACCCGGTAATGCAGGATCGGCCAGAGCACCCGATTGGCGAAGCCGTTGTAATATTCCTGGTAGTCGTCCTCCTTGAGGTCGACCACAGCATATTTGATCTTGCCGCGGGTCGACACGACAGGGCGATCGGAGGGCGCGTCATTGATGCGCCCGGACCAGCCGAACCATACGCCGGAGCGGCCCTCCAAGGCCGCGTTGACGGCGACGGTAAGGCCGCCAGCGGAAGTCTTTCCGCCCGGCTGGGGAACGGCAACCCGATTCGATACGACGATGAGGCGCGACACGGTCAATTCCTCCGCTCGAAGGGCTTTTCCGCCAAGGTGGCGATCAAGGAGCGCACGTCCGCCGGCTCAGGCAGGACGGCATGGACGCCGGGGAACTGGCGCCCAACGGAAATTGCGATGCCCCCAAGGGCGCACACGCTGGCGAATCCGGCCTGGTCGGTGACGTCGTCGCCGATGAACACCGGAGTGCGGCCGCCGTAGGCCGCCAGTTCCATGAAGCGGGTCACCGCCATGCCCTTGTCGTGGCCGGCCTGCTTCACTTCGAACACCATGCGCCCGGGCAGCACCACAAGCCGGGCGTGGCTTTCACCGACCAAAGCATGGAGCATGCCTTCCAGCACCGGGCCGATCTCGGGCGCATCGCGATAATGCATGGCGACGCTGGCGCCCTTGTCCTCTGCCATGACCCCTTCAAGATCCGCGGCGATAAGGGCGAGGGTCGCGCGCAGGTCGTGCGGGAGCGGCGCCACCGAGGAGACGATCTCCCCACCGGGCTGCGCGCGCATCTGCGCACCGTGGATGCCGGAGGCGGACAGGCGCAGGGGCGCGAACAGATGGTCCAGGTTCTCGACCGCCCGTCCGCTGACCAGCGCCAGGGCGCCATCGGCCCGCGTCTGCAATGCGGAAAGATCCGCCAGCAATTCCGGCGGCACGACCACTGCGTCCGGACGCGCGGCGATATCGATCAGCGTGCCGTCCACATCGAAGAAAAACGCGCAGCGCGCGGGATCCAGCAGGTTCACCAGATGGCCGATTCCAGCCGAAGGAGTCTCAGTGCCACCGGCACCCGGACCAACTTCATGTCCGCCGGAAACCGGCGCGAGAGAAGCGGAGAAACCGGGGGTCAAGGTTGGCATGTAGGTATCCATCTAGGTACATAGTAGCATTGGAACGTCCCCGCTTGGCTTCGGGTTCCGTCTTAAAACGACCAAAAAAGCGCCACGATGAAATCAGCAGCGCTCGCGCTTGATTTGTGGGGGCGCGTCAACCTGGACCGGAACCGGAAGAGATCCGTAGCGTTTGCCTCCCTGAATCCACGGAGACACGCCATGTTCGGACATTCGCGCTCATCCACCGCCGATATATCGAAGCGTCTCGAAGCCCTGCGGCATGACATCACCCTGCTCGGAGAGGCCCTCGCGGGTGCGGCGGAAGAAAATACCCGCGAACCGCGCCATCAGGCCGGCCGTTATTTCAACGAGGCGGTCCAGACGCTGGAAAGCGAAGCGGCCAACCTCGCCAAGAACGGCCTCTCCCTAGCTCGCAAGGGTGGCCGGGAGGCCGGGCGTCATATTGATGACGTCGTCGATCATGCGCATGATCTCGTGGTGCGCAACCCCGGCTCGGTCGTGGTCGGCGCGGTGGCCATAGGGTTGACCATCGGTTGCGTGCTATATGCCCTAGCGGGAACCTCATCCCGCCGAAACTGAAGATTCCTTCGTTCGGCGGGGTTGTCGGCCACCCGACGAAGAAGGCATTAAATAAAGATCGGCCGGTCGCACCCGGCGCCCGCCGGCGACAAGGATATGTGGAGATGAAAATGAGGGCGGCTATCATTGTGTTCGCGGCGGCGTTGGCCCTGGGCGGCTGCAGCCAATATTCTGAATCCGACCGCGCGGTCGGCGGTGGCCTTCTGGGCGCCGGCGCCGGCGCCCTGATCGGCGGCGCGGCGACCGGCACGGCCGGCGGCGCCATTGTGGGCGGTGTGCTCGGCGGCGCGACTGGCGCCATCGTCGGCGCCTCCACCACACCGAAGGCCTGCTGGGCGCGCGACGCCTACGGCAATTCCTATCGCGTCACCTGCCCCTGATCGGCGGGTATGCGCGAAAAAAATTACGGGGCACCCTTTGGGCGCCCCGTTTTTTTTACGCTGTCCCGGACTTCAACCGCAGGTCCGCATGCGCGCTCACCGGCACGTGACCGCAAATTGCCCCTACGGACGCGGAATGAAGTGGAACCAAAGCCGGATTGTGGCATTGATCTCATGTGTCGGCTTCGTGCCGAACCTCCAAGTCACCTGACGAGGTCCCCTTTTGGGGCGTCTTTTTGAGGCGCTTGTTTTGGGTCACCTCTCATGGCGGATCGGCTTTCCGGTCCGCCATTTTTTTGACTCCGGCGTTCTCAAACCAAAACCCCGGCCGAAGCCGGGGTGTTGTCGAACAGCATTCCGGTGTCGTCCGGGACGCGCCGCCCGAGGCCTGAAGCAAGATGCTATGGCACCGTCGGGCCGCGGCCACGCCGCATGAAGCCGAGCACGGCGGAAATGAGAAACAGGACGATCGCGACATAGAAGATGATCTTGGCGATCTCGATGGCCGTGCCCGCAATGGCGCCGAAACCCAGCACCGCGGCGATCAAGGCAATCACAAGAAACGTAATGGCCCAGCTGATCATGGGGAAACTCCGTTTACGCCCGCCCACAGGGGCTGGGCAGGTCGGCCCGCGATGCCGGAGGTCGACGACGCGGGAGGCCCGTGAGGAAGCCTTGCCGTCTCAACGGCGTGAGCGGTGCGCGGTTCCGCGCCTGGGGCACCGGCATACGAAGATAAAGGAATATTTTTAACAACCCGGGATCGGCCGGAACAAAGCGGGACCCTCCGCGTTTGTTGGCGAATAGTGTTGAGGCGGAGGAGAGCAGAATGCCCGGACCGCGACATTTCCCGGCCGGGAAGGCAATGCCGAATGGCCTTCCCGCACCCCATGGCTACGATCAGTGCGAATTCACGCCCGATCAGGCGCCGCGCGACTATGCCCGCCCGCGCAAACTCCGCGGACCGGACGAGGAGCGGCGTCACCTGCGTTCAGTGTCCGCCGCGATCGGCGAGACCGGTGGCGCAGACATGTCCTCCCCCAAGTCCACGGTTTTGCCGTCCTATGCGCGCCGGGCCGATGCGCGATGGGACAATGACGGCGACCCCGTTGATGGTTCTTCGCGGCTCTATCGGGAATGACCCGGTCGCTGCCCATTTGTAACTCCACACCACTTTCCCTTGCAGGAAAGGGCATTGCCATGGCAAGTCCAGAACGGCTTTTGTGCACTGCCCTCCTGCTACCTGGCGAACCCACGTCATGCGCACGCTGCGTCCAGACCAAACCATGATCATGCAGGACCAAAAAGAGGGAGGCGGTATGCGAGCCCCTCATCGCAGGGACATTTCCGCACGCCAGGATCTTCTTGGTAAGGAATTGCGCCAGCTGTTCGATGAATTTACCCAGGAAGACGTTCCTGATGACCTGATGCGTCTTGCGCAGCAGTTGCAGGGTGCGGTTCAAGCGCGGACCGAGGCGGACCCGCCGGCGGAAACGCCCCCGAGCATGAGTCCCAAGGAAAAAGACGAGGCCTGACGCGGTCACGTTTCCGCTGTCCTGACGCGCGACATCCCCTCCTTCATGTGAAGGCGATGCCGCGTTTCGTGCGTGTCGACGCGACTCGCGCGCCGGCGCGCACCTTTCACCAGCCGGCGGCCGAGGCGGGAAAGACCTCCGACTTGCTGCCGCGCGGATCGCACCCGGCTTCCAGCATGCCGTCGGGATGACGCTCCGCCGCCAGCAGGAACCCCTCGGTCCAGTCCGGCCCCACCGATAGCTCGTGGCCGCGCGCGGCAAGGCTCGCGAACACCGCGTCCCCGAACCGCGCCTCGATCCGCAGGCGGCTCGGGAAGAAATCGTGCGGGGCGAAGAAGCCCGGAAAATGCTCGCTGGAGAATTTCGGCGCCTCGATGGCAGCCTGAACCGGCATGCCGAACACCAGGCGATTGAGCAGGAATTGCACCTGCCATTGGTCCTGCTGGTCGCCGCCCATACTGCCGCAGGCGATGGTGGGGCGCCCGTCCACGGTGACCAGGGTGGGGCTGATGGTGGTGCGCGGCCGCTTGCCCGGCGCCACCACATTGGGGTGGTTGGACGGCCCCATGTGGAAATTGGAGAGCCTGTTCCCGAGCGGAAAGCCCAGCGCCGGCATCACCTCCGCCGACTTGATCCAGGCGCCCGAGGGGGTGAACGCGCAGGCATTGCCCTCTTCGTCCATGGTGTCCACATGCACCGTCCCCGCCCCCCAATTGGTGAGCGGACGCCGCTCCGATGCCGCGAGCAGGGCGAGATCCTCCACCGGATCGCCGGGGCGCATCTCGGCGCTGGCCCGGGCCATGTCCACGAGCTTCGCGCGCAGCGCGCCATAGGCATCCGACAAGAGCGCGTCCACCGGCACGGAGACCTGGCGGGTGTCGGCGTAATATTGCTCGCGGTCGGCGAAGGCGAGCTTCATCGCCTCCACCACCAGATGCACATAATCCGCGCTGTTGTGGCCGAGCGCGGGCAGATCGAAAGATTTCAGGATCGAGAGCGTCTGCAGCAGCGCCGGCCCCTGGGTCCAGGCCGAGGTCTTGTGAATGCGCGCGCCGGCATAATCGATCGACACCGGCGCCTCCACCGGCACCTCGAACGCATCGAAATCCGCGCGCGTCAGCAGGCCGTCATTCGCATCAGAAAAGGCCACCATCTGCGCGGCGACATCGCCCTTGTAGAAGGCGTCGAACACCGCCTGCAGGCCCTGTTCGCGCGTGCCGCCGGCGGCTTTTTCGGCCGAGACGAGATAATCGATCATGCCGGCGAAGGCGGGATTGGTCATCGCCGAGCCCTCGGCGGGCAGTTCTCCGTCGCGCAGATAGAGCGCGGCGCTGCCGGGCCATTGGGCGAGAAACTTCGCGCGATTGTCGGCGATGCCGAACTTGTGCTGGCGGATCAGCCCGGCATGCACGGGAAAGCCGGTGCGGGCGAGATCCAGCACACGGGCGGAGAGATCGGCAAAGCTCATGCGGCCATAGCGCTGCGCCGCGACGATCAGCGCGCCGAACGCGCCCGGAACGCCGGCGGCCAGAATCCCCTCGGCCGGGACCACCTCATGGCCGCGCGCGCGGAACGCCTCCGGCGTCGCCTTGCGGGGCGCCACCATATTGCCGTTGATGCAGATCACCTCGCCCGTGCCCGCAGGCGCGAGGAGGATCGGGCATTCCCCGCCGATGGTGTGCATGTTCGGGTTCAGCAGGCCCTCCACCAGGGTCGCCGCCACCGCCGCATCCACCGCGTTCCCGCCCGCCTTCAGCGCGTCGATGCCGGCGCCCGATGAGAAATAATGGTGCGAAGCGACCACACCGCGCCGGGCGAAGATGCGGGAATAGAAGGTGGTTGCCTCGGTGGGCGCGGTGCGAAAGCTGCGCTCGCTGGCCACGTTCATTGCTCATGCCCTTTCCTGCGGCACCAAATGGGCCGGATGATCCGGAGGCCGATCCCCACGAGAGCGGACGGTGACGTTTCTATGAAGGAAAAATCTTTTCGCTTCAATATGGAGCGCGACAGGCGTTGCCCTGGCGTGGCTGCGGGCCGGCAGGCCGCGCCCCTTCGGCGGGCGGCGCCATGAAAAAGGGGCCCGTGGGGGCCCCTTTTTTTAACGATGGCAGAGCCTTCTGGAGACCCCTGCCCGATTCGCGGTGAGCGCTATTTGTCCCCGCGGTTGCGGATGCTCTGGATCGCCGCCAGCACCTCGCCGACGATGCCGCGCCGAAACAGCGACACCACGATCACGAAGATGACGCCTTGAATGACCAGAACCCATTCGCCGAAGGTGGCGAGATAATTCTGCATGGTGACGATGATGGTGGCGCCCACCACCGGCCCGAGCACCGTGCCCATTCCGCCGACCAGGGTCATCAGGATGACCTCGCCCGACATGGGCCAGACCACATCGGTGAGCGAGGCGAGCTGGAACACGATCGCCTTGGTGGACCCCGCCAGACCCGCCAGACCCGCCGACAGCACGAGGGCCAGGATCTTGTACTGGTTGACGCGGTAGCCCAGCGAGATCGCCCGCGGCTCGTTCTCTCGGATCGCCTTCAGCACCTGTCCGAACGGCGAGTTGATGGCCCGGTAGATGATGCCGAAGCCGATCAGGAAGATCGCCAGGACGACATAATAGAGGTTGATGTCCTTGGAGATGTCCACGAATCCGAACATGAGCGAGCGCGGCACCGCCTGCAGACCGTCCTCGCCGCCGGTGAACTTCGCCTGGAGGCAGAAGAAGAAGAACATCTGCGACAGCGCCAGCGTCACCATCGCGAAATAGATGCCGACGCGGCGGATCGCCAGCAGGCCGGTGATCAACCCCAGCAGCGCCGCGAACAGCGTGCCGGCGAGGATGCCCAGCTCGGGCGAGAGGCCCTGCATCTTCACGAGATAGGCGGTGATATAGGCGGCGCCGCCGAAGAACATGGCGTGGCCGAACGACAGCAGCCCGGTATAGCCCAGCATCAGGTTGAAGGCGCACGCGAACAGCGAGAAGCACAGCACCTTCATCAGGAATACGGGATAGACCCCGAACGGGGCGGCCAGCAGCAGGCCGAGAACCACCACGCCGATGACGATTTTCAGCGGCGTGAGGCCGCCGGACACGGCGGCGGGCACGGGGGGTGAGGCTTGGGAAGTCGTGGAAGTCATGATTGCCTCACTTCACCGTGCCGAACAGGCCGGCAGGCTTCACCAGGAGCACGATGGCCATGATGACGAAGATCACCGTGGACGATGCCTCGGGATAGAAGACCTTGGTCAGGCCCTCCACGAGGCCGAGGCCGAAGCCGGTGACGATGGCGCCCATGATCGACCCCATGCCGCCGATCACCACCACCGCGAACACCACGATGATGAGGTTCGACCCCATGGTGGGACTCACCTGATAGGCGGGGGCCGCGAGCACGCCGGCCAGCGCGGCAAGGCCGACGCCGAAGCCGTAGGTCAGCGTGATCATGCGCGGCACGTCGATGCCGAACGCCTGCACCAGGTCCGGCCGCTCGGTCGCCGCACGCAGGTACGAGCCGAGCTTGGTGCGCTCGATCACGAACCAGGTGGCGATGCACACCACCAGCGAGGCCACCACCACGAAGGCGCGGTAATTGGGCAGGAACATGAAGCCGAGGTTGGTGCCGCCCGGCAGCGGATTGTTATAGGGCAGGCCCGATGCGCCATATTGGCGGCGGAACAGCCCTTCCAGGATCAGCGCCAGGCCGAAGGTCAGCAGCAGGCCGTAGAGATGGTCGAGATGATAGAGCCGGCGCAGCAGCAGCCGCTCGATGATCATGCCGATCACCGCGACGACGATGGGCGAGATCACCAGCGCGCCCCAGAACGGGATGCCGACATAGTTCAGCAGCATCCAGGCGCCGAACGCGCCCATCATATATTGCGCGCCGTGGGTGAAATTAATGACGTTCAACAGCCCGAAAATCACCGCGAGCCCAAGGCTCAGCATGGCGTAGAAGGCGCCGTTGATCAGCCCCAGGAGCAATTGGCCGAACAGGGCCTGGGGGGCAATGCCGATTAGCTCGAACATGGATCGGTCTCTGCGACAGGAGAGAGCGGGCCGGCGTGACGCCGGCCCGCGGGTGCCATCATCAGGTCTTCTTGACCAGCGGGCAGTCGCCCTGATCGAGCGGACGGAACGCCTCGTTGGCGGGGATCGTCGCCTTCAAGGTGTAGTAGTCGTAGGGATACTTGGAGTCCGAAGGCTTCTTCACCTCGAACAGATACATCGGGTGAATCTGGCGGCCGTCGGCGCGCACTTCGCCCTTGCCGAACAGTTTGTCGTCGGTGGGGATCTCCTTCATCTTGGCCACCACCGCCGCGCCGTCCTTGGCCGACTTCAGGGCCTCGACGGCCTTCAGATAATGGATCACGCCGCTATAGACGCCGGCCTGCACCATGGTCGGGTGCACGCCGCGATTGGCCGCCGCGAATTCCTTGGCGAAGGCGCGGTTGGCGTCGGTCATGTCCCAATACCAGGCGGAGGTCAGGTTCAGGCCCTGCGCAGTCTTCAGCCCCAGCGAATGCACGTCGGAGAGGAAGATCAGCAGGCCGGCCAGCTTCTGGCCGCCGTCGACGATGCCGTATTCGGCCGCCTGCTTGATGGAGTTGATAGTGTCGCCGCCGGCATTGGCGAGGCCGATGATCTTGGCCTTGGAGCCCTGCGCCTGCAGCAGGAAGGAGGAGAAGTCGGAATTGTTGAGCGGCACGCGCACGGTGCCGAGCACCTTGCCGCCGTTCGCCTTCACGACTTCCGCGGTGTCGCGCTCCAGCGCATGGCCGAAGGCATAGTCGGCGGTCAGGAAGAACCAGGTGTCGCCACCGTTCTTGGTGATCGCCTTGCCGGTGCCATTGGCCAGCGCCCAGGTGTCATAGGTCCAGTGCACGGTGTTGGGCGTGCAGGCCTTGCCCGTGAGGTCGGAGCTGGCGGCGCCGGAATTGATGAAGACCTTGTTCTTTTCCTTGGTCACCTGGTTCACGGCCAGGGCGACGCCGGAATTGGGCACGTCGAGGATCACGTCCACGCCGTCCACGTCGTACCACTGACGGGCGATCGAGGTGCCGACGTCGGGCTTGTTCTGGTGGTCGGCGAACACGACCTCCACTTTCATGCCCTTGGCGGCGGCGTTGAAATCCTCGACCGCCTTCTTGGCGGCCCACACGGAGCCGGGGCCGCCGAGGTCGGCATAGAGGCCGGATTGGTCGTTCAGCACGCCGATCTTGACCGGGATCGGCGTGGTCTGGGCTTGGGCGGCGGTGACGGCGAACAGGCTCGCGGCCGCCATGAACATGGTTGCAAGACGCATCTTGTTTCCTCCTCCGGCAAGGCAGCCGGTTGCGTTTTTTTTCGAAAACCCGGCTTTAGACGCCGAGAAAGGCTTCGAGACGCGCCGCGTTCTCCGCGATCTTGTCGTTGGGGACCATGTCCACCACCTTGCCGTGCTCGACCACATAATGGCGGTCCGCGACGGTCGAGGCGAAGTGGAAGTTCTGCTCCACGAGCAGCACGGTGAAGCCCCGGGTCTTCAACGCACGGATGATGTCGCCGATATGCTGGACGATGACGGGCGCGAGGCCCTCGGTCGGCTCGTCGAGCAGCAGCAGCTTGGCGCCCGTGCGCAGGATGCGGGCGATGGCGAGCATCTGCTGCTCGCCGCCGGACAGCTTCGTACCCTGGCTGTTGCGCCGTTCCTCCAGGCGGGGGAACAGGTCGTGGATCTCGTCGACGGAGAGGCCGCCGGGCAGCACCACCGGCGGCAGCAGCAGATTCTCGCGCACGTTCAGGCTCGCGAAAATGCCCCGTTCCTCGGGACAATAGCCGATGCCGAGGCGCGCGATATGGTTGGGCGCGAGCTTGACGGTCTCGTTGCCGTCGTAGCGGATCGAGCCGGCGCGCTTGCGCAGCAGGCCCATGACGGCGCGCATGGTGGTGGTCTTGCCGGCGCCGTTTCGCCCCAGCAGAGTCACCACCTCGCCCTTGTGGATATCGAAGCTCATGCCGTGCAGGACATGGCTTTCCCCGTAATGACCGTGCAGGTCGCGCACCGCGAGCAGCGGTGCGGCAGAGGCCGCCTCACCCATGGCCATGCCCCGTTCCCATGTATGCCTCGATCACTTGCGGATTCTTTGAAACCTCGGAATAAGGCCCCTCGGTCAGGATCTCGCCCCGCGCCAGCACGGTGATGGCGTCGGAGAGGTCGGCGACCACCGAGAGATTGTGCTCAACCATCAGCACCGTGCGGTTGGCCGACACGCGCTTGATGAGGTCGGCGGTGCGGGCGATGTCCTCGCGGCCCATGCCGGAGGTGGGCTCGTCCAGCAGCAGCATCTCCGGTTCAAGCGCCAGGGTGGTGGCGATCTCCAGGGCGCGCTTGCGGCCGTAGGGCAGTTCCACCGCCTCGTGCTTGGCGTAGGAGGTGAGGCCCACCTCCTCCAGCAATTCCATGGCGCGCTCGTTCAGCACGTCCAGCGAGTTCTGGGAGCGCCAGAAATGGAACGACGTGCCAAGCGCGCGCTGCAAGGCGACGCGCACGTTCTCAAGCACCGTCAGGTGCCCGAACGTGGCCGAGATCTGGAACGAGCGCACCATCCCCAGGCGCGCCACGTCGGCGGGCTTGGTGCGCGTAATCTCCTTCCCGTTCAGGCGAATGACGCCACGGGTCGGCTCCAGGAATTTCGTGATCAGGTTGAAGCATGTGGTCTTGCCAGCGCCATTCGGCCCGATCAGGGCGTGAATGGTGTGCCGTCGAATCCGCAGGTTGACGTTCTTGACCGCCGCGAAACCCTTGAACTCTTTGGTGAGACCCTCTGCTTCAACGATGTAGGGCACGTCTGAGACAGTGTCCGTCATCGTGCTCTGCGTCCTCGCTTGTTTCGGCCCGTAGCGCAGTGCGCCCGCCGGCTCCCCTAGAGACCGCATCTTGCGTGATGCTTTTGATCTTGCGGCGCAACCTAGCACGGTGAGCTTGGCTGCCGTCAATAGGAATAAGCTGCGCCAAAAGTCTCAGCCGTGAAGCGCCCTGTGGATCGCATGGATCCAGGTTACGGGACCGACGAAACGGCCACGATCACGTGGTCCCCCGCTACCCCCGAGAGCTGTAGCACCAAGGGCGTCGGCGCGACGTCGAACCGCACGCTCTTGCGCAGGCCGGGGCATCCGCGCACCCCGGTGAAGGCGACGGGGGTCAGGCTTTTGCCGTCCTGCATCAGATCGATCCAGCCGCCTTGCGACAGGCTCACCTCCAGCCGCCCGGAGGCAGGCGGCGCCGGCACGAGCAGGAAGCCGGCAAAGGTCCCGCCGTCCGCCGGCAGGCGGGTCGGCGGATAGGGCAACCCCGCCTCCTTGAGCGGCACGAGCTGGAGAATGACCGCCGCTTCCGCCGCCGGCAGCCGCGCGCCGCTGACGGCCCGCTCGGTCGCGCCGTCGAGGGCGGCGCGTGCCCGATCGAGCGGCCACGCGCCGCCCGCGCAACCCTCCCCCTCGACGGTGAGGGCCGCGCCGGGACCCGCGCCCAGCGCGAGCAGCGCGAAGACCCCGGCGGCGCCGAGGCGGGTCCGGGAAGAACGACGCGGGTGGAACCCGCGCAGGGAGAAATAGCGCATGCCGACCTTCAAATTATATTCCTAAGAATATAACGCAAGGGCCGGCGCTGCGCGATACCCTCAGCGCGACTGGCTGTGGTAGGCCGGGTTCGGCCGCATATCGACGCCGCCGGCAATGCGGTTCGACATGTTGAAGAACCCCGTCACCGCCGCGATGTCCCAGATGTCCCGCTCGGAAAAGCCCAGCTTCCGCAGGCCCTCGCGGTCCGCCTCTTCCACTTCGTGGGGCCGCTCGGTCAGCTTGACGGCGAAGTCCAGCATGCCCCGTTGGCGCGGCTCCAGGCGCGCGGCGCGATAATTCATCACCATCTGCTCGCCCAGGATCGGATCGCCCGAAAGCGCCCGCACCGCCGCGCCATGGGCGGTCAGGCAGTAATAACAGCGGTTCACGCTCGATACCGCCACCGCGATCATCTCCCGCTCCAGCTTCGAGAGGCCGGAGGGCGCCAGCATGAGGTCGTTATATATGCCGGCGAACGCATTCAGCTTGGCCATGTCGAAACTGTAGGCCGCCAGAACGTTCGGCACGAAGCCGAGCTTCTCCATGCACTTGTCGAAATAGGCCTGGTTCCCGGGATCGAGAGGGGCTGGCGGCAGGTCGAGCGCGATCAGCGGCGCATCGTCGGCCGGCCGGGCCGGCGGTGCCTTCACGGCGGCGGGCTTCCGCGCGGGCCCGGCCTTGGCCTTGGCGGCGACGGTGGTCGCGGCGCGCGCCACGGCCTGCATGGCGGCCTGGACTGCCCCGGTCTTGGGCGCGCCTGCATTTTCAGCAGACTTTGACTTTAATTTCTTGGGCTTGCCTGTGCTCTTCGGCGCGGTCATCCTGCTCCCCCTTAGATAGAGATCCCCGTCATCGTTCCGTCGCGGCTCTGAGCGAAACCCACAGTCAGAACGTCCGATCTGAGGACGACAGGCCCCACACTTCGGGCGGGGCTGAAGGGGAGAGGCCATGAACGTCCTAGGATTTCAAGGTTCAGAGCTTGGTTTCACCGCCCAGGCGCGCATCGACGAAACCGTGGCGCTGCTTGCCGGCGGCCCGGTGCCCGATTTTTTCGCCCGTGCCCTGCTCGCCGGCGCTGCCCCGGAGGACGTGGAAACCCTGCTCCCGGAAGCCCTGGCGCAATTGTGCCGCGAAGCCCATGCCCATCTCTCCGGCCGCGTGCCGGGACAGCACGACGTGCGGGTGTTCAATCCCCAATGGTCCGGCGCGCCCGCCATCACGGTGGTCGAGACCGTCAATGAGGATATGGCCTTCCTGTTCGATTCGATCGCCGGCGAACTGGCCGACGGGAATTTCGAGCCGAAGTTCGTTACCCATCCCATCTTCGCCGTCGAGCGCAATGGCGATGGCGTGGCCACCGGCATCGAGACCGACCTCTCCCAGGGCCGCAAGCGCTCCGCCCGCGAAAGCCTGATCCACATACATATCCAGGCGCTGGAAACCGCCGAGGGGCGCGAGACGCTCAAGGCCGCGCTCGACAAGACGCTCGCCGACGTGCGCGCCGCCAATGCCGATTTCCAGGCCATGCGTGCCGAAGTGCGGCAGGCGGCGGAAGGCTTCCGCCGCAAGTCGCAGCCCTATTCCAAGGAAGAGCGCAAGGAAGCCGCCGATTTCATCGACTGGCTGGCCAGCGACGATTTCATCTTCATCGGCGTGCGCCGCTATGCGCTTGCCGCCGACGGCGGCCTGGAAGTCGCCGAGGAGGGCCTCGGCATCCTGCGCGACCGCGAGGTGCACGAATTGCGCCTCGGCGAGGAAGCGGTGGTGACGACGCCGGAAATCCGCCAGTTCCTCGCCGGCCCGTTGCCGCTGATCGTCACCAAATCCTCGCTGCGCTCGCGGGTGCACCGCCGCGCGTTCCTGGATTATGTCGGCGTGAAGCTGCATGCCGACGATGGCCGCCTTTTGGGCGAGTTGCGCATCATCGGCCTGTTCACCGCCACCGCCTATACCGACTCGGTCCGCCAGATCCCCTATCTGCGCCGCAAGGTGGAGATGGTGGTGGAAGAGGCCGGGCTCGACCGCGAGAGCCATTCGGGCAAGGCGCTCGGCACCGTGCTCGAAACCTATCCGCGCGACGACCTGTTCCAGATCGACCCGACCACCCTGTTGGTGTTCGCCCGCGACATCCTCTCGCTCTACGACCGCCCGCGCGTGCGGGTGCTGCCGCGGGTGGATGCGTTCGATCGCTTCGTCTCGGTTCTGGTCTATGTGCCGCGCGAGCGCTTCGACGCGGCGCTGCGCGACAAGATCGGCGCACGCCTCGCCGCCGCCTTCGGCGGACACGTCTCGGCCGCCTCGCCTTCCTTCCTCTCGGATGTGCCGCTGACCCGCGTGCATTACATCATCGGCCGGCGCGAAGGCCGCACGCCGGAGGTGGATCGCTTCGCGCTGGAAGCCGCCGTGGCCGAGGACGTGCTCTCCTGGAGCGACCGCCTGCGCCAGGCGCTGCGCGAGGCGCCGGGCGTCAGCGATGCCGGCCTGCTGTTCGAGCGCTACGGCGATGCGTTCGACGCCGGCTACATCGCCGCCTACGGGATCGAGACCGCCGTCGCCGACATCGAGCGGCTGGAGCGGCTCTCCCCCGAGCGGCCGATCGCGCTCGACTTCTACCGCCGCCCGGGCGACCCCGCGAACCGCATCTCGCTGCGCCTGCTCTCCTTCGGCCGGCCGCTCCCGCTCTCCGAGCGCGTGCCGATGCTGGAGAACATGGGCCTCAAGGCGATCAACGAGCGCACCTATCATATCGAGCCGGTGTGCGGCGCCGACACCGAGGTGCGCCGCTCCTGGCTGCATGAAATGACCCTGGAACGGGTGGATGCCGGCACCATCGAGGTGTCCGGCTCGGCCGCCCGGCTGGAAGATCTGCTCACCGCCGTGCTGCGCGGCGAGGCGGAGAACGACGGCTTCAACGCCTTGGTGCTCGACACCGGCCTCGGCTGGCGCGACGTCGCGCTCGCCCGTGCGCTGGCCCGTTATCTCCGGCAGGCCGGCATTCCCTATTCCCAGGACTATCTGTGGACCACGCTGATCAACCACGCGGACGTGGCTGCCCGGATCGTCCAGTTGTTCCACACCTCATTCGATCCGCGCCTCGATGCGAGCCCGCAGGCCCGCGCCGCCCGTGCCGCGCCGCCGCGCGAGGAGATCGAGGCGGCCCTCGCCGACGTGTCCTCGCTCGACGAGGACCGCATCCTGCGCCGCTTCGTCAATCTCGTGGACGCGGCGCTGCGCACCACCTTCTATCAGGTGGATGGGGACGGCCGGCCCAAGGGCGCCATCGCCATCAAATACGACAGTGCCAAGGTGGAGGGGCTCCCCCTGCCCCGGCCCATGTATGAGGTGTTCGTCTATTCGCCCCGGGTCGAAGGCGTGCATCTGCGCTTCGGCCATGTGGCGCGCGGCGGCCTGCGCTGGTCCGACCGGCCGCAGGATTTCCGCACCGAGGTGCTCGGCCTGGTGAAGGCGCAGCAGGTGAAGAATGCGGTCATCGTGCCGGTGGGCGCCAAGGGCGGCTTCGTGCCCAAGCACCTGCCCATCGGCGGCTCGCGCGACGCGATCCAGGCGGAAGGCATCGCCGCCTACAAGATCTTCGTCACCGCTCTGCTGGAAATCACCGACAATCTCAAGGGCGGCGAGGTGGTGCACCCGCCGCTGACCGTGCGCGTCGACGGCGACGATCCCTATCTCGTGGTCGCGGCCGACAAGGGCACCGCCACCTTCTCCGACATCGCCAACGGCCTGTCGCAGGAACACGGCTTCTGGCTCGACGACGCCTTCGCCTCCGGCGGCTCGGTGGGCTACGACCACAAGGCCATGGGCATCACCGCCCGCGGCGCCTGGGAAGCGGTGAAGCGCCACTTCCGCGAAATCGACGTGGACATCCAGACCACGCCGATCACCGTGGTGGGCGTCGGCGACATGTCCGGCGACGTGTTCGGCAACGGCATGCTGCTCTCCAGCGCGCTGAAGCTGGTGGCGGCGTTCGACCATCGCCACATCTTCCTCGATCCCGAGCCCGATCCCGCCGCCTCCCACGCGGAGCGCGCGCGCCTGTTCGCCCTGCCCCGCTCAAGCTGGGCCGATTACGATCCGGCCCTGATCTCCCCGGGCGGCGGCATCTATCCCCGCACCGCCAAGCGCATCCCCCTGTCGGAGCAGGCCCGCGCCGTGCTCGGGCTCGACAAGCTGGAGGCGACGCCCACCGAGGTGATGAGCGCCATCCTCAAGGCCAAGGCCGATCTGCTCTGGTTCGGCGGCATCGGCACCTATGTGCGCGCCGCGAGCGAAACCGACGCCCAGGCCGGCGACCGCGCCAATGATCCGATCCGCATCGCCGCGCGCGACTTGCGGGTGAAGGTGGTGGGCGAAGGCGCCAATCTCGGCATGACCCAGCGCGGCCGCATCGAGGCGGCGCGCCACGGCGTGCGGCTCAATACCGACGCCATCGACAATTCCGCCGGCGTGAATACCTCCGACGTGGAGGTGAACATCAAGATCGCGCTGTCGACTCCGGTGGCCGAAGGCCTGCTCTCCCCGCCCGACCGGGCCGCCCTGCTGGGCGAGATGACCCAGGAGGTCGGCCTGCTGGTGCTGCGGAACAATTATCTGCAGACGCTGGCAATCTCGCTCGCCGAACGGCGCGGGGTCGGCGACCTCGCGTTCCAGCAGCGGCTGATGCAAATGCTGGAACTGCGGGGCGAACTGGATCGCGGGGTGGAATTCCTGCCCTCCGACGCCGAGATCCAGGAACGCCGCGCGCGGGGCGAGGCGCTGACCCGGCCGGAACTGGCGGTGCTCCTGGCCTATGCCAAGATCTCGCTCTATTCCGAGCTGCTCGGCTCGGACGTGCCGGACGACGCCTATCTCGCGGAAGAGCTGGAACATTATTTCCCCACCGCCATCGAGCAGCGCTTCCCGAATGCCATCACAAGCCATCGCCTGCGGCGGGAGATCATCGCCACCGGGCTTGCCAATGCCATCATCAACCAGGGTGGCCCGGCCTGCATCGCGCGCATCAGCGACCATACCGGCATGGATGCGGCGAGCGTGGTGCGCGCCTATGCGGCGGTGCGCGATAGTTTCGGCCTGACCGAGCTGAACGCCGCCATCGATGTCCTCGACAACCAGATCGACGGCGCGGTGCAATTGCAGCTCTATGCCGAGGTGCAGGATCTCGCGCTCAGCCGCACGGTATGGTTCCTGCGCAATGTGGACCTCGGCACCGGGCTCGATGCGGTGGTGGCGCGCTATCGCGGCGCCATCGCGGCGGTCGCCGCCGCGCTCGATTCCAGCCTGCCGGAAGCCTGGCGCCTGGCCGGCGCGCGGCAGACCGCGGCGCTGGTGGAAAAGCGCGTGCCGGAAGATCTCGCCCGCCGCATCGCCCTGCTGCGCGCGCTCTCCGCCGCCTCCGACATCGCCGTGCTGTCGCAGACCACCGGCCGGTCGATCGAGGATGCCGCCACGACCTTCTTCGCCGCCGGGCGCTATTTCGCGGTGGACGAAATCGTCGGGGCGGCGCGGACCATCACGGCGCCGGACTATTACGACCGCCTCGCCCTCGACCGGGCGCTGGGTCAGATCGAAGCCTTCGTGCGACAGGTGACCGGGGAAATCCTCGCCACCGGCTCGGGCGAAGAGGGGGTGGAGGCCTATGTCCAACGCCGCCGCAAGGAGATCGATCGCACCCGCGCCACGGTGCAGGACATCCTCGCCTCGGGCTTCAGCCTGTCCAAGGTGACGCTGACGGCAAACCTGCTGGGCGATCTGGTCCGCGCCTGACCTGCAAAGGCGCGGCAGACGACGCTGCAAAGGCGACGCTGCAAAGGCGACGCTGCAAAGGCGACGCTGCAAAGGCGACGCTGCAAAGGCGATGACACGAAAGGCGGCCGGTCCGGCCGCCTTTTTCCTGGCTGCCTGCGCGTTCCGCCTGCCCCGCTCGCCGCGTCCTGCGTCGCGCGCCCTTGGCCACGCGCCCCTTGGTTGCGCCCCCTTGGCCGCGCGACGGCCAGCGCGAGATCGGGACGGAAATCAGGTCAGGACAGAAATCAGGTCAGGACGGAGTCAGGGCTGGACACGGGACGCGCGCCGCGCGGAAAAGGCCGCGCGCCTTTGCGCCCCTCCGGTTCCACCGGGGTGGTGCGGATCGCGGGTGCGGGCGCGGCGATGCCATAGCCGAAGTCCGGCAGGCCATGCCGCGCCAGTTCGACTTCCAGCAGCCGCTCCTGCTCCGGCCCCCAGACCGCCTGTTTCTCCTTGGAACGCCGTTCCGTGGTCTTGCGGCCGATGGCGGAGCTTTTCACCGTGCGCGGCTTCAGCAGTTCCAGGCCGAGATAGTCCGAAAGGCGCTCCATCTCCACCTGCGGCTGGGCGAGGAGATCCTCATAGCGCAGCAGATGCGCCTCGGGCCGCTCGTGCCACGCCTTCACATGGGCGCACCAATAGCCGATCTGATTGAGCTTGCCTGCGGGGTCGCGGGCGGAGGTCGACTTCACATACGTGGCGAAATCGGTTTCGGGATCGATGCGGTAGCCCGGCTCGTGCCCCTTCAGGTCGAAATAGAATTGCGAGCGCAGCACGTCGCGCGGATTGCGCACGATATAGACGTGCTTGGCATTGCTGTAGAGCGAGCTTGCCGCCACCCAGTGCATGTAGGAATGCCACGGCCGGCGCTCCTTCAGCTTCTCGCCATAGAACGCATCGTGGCTCTTGATGACCACCGGCAGGTGCATCAGACGGGCGAAGAAGTCACCGTCGAGGTGCATCCACTCCCGCGCCACGGGGAAGCGCGCGCGGATTTCGTCGATCAGGAAATGCGTGCCCGAGCGGCGATGCGACTGCACAATGACGAGGGGCCGCATCCCCTTGTCGTCCCAATTGCCGATGCGCCCGAGAAAGCTGCGCTCATGGTAGGGAAAGGCGCCCGTCTGGAGATATCTCCAGCGAAGGACAGCCCAGGCGCGCTCCATCTTCTGCGCGAACTTTCCCATCGTGCATCCCCGTTGGCTGCACCGGGCGGGAGCGTCCCGCCGGCGCAAAGTGGACGTGCACACATTTTCGCGCGTGACCACACGAATGAGTGAACGGGCTGTAATCTTAGCGTAAAGTTCAGGAGGTATGGGAGGCGCCCCGCGCTATTTTTACAAAACTTTCTCGGTGTCCTGCGCGCCTATGATCGCCAGCACGCCTCGGGGAACAGTCGAGGCTTTGGAAACAGCACCTTACGGAAGATTGACGTTACGTCATATCGCCCTTTGCTGGATCTTGGGAGACCTGAACATGAAGATACCGCGCGCAGCCTTACCGGTGCTTCTCGCGACATATTGCGGTGCCGCCCTGGCGGCGCAGGACGGCGCGACCGCTCCCGCCACCGCAAAGGCCAAGCCTCACAGACAGGTGCAGGCGGAGGCCTCCGCCCCCCTCAGCCCCCGCTGGGTTCCGCCGAAATGGGAGATCAAGGGGCTCGTGGTGTGGGTATTCACGCCCGGACATTTCCAGCGCGACTGACCACTCGACGTCTCAACCCTCCCCAAGCCGGCCCACCGGCAAGGGGGCCGGGCCAGGTTCAGGGCGTGAAGCCGGAGGGAGCCAGTTCGAACCCGGCGAAATCGAACGCCGGCGCCACCGTGCATCCCACCAGCGTCCAGGCCCCCAGGCTTTCGGCCGCCTGCCAGTGGCCGGGCGGCACCACGCCCTGCGGCCGTTCGCCCGTGCCAAGGTTCGCCCCCAGGCGCAGATGGCGGACCGGGCCGCCGGGTGAGGCGATGGAGAGGGTCAGCGGCGCTCCGGCATGCCAGTGCCACACCTCGCTCGCATCCACCCGGTGCCAATGGGAGCGTTCGCCCGCCGCCAGCAGGAAATAGATGGCGGTGGAGGCGCCGCGCCCGCCGTCCGGCGCGGTTTCGCGGAAGGTCTCGCGAAAATGGCCGCCCTCGGGATGGGGCTGGAGACCCAGAGCGGCGATCACCTCGGCCGCCGACAGGGCGGCAACGGCGCCGCTCATCCCCGGAACACATTCTTGCGGGCGCGCAACTCGGTGAACACCGCCGAGGGGTCCGATTCCCCAAGGCCCAGCCGCTCGGCCATGGCCGGATCGTCGGCGCGCAGAAACGGGTTGGTCAGCTTCTCGTCGCCCAGCAGGGCGGGGATGGTCGGGCGCCCCTCCTTGCGGGCGGCCTCCGCCTCGCCCACCCGGCCCAGCAGCGCGCCGTTCTCCGGATCGACGGAGAGCGCGAACTTGCCGTTGGCGACGGTGTATTCGTGCCCGCAATAGACCGCGAGATCGTCCGGCAGCATGCGCAGGCGCACCAGGGAATGCCAGAGCACCGGCGGGTCGCATTCGATCGGCCGGCCGCAGCCCATGATGAACAGCGTGTCGCCGGCGAACAGCAGCCGCTCGCCCTCGAACAGATAGACGATGTGCCCGGCGGTATGGCCCGGCGTCTCCATCACCCGGCTGATCAGCGAGCCGACGGCCACCGGGTCGCCGTCCACCACCTCCACGTCGATGCCGGGGATGCCCGCCGCCTCGCGCTTGGGGCCGACCACCGTGGCGCCGAACTGCGCCTTCAGCGCCAGCACGCCATCCACATGGTCCGCATGATGGTGGGTGACCAGGATATGGGTGAGGTGCCAGCCCTCGCGATCCAGCGCCTCAAGGATCGGTGTCGCCTCCGGCGCATCGATCACCGCCGTCGCCTCGGTGGCGGGATCATGCAGGAGCACGGCGTAATTGTCGCTCAGGCAGGGGATGATCCGGATTTCGGCCGACATGGGTGGCGTCCTCCCTGCGTCAAAGAGCCCGCGCGGGGCATTCGCTGAACCTGCGCGGCACGTTCGTTGAACCTGCGCGGGAGCTTGCACCTGAGTATCACGCCTACTGGTGAGGGCAAGCCGGCCGGATGGTCGCAGCGTCAGCGCCGCGTGCCGCCATGCTATAAGAAGCGATCTTGAAAGGGGTACCATGTATCTCGATGTCGTGGATCTGCGCAGTTTCTACGCCCAGCCACTGGGGGTTGTGACGCGTCGGCTGGTCAGCCGCGCCGTGCGCGCCCGGTTCAACAATGTGCAAGGCCTCTCGGTCCTCGGCATCGGCTATGCGACGCCCTATCTCGGGGTGTTCCGGGGCGAGGCGGAACGCTGCATCGCCATCATGCCGGCGGCGCAGGGCGTGGTGCGCTGGCCCTCCGCCGCGCCCACCCTCGCGGCCCTCGCGGACGAGACCGCCTTGCCGCTCCCCAATGCGTCCATCGACCGCGTGGTGGCGGTGCACCTGCTGGAGATGACGCCCGACGCGGCCGAGATGCTGCGCGAGGTCTGGCGCGTGCTGGCGCCCGGCGGGCGGCTGCTGGCTGTGGTGCCCAACCGGCGCGGAGTCTGGGCCCGGCTCGATACCACCCCGTTCGGCAATGGCCGCCCGTTCTCGCGCGGGCAGGTGGTGCGGCTGCTGCGCGAAGCCCTGTTCACCCCGTCGGGCTGGGACGAGGCGCTATATTTTCCGCCCGTCTCCAACAATTGGCTGCTGCGCACGGCGGTGGCCTGGGAACGGGTCGGCGGCCGGCTCTCCCTGCCGTTCGCCGGGGTCCATGTGGTGGAGGCGACAAAGCAGCTCTACCGCCCGGCCGCGATCAAGCGCCCCGCCCTCGCGCCCATGCTGGACCCGGTGTTCGGCCAGGGGGTGCCGGCGGGACGAATGAGGCTCAATCGTTCCGGCTCAGCAGGAACACCGCCTGCTCCCCCAGCAGGTTCCACACCCACCACGGCATGTTGAAGCGCACCGGGTGGCCGGAGGAATCCAGCGCCACCGCCTTTTCCATGCGCGCGTCCAGCACCTCCACCAAGGCGACGAAGTCGCGGATGGTGCAAAAATGGATATTGGGCGTGTCGTACCAGGAATAAGGCATGTTGTCGGTGATCGGCATGCGCCCGTAGAGCAGCAGGTCGAAGCGCGAGCGCCAGTGGCCGAAATTCGGAAACGAGACGATGGCGCGCCGGCCGATGCGCAGCATCTGCTCCATCACCCAGCGCGGGCGGCGGGTCGCCTGCAGGGTCTGTGAGAGGATCACATAGTCGAACGCGTCGTCGGGATAATGGGCAAGGTCCACGTCGGCGTCGCCCTGCACCACCGAGAGACCGCGCGCCACCCCGGCATTCACCCCCTCGCGCGACAGTTCGATACCCCGCGCGTCGCAGCCGCGCACGGTGGCCAGCAGGTCCAGCAGCGCGCCGTCGCCGGAGCCGACGTCAAGCACCCGCGACCCCGGCGCCACCATGTCGGCGATCACCATCAGGTCGACGCGCACCGAGGAGAAGCGCACCGCCGGTTCGTCCTGCACCGCTTCCCTCACCGCCATGTCGCCCTCACCGGCTGCGCGCGGCCGGCAGGCCGGCGGCCTTGGCGGCGCTGTCGAGGAAGCCGTGGGCGATGGCGAACAATTCCGGCTCATGCAGCAGAAAGGCGTCATGGCCCTTGTCGCTGTCGATCTCGGTGAACGAGACGCTCGCGCCCGAGGCGTTCAGCGCATGCACGATGGCGCGGCTGTCCTCGGTGGGGAACAGCCAGTCGGAGGTGAACGAGGCGACGCAGAAGCGTGTCTTGGAACCCCGGAAGGCATTGGCCAGCACGCCGTCGTAATCCGCCGCGAGATCGAAATAATCCATGGCCCGCGTGACATAGAGATAGGAATTGGGATCGAACCGCTGGACGAACGATTCCCCCTGGTGGCGCAGATAGCTCTCCACCTGGAAATCGGCGTCGAAGCCGAACGTGGGCAGCACCCGGTTCTGCAGGCGGCGGCCGAATTTGCGATGCAGGGCCTGGTCCGACATGTAGGTGATGTGCGCCGCCATGCGCGCCACCGCGAGGCCGCGATGGGGCGTATGGCCCTGCTTGAGATAATGGCCGCCGGCCCATTCGGGATCGGCCATCACCGCTTGGCGCCCGACCTCGTGGAAGGCGATGTTCTGTGCCGAATGGCGCGCGGCGGTGGCGATCGGCAGGGCCGCGAACACCCGCTCGGGATAGCTCGCCGCCCATTGCAGCACCTGCATGCCCCCCATGGAGCCGCCGGCGACGCAGAACAGGCGCTCGATGCCGAGATGATCGAGCAGCATGGCCTGGGCGTTCACCATGTCGCGGATCGTCACCACCGGCAGGTCGAGGCCGTAGGGCTGGCCGGTGGCCGGGTTCAGCGAGGCCGGCCCGGTGGTGCCCATGCAGCCGCCCAGCACGTTGGCGCAGATGACGTAGAACCGCTCGGTGTCGATCGGCCTGCCGGGGCCGACCAGGGTCTCCCACCAGCCGGGCTTGCCGGTGACGGGATTGGCATTGGCGGCATGCTGGTCGCCGGTCAGGGCGTGGCACACCAGCACCGCATTGGTGCGCGCGGCATTGGGCTCGCCATAGGTCTGGTAGGCGATCTGCAGATGGTCGAGGGACACCCCGGCATCGAGCCGCAGCGGGCGATCCCGCCCGAACCGCACCACAGGGGAGTGCGGCTGGTCGGCTTCGCGGCGGGCGAGGGCGTCTTCCGCTTCCGTGGTTGGAGCCGTTGGTTCGGCCAGATTTTCCATTTCCCCTAGAAGCGACGCCCCCTTGCCTGTGTCAAGCACGCGCACGCAGGCGTGAAGCCACGCGCGTCGCGCGGCGCACGCAGACGACGGGTCAGCGGCTGTTCTGGCAGAGCGGGTCCAAATCGGGGCAGCCGAGCGCGTTGCGACCGGGATTGATCGCGGGGCTGGGTTCCACCGGCACTTCGCTGATGCCCTGCGGCGCACCGCGCGGCGAGAGCGGGGCCGCCCCCGTGGAGGGGGCGGGGGTGCGCACGCTGCCGGTGGTATCGGTGGCGCTGCCGGGCACTGTGGCCTGCGGCGCCGGGCGCACGTCCAGGGGCTGGCCCTGGGCGAACGCCGGGGCAAGGCCGCCGCCCAGGACCAGGCTGGTCAGGACCAGGCCTGCGGCCAGGACCGGGGTCTTCGACAGGGCGCTGCGCATATTTTCCTCCCACCGACGCGGCCCCGACACACGCGGGGCGTCTGGTTCTTGCCATAACACGGGCGGCGCGGCAGCGGTTCCCTCATACCCGTGAACAAAAGGCGCATCTGCCACGCTTGCCGATTCGGTCCCGGTTTCATCCGGGTTCGTTCTCCCGCTCGCCGGCGCGATCCCGATCCGGGACGCGGGCCGGAAGGGAGAACGAAACGGCATCGGCGCCGTGTCAGCGATTCGCTCGGCCTTTGTTCCGCCCATGTTCCCCTGCGGGGTAGCATCCTGGCCTTCCTGCCCCGATATGGTACAGAGCCCTGCCTCAAGGGCCTTGCCGTCGAGAACCTTTCCCTGAAGATCTGCGGACCCCGCGCGCTGATGGACGATGTGACGAAGCTGGCCGTCTTGCCGCGCTCGATCCGGGCGCGGGGCGTGACCGCGGTGCTCGGGCCGACCAATACCGGCAAGACCCATCTCGCCATCGAGCGCATGCTCGGGCATGAGAGCGGGCTGATCGGCCTGCCGCTGCGCCTGCTGGCGCGCGAGGTCTATCAGCGCATCGTCGAGCGGGTCGGGCCGGAGCAGGTGGCGCTTGTCACCGGCGAGGAAAAGATCAAGCCGCCCCATCCGCGCTATTGGGTGGCCACCATCGAGGCCATGCCGCGCGATCTCGACGTGGCGTTCGTCGCCATCGACGAAATTCAGATCGCCTGCGACCTCGATCGCGGCCACGTGTTCACCAACCGCCTGCTGAACCGGCGCGGGCGGTTCGAAACCCTGCTGCTCGGCTCGGCCACCATGCGGCCGCTTGTGGAAAAGCTCTTGCCCGGCGTCACGGTCTCGGTGCGGCCGCGCCTGTCCACGCTCTCCTTCGCCGGCGAAAAGAAGATCACCCGTCTGCCGCCGCGCTCGGCCATCGTCGCCTTCTCGGCGGAGGAGGTCTATGCGATCGCGGAATTGATCCGCCGCCAGCGCGGCGGTGCGGCGGTGGTGATGGGTGCGCTGTCTCCGCGCACCCGCAACGCCCAGGTGGAACTCTACCAGAGCGGCGAGGTGGATTATCTGGTGGCCACCGACGCCATCGGCATGGGCCTCAATCTGGATGTGGACCATGTGGCCTTCGCCTCCGATCGCAAGTTCGACGGCTGGCAATTCCGCCGCCTGAACCCGGCCGAGATGGCGCAGATCGCCGGCCGCGCCGGCCGCGCTACCCGCGACGGCACCTTCGGCACCACCGGCCGCTGCGCGCCGCTCGATCAGGAATTGGTGGAGCGACTGGAAAGTCATGTTTTTGACACGGCAAAAGTGTTGCAATGGCGCAACGCGGTGCCGGATTTCACCTCCCTCAAATCCTTGATGGAGAGCCTTTCGGTCCCCCCGCGCGAGGAGGGTTTGACCCGCGCGCCGACGGCGGACGACGTGCAAGTGCTCGAAATCATGAGCAAGGACGCGGACGTAGCGGCACGCGCCACCAATGCTGCCGCCATCGCGCGGCTCTGGGACGCATGCCAGGTGCCGGACTATCGCAAGATCTCTCCCGGTGCCCATGCGGAGCTGGTTTCCACCATTTTCGGCCATGTCGGAGATGGCGGAAGACTCCCCGATGAATGGTTCGCACGTCAAATCGCCTTGACCGATCGCGCGGAAGGAGACATCGACACGCTGTCGAGACGGATCGCGCAGGTGCGGACACTCACCTTCGTTGCCAACCGCCCCGACTGGCTCACGGATCCGGAGCACTGGCAAGGCGTCACAAGAGGGGTCGAAGACAAGCTTTCCGACGCATTGCACGAACGGCTGGCGCAGCGGTTCGTGGATCGAAGGACCAGCGTGCTCATGCGACGCCTGCGAGAGAATACGATGCTCGAGACTGAGATCAGCAAGACCGGCGATGTTAAAGTGGAGGGCCATGTGATCGGCCACCTCCAGGGATTCCAGTTCGCACCCGACCCGGCCGCCGGGGGAGAGGAAGCGAAAGCGCTGCGGGCTGCCGCCCAGAAGGCGCTCGCGGGAGAGATCGAGGCGCGCGCCACCCGCGTGGGCCAGGCGGTGGACGAAGCCTTCGTGCTCACCGCCGACGGCACCATCCGCTGGACCGGCGAGCCGATCGCCAAGCTGATTCCCGGCGACGAGGTCCTGAAGCCGCGCTTCAAGGTCATTTCCGACGAGCACCTCACCGGCCCGGCCCGCGAGCAGGTGGAAGCCCGCCTCGCGCTTTGGCTGAAGGCCCATGTGGAAAAGCTGCTCGGCCCGCTGCTGAAGCTGGGCGAGGCCGAGGACATCACCGGCATCGGGCGCGGCATCGCGTTCCAGATCGTCGAGGCGCTCGGCGTGCTGGAACGCAGCCGCGTGGCCGAGGAGATGAAGACCCTCGACCAGGCCGCCCGCGCCACCTTGCGCGGCTATGGCGTGCGATTCGGCGCCCATCACATCTATCTGCCCGGCCTGCTGAAGCCGGCGCCGCGCGCACTTGCGGCGGAATTGTTCGCCTTGAAGCACGGCGGCCTTGCGCAGAAGGGGCTCGACGAACTGCCCCATCTCGCCGCCAGCGGTCGCACCTCCATTCCTGTGGATCATGAGATCCACAAGAGCCTGTATCGCGCCGTCGGCTTCCGCGTGTGCGGCGAACGGGCCGTGCGCGTGGACATTCTGGAGCGCCTCGCCGACCTGATTCGCCCGGCGCTGGCCTGGCGGCCCAATTCCCCCGGCCCCAAGCCGCCGGGTGCGGTCGACGGGCGCGGGTTCACCGTCACCGTGGGCATGACCTCGCTGGCGGGCTGCTCGGGAGAGGATTTCGCCTCCATCCTGCGCTCGCTCGGCTATCGCATGGAGAAGCGCGAGGCCCCGCCGGCCGAGGCCGAGACACCCGCGGCGCCCGTGGCCGACCCCGCCCTTGAGCTGGCCCCGGCGCCGGAAGGCGCCATCGAGGCCGACCTGCTGTTCGGCCCCGATGAGACCAGCGGCGACGAGGCCACATCGCCAGCGGCGGAGGCCGCGACCGACACCGTTCAGGACGCCCCGGTTCAGGACGCCCCGGCCGAAATGACCGCCGATGCCGCCGCGCCCGCGACAGACGAAGCCCAGGTGACTGAGGCCGAGGTGATTGAGGCAGAGGGGATCGAGGCAGAGGTCGTCGAGGTGGAAGCCGTCGACGCGCCCGCCGAGGAGACCGCCGAGGCCAGCCCGTCCCCGGAGACCGAGGCGGAGATCGTCGACGCGGTTGCCAGCAGCGAACTGCCGGCCGCCGAGGATGCCGCGACCGGTGCCGAGGCCACCGCCGAGATCACCGGTGAAGCCATGGAAGCGGCGATCGCCGAAGTCACCGGCGAGCCAGCCCTGATCGAAGTGTGGCGGCCCGGCCGTCCGCCCGGCGCACCGCGCCGCGAGCGGCCCCAGCATGGCGCCCGCGAAGGCCAAGGTCAGCGGGAAGGCCAGCGCGAGGGCCAGCGGTCCGGCGGCGAACGCCGCGAGGGTGAGCGGCGCGAGGGCCGTCCCCCCAATCGCCGCTTCGACCGTCCGCGCGAGGGTGGGCCTGAAGTCGCCGCCGCGCCCGCGGCCGAGGGCGCAGCCCCCGCCGAGCGGCAGAACGAGCGGCAAGGTGAGCGCCAGGGCCAGCGTCCGCCGCGCAACGATCGTCCGTTCCGCAGCGGCCCGCCGCGCGAAGGCGATGCGCCCCGCACCCCGCGCCCCGAGCGGGTGCAGGTCCATTCGGACCGCCGTCGCGAGAAGCCGGCCGACCCCGACAGTCCGTTCGCCGCACTTGCCGCCTTGAAGGCGCGCATGGAGGCGGACAAGAAAGGCGGCTGAGTGGCCAAGGACGATCTGCACGATCACGACGCGCCGGGCGGGGATTTCCCCGCGCCCGGCGCCCCCCAGCGCCAGCGCATCGACCGCTGGCTGTGGAATGCCCGGGTGGTCCGCGCGCGCAGCGACGCGGCCGGGCTGGTGCGGGCCGGCCATGTCCGCATCGACGGCTCCCGCGTGCTGAGCGCGGGCTATGGCGTGCGCGAGGGCCAGGTGGTGACCGTGGCCCTCGATCACGGCGTGCGCGTGCTGCGCGTACGCGCCTTTATCGAGCGGCGCGGAGATGCTACATCCGCCAGTGAGCTATTTGACGAAATAACAGCCTGAAAAAGTAAAAAGCATGTGTGCGGGACTTTGCCTCGCTTGCGTGCTGCGCCGCGCTGGAGTAGTGCGACGCGCGAAAGGGACAAGCCATGACCTACGTCGTCACCGAGAACTGCATTCGCTGTAAGTACATGGATTGCGTGTCCGTGTGCCCGGTGGACTGTTTCTACGAGGGCGAGAACATGCTCGTGATCCACCCCGATGAATGCATCGATTGCGGGGTGTGCGAGCCCGAGTGCCCAGCCGAGGCGATCAAGCCCGATACCGAGCCAGGCCTGGAGAAATGGCTGTCGCTGAACGCCGATTACGCCAAGACCTGGCCCAACATCACCTTGAAGCGCGACGCTCCGCCGGACGCCAAGGAATGGGACGGCAAGCCCGGCAAGGAAGAATTGTTCTCCCCGGAGCCCGGCGAGGGCGACTGAGCCCTTGCGCCGGAAGCATCCCCACCCGTGTCCCGGCCCAGCGACGGCAACGCCGGAGCGCGGAGCCGGGACCCAGCGCAAGGTTCCTGCGCAGCAGGCAAACCGCGCCGCGCGCTTTCTCCGCCGCGCGCTCCTTTGAGGAAGCGCCTGCGGCGGTGTCGTCGCGCTGGGTCCCGGCTCGCGTTCCGCGCCAAAGGCGCTACACTTGGCCGGGACGCGTTCCGCACCGTAGGCGCTGCACTTGGCCGGGACGCGAGGTTGCGGCGCGGCCAGTGCTGACAGTTTTCCGCGCGCCGTGTGCCGCCCATCGGATCAGGGCAGCGCGTCCAGAATTTCATATTGCGAGAGCGCCAGCGCCCCCTGTGCATCGAGATAGGCGCGGCCGAACGGCGCCGCGCGGAGCGGCTCAAGCTCCTGATAGATCGTGCCGCCGAGCGGTGGCTGCGCGTCCGCCGTCCTGCAGGGAACGGCCAGAATGAGCTTCTGCCCCACCTGATAGGCCGTGCCGCGCTCCACCCGCCGCACCTCTCCGCTAACGCTACAGGCGCCAAATCCCTTGGCGGGCGGCGTCACGCCGGTGACCGCGAGCACGATCACGCTCGCCGCCTCGCGCCGCGCTTGTTCATAATATTGCGGCGCCAGCAACGCCTGCGCGGTGCCGGGAAGGCCCAGCATCAGGCCGACAGCCAATCCGCGCGCGAGGCCCTTCCCTCGCCGAACCGTTCCCACCATCGACCCTACTCCCTTGTCCCTTCGGCACGACGCGGTGGCCCCCTGCCCTGTCGTTCGCCTTGAGGCTGCGACGCGGCCAAAGGCGGGTCCCGCCCACGCTATCCCACCAGTTCCGCCACCCGCGCCCCGTCGAGCGCCGCCACATGGCGGCCGTGCTTGCCCGTGACGGGATCGGCGGCCAGCATCGCCTTCAACACCGCTTCCTCCACGCTCTCCACCGCCGCCAGGAACAGCGGGTCCAGATCGTCATTGGAGAGCGCCTCCAGGGTGAGGCGCGGCGGCTCCGGCAGGCGGCCGGGAGAATTGGCGGTGGTGAAGGCCAGGAAGATGTCGCCGGAATTATTGCCGGAGGGCGTGCCCCCGCGCCCGATGCCGATGGCCGCCCGCTTGGCGAGGCGCTGCATCTGGGTCGGCAGCAAGGGCGCGTCGGTGGCCAGCACGACGATGATGGAACCGCGCTCCCGGCTCCACAACAGGCTATCCGTAAGGGTATCGCCCAGGCGGCGGCCGCAGATCGTGAGCCAGGGCCGCACCCCGTGATTGGCCTGCACCAGGGCGCCGACCGTGAAATCCCCGGTCGGGGTGGTCGCGATCCGCGAGGCGGTGCCGGTGCCGCCCTTATATTCGTAGCAGATCATGCCGGCGCCGCCGCCCACCGACCCCTCCGCCACCGGCCCGCCCTTGGCGCCGTCGATGGCCGCCTGCACATGCGCCTCGGTGACGTGGAAGCCGGAAATGTCATTGAGATAGCCGTCATAGGTCTCCGCCACCACCGGCAGCACCCAGAGGTCTTCGCCGATCACCGGGCCAAAGGTGCGGCACATCCAGCGCGCCGTGGCGTGATGGGCGATGCCGAGGGAGAGGGTGTTGGTGAGCGTGATCGGCCCGGTGAACCAGCCGGCCTCGTGGATCCAGTGCACCCCGGTCATCTCGCCATTGCCGTTCATGGAGAAGGCGCCGGCCCAGATGGGTTCGAGCAGGGCCTCGGGCGGCCGGGGCAGCAGCGCGGTCACCCCCGTGAGGATGCCCTGCTCCGGCATCGCGAGCGTGGTCTGCCCGACGCGCACCCCTGCCACATCGGTGATGGCGTTGAGCGGCCCCGGTCGGCCCGGCAGCGGCAGGCCGAAGCCCCGCGCCCGGCGACGGCCGGAGGGGGCATGGGTCGCGGGAGTGCCGGAGGTCGCATCGGAGGAGGACGTGGGTTTAGAGGTATCTGAATGCATTTCCATCCCGACTCCGCGCCCGTCCGGTTCATCGGTCAGGCTGGGTTTTTGAACTTCTGCGGAATTTCGCGAAATACGCGCCGAACATCGACGAAATGCCGTCCTTTGGGGGCGTTCTTCTTCATGTGCGATCGCCGGCGGGCGGGCCGGTGACCAAGTCGCGCAGGCGGCGAAACGCACGCTCGGCATAATCCAGCGCGGCGTCGAAATCCGACTGGCTCGGCAAATAGGGTGATCCCGATTTGGCCTGCGGCGTGGTCGACTCACCACCCTCCAAGGTCGTGATCCGGGCCTGAAGGCGGGCGATCTCAGCCTCATAGGCCTCGCGCGAATCCGGCACCGCCTCGCAGGAATAGCCCGATAACCCCTTGCCGCAGAAGGAAACTTGTCCGGTCTGCGTATCCAGTTTCAGCGCCCCGCCCTCGACCGGGGAGAAGCTGTAGCGCGGTCCAGGCGGGAATGCTGCCGCCGGGGCGTCGGGTTCGGCCGCGAACCCGGGAGATGAGAGCAGAAGGGCCGCAAACCCAATGGCGGCAAGGGTCGGGCCCCGCATCGCAGCCTGTCGCATGGTCGCTCTCCCTAAATGCATCGATCCCCTAAATGTCGCAGGGGAAAGGGGCCGAACCACGGCGCTTCACCCCCGCACCGCCGCGCCAAAAGCGGCACGCCCGCTGGCCAGCGCATCGTCCAGAAGCTCGATCCGATCCTGGCCCCAAAACACTTCCCCATCAAGGACATAGGCGGGAGCGCCGAAGACGTCGGAGGCGCGTGCGAGGTCGCGATTGGCGAGATAGGCGGCGTCGATCTCGCCGGTTTCGGCGACGGCCAGCAGGTCCGCCCCAGGCAGGCCCACGCTGTCGCACAGGGCCGCGATCACCTGCGGGTCCGCGAGATCCTTCTGCTCTTGCCAGACGCCGGAAAAGATAAGCGGCAGAAGGGGTTCGATATTATATCCGCGGATCAGCGCGGCGATCAGCACCTTATCCGCCAGCGCCCCGTTGAACGGCCAATGGGCCGGGTGGATATGGAAATCGACCCCCAGCTTCACCCGCCAGCGCTGGAGTTCGATCAGCCGATAATTCTGCCGCTGCGGCGAGCGCTTGGAAAGCGGCAACCCGCCGGTCTCCGCAAACACCGGCCCAAGCTCCACCGGAATGAACCGCACTTTTGCCCCCCGCCGTGCCGCCACCGCCATGAAGCGAGCGTGCCCGAGGAAGGTCCAGGGACTGACCACGGAAAAAAATAGTCGATGTGGCGGGGTGTTACGGGTGTTGTGGACATGCGGGCCTCCGAATCCGGCGGTTCTAGCACGCGTCGAAAGCAAGCGCCTGCGATTCGGATCCTTTCATTGATCCGCCGCCGGCACTTGATGCGGGTCAAGGCCGGAAGGGCGCGATAGGCGCATGGTTTCGTTGGGCTTTGCCCCGCAGAGCGGGCCAGTCTAAGCTATAGCGCGGCCTTGCGGCCACCCACCCGGAAGGGCCATGCCATGGCAACCCGCCGACCCGAACTCGATGCCCTCAAGGCGGAACTGGCGCAATCTTCGCCGGAACCCGCGCCCGCCGCCGCCCATTCCAAATCAAGGTCCCGCGCCAAGCCGGCGGCGGCCGCAGCATCTGCACATGGTACGCAGCCTCACGTGTCGCATGATGCTGAGCCGGTGGAAGAGGCGGTCGCGAGCGAGGCGCCCGAGCCAAGCCTGTCCGATTTGCAGGCCTTGGTGCGCGAGCTCCAGGAGGCGGTCAGCGACGCCAAGGCGCAGGCTGACGCAACGGTCTCAGCCCATCCGGCAGTCTCCGTCGCCTCGGCCTTTCTGCTTGGCGTCCTGGTGGGACGCGCATGGGGACGTTCGTCATGAAACTCGATAATGCCTTGCGCAACCTCAAGGTTCTCTGGCGCGCAGACTCGATCATCGCCGACATTCACTTGCGGGCACTGCTGGCGCGCTCGGGCGTTTTCACCTTCGCCGCGCTGATCGCAGCCAGCGGTGTGCTGATGCTCGGCTTTGCCACCTATCTCGCCTTGGCCGAGCTTTGGGGGCCGGTCTGGGCGGCCGTTGCGGTGGGCGGGGGAAATATCGTGGTGGCGGGCATCGCCGCCCTGATCGCCACCGCCATCAAGCCGGGGCGCGATCTGGATTTCGCCCATGAAATCCACAAATCAGCCATCGAGGCGCTGGCGGGCGACCTCAAGGACGCAGAGGGGGAGGTCAAGATGATCGCCAATGCGATCCGCCATCCCTTCGATTCCGCCTTGCCGGCCCTGCTGGTGCCGGTGGTGGGATCGCTGCTCAAAGGGCTGCGTTCCGACCGGGGGAAATGATTGCGGGAGCAGGGCCTTAGGCCTTGCGCACCCAGCGTCCGTTCCCATCCTGCTGCCAGTAGGTCAGGGTGTGGCCGGCCGCCTTGGCCTCGCGCCAGCGGTCGCGAGCCGCAGCGACCGCCTCCTCGTCGCGGCCGTTGAACATGTGGACCACACGCACGTACGGCCCGGCATCGGCAAGGATCGCGCCGTCCACCAGGAAGCGCACCTGCGCGTTGTTGGGATTGGCCTCGGTCGTGGTGATCAGGATCGGCTGGCGTTCCACCTGGGCCTGCGCGTCCGTGCCATGGGGCAAGAACGCGCTTTCGTTATAGGTCCACAGATGCGCATCCAGCGCGTCCCGCCGCTCGGGCGAGGAGCATTGGACCACACACCGCCATCCCCGCTCCAAGCTCTTTTCGAGCAAGGCGGGCAAGGCGTCCTCCAGGGGACGCCGCTCCAGGTGGTAGAACACGATTTCACTCAAAGCCCGGCCCCTCGCCGCACGGCCGCGCGCGGCTGCGTGGAAGATGTGCGGCCGGTACGGCCGGCGGTCAAGGCGGGCGCGCTCAGACGAATTCCTCCAGCACGGCCGTCAGCCGTTCCAGATCCTCCGGGCGCGAGAGGCGATGGTCGCCGTCCTTCACCAACGAAAACACCACATCATCCTCGGCAAGGCAGGAAACCAGCCGCATGGCATGCTGCCATGGCACATCGACATCCTGCGCCCCCTGGAGGATCCGCACCGGGCAGCCCACCGCGAACGGTGCACCGAGCACCAGATTGCGGCGCCCGTCCTCGATCAGGGCCCGCGTGATGACATGAGGTTCGTCACCATATTCCGAGGGACGCTCAAAGCGGCCCGTGTCCAGGATCGCTTTCTGCGCCTCGGCCGAAAGGCCCGCCCACATCAGGTCTTCGGTAAAATCGGGAGCGGGGGCGATCAGCACCAGCCCCTTCAGCCGGTTCTCGCCGCGGGCGGCGAGCGCGCGCGCCACCAGCAAAGCCATCCAGCCGCCCATGGAAGAGCCGACGAGGATCTGCGGGCCCGCAGTCGTGTCGAACACCGCCAGCGCCTCTTCCGCCCAGGCGGAGATCGTGCCGTCCTCGAACCGGCCGGCGGATTCCCCGTGGCCGGAATAGTCGAAGCGCACATAGGCCTGACCGCGCTGCGCGGCCCAATGGGCGAGCGTCTGCGCCTTCGAGCCCATCATGTCGGACTTGAAACCGCCAAGCCATAGGACCCCCGGCGCTTGGCCAGGGATGCGCCGCACCGCAATGGCGCGGCCATTCACGTCGAGATGGGTGAGGATTTCCGCGCCAGGCGTGGTCATGGTTGGTTCCAAACCGGTCAGGCGGCGAACGCCGCGAAATAACGCGCAATCATGCGCTCATAGATGCGGGTGAGGTCTTCAAGGTCGCTCACCAGGGTGGATTCATCGACCGCATGCATGGTGCGCCCCACGAGGCCAAACTCCACCACCGGGCAAATATCCTTGATGAAGCGGGCGTCCGATGTGCCGCCGGAGGTGGAATGCTCGGGCACCCGTCCCGTAACCTCGGCGATGGCGGCACAGATCAGCTCCACGAACGGACCCGGCGCGGTAAGGAAGCTCTGGCTCGCGCCGGCCCGGAATGTCACCTCATAGGAGCCGGTTCCGTGCGCCGACGCGAGGCGCCGCATAATCTCCGCCTTGAGGCTGTCGAGCGTGAACTGGTCGTTGAAGCGCACGTTGAACTTTGCCTGCGCCTCGGCGGGAATGACATTGAAAGCGGCATTGCCCACGTCCACCGACACTATTTCCAAGTTGGAGGGGGGAAAATGGGCCGAGCCGGCATCGAGCGGCTGGGCGGTCAGGGCGGTCAGCAGCCGCACGAGGCGCGGCACCGGATTGTCGGCAAGGTGCGGATAGGCCACATGCCCCTGCCGACCATGCACGTGGATCACACCGGACAGGCTGCCGCGCCGGCCGATCTTCACCGCATCCCCCAGGGCCGAGGGATTGGTGGGCTCGCCGAGAATGCAATGGTCCACCCGCTCGCCGCGCGCCTTGAGCCATTCCACCACCTTCACCGTGCCATCCAGGGCCGGGCCTTCCTCGTCACCCGTGATGAGGAAGGAGATGGCGCCCGTCTTCGGCGCACCATGGCGAAGGGCAGCAGCCAGCGCGGCGGCGACGGCGCCCTTCATGTCCACAGCGCCGCGCCCGAAGAGCTGGCCGTCCACCACCTCGGCACCGAATGGAGGATGGCGCCAGGAGGCTTCATCGCCCGGCGGCACCACGTCCACATGGCCGGCGAAGCACAGGTTGGGGGAGCCGGTGCCGATCCGCGCATAGAGATTGGCGATGGGAACGCCGGCGCTGTCGAACGGCAGCAAGGTCACCTCATACCCCGCTGCATCGAGAATCTGCGCCACCAGGGCAACTGCACCCTCCGCATGGGGCGTAACGGAGGGCGCACGCAGGAGCGCCTGGGCCAAACCGAGCGGATCCGTGCCGGAGCTCATCGCTTGGGACTTGACGGAATGGGGCGTGCTCATGGAGGTAGGTCCGCATCGAGGTTTCCCCGTTCTAGAGCGCTTCGCTCCCGGATGGAACGGTTGCGCGCCCAAGAAGCCGGCCCGGTTCGGCGCGCAGCTATTTCCATTCGGCCATCAGTCTGCCGCCTTCGGTTTCCTATAAGGGCGCCATTCACCGGCCGCTCTGGAGATTTTCCCATGTCGCGACCCATCGCGCGCGCTGCACTGTTCGCCGGGGTTCTGATCGCCCTGCTGCTCGGCGGCTTCGCCTTGTCGGCATCGGCGGCACCCGCTAGCGATCCGGCCGTCCAGGCCGCGCGCGAAAAGTTGGATGCGACCCGCTCCTCGCTCGACAGCATCGAGGGCGCCCTCACAGTGGAAGGGCTGCGGGCCAACGACCTTGATGAGTTGCGCTCCCGCCTCGACCCGGTGCGCCGCGACTTGGCTCAGCGCACCGATGCGCTAGTTCCGCGCCTTGCCAATGCCAAGACCCGTGCCCAGGAACTGGGCGAGCCGCCAGCGGCCGGCGCACCGCCGGAAGATCCCTCGGTCACCGCCGACCGCGAGGCGATGCAGGGCCTGATCGCGGAACTGGACGCCGTCATCAAGCAGAACCGCGCCTTGCTGGTGCGGGCGGATCAATTGTCGGACCGCCTCTCCAGCAGGCGGCGGGTCCTGTTCACGGGCCAATTGTTCGATCGCTCCATGAGCATCCTCGATCCGAGTCTATGGAGCGGGGCGGCAAGCGGGCTCGGCGGCGAGGGGCGCTCGCTGCGCTTCCTCGCGAACGATTGGCTGGCCTTTGCCCTGCAACGCCAGAGCGTGCCGGTGCTGATGGCAATCACGGCGGGGGCGTTGGCGATCTTCGCCTTCGTGTTCGGCATCGGTCTCTTCTTCAGGCGCAAGTTCGCCTGCCCGCCGCCCGCCGATGGCGCAAGCTATCCTCGATTGCGGTCCGCCCGCGAGGCGGTGAAGATGGCGGTATTTAACGCCCTCACCACACCCCTCGCCGTCATCGCCGCCTTTGCTTTCATTGGCGGGTTCGATGTGACGCCGCCGCGCGCATTAGATGTGGTTCATGGCCTTCTGGTTGCTGTGTTCATCCAATCCATCGGCCTTGCGGTCTCGCGCGCGATGCTGGCACCGGGCCAGCCTTGGCGCCGCCTGCCGCCCCTGTCCGATTATTCGGCAATGCTCTCCCACCGCTATTTTTCCTGGATGGTGTGGACGCTGTCGATCGCCGCATTCCTCAATGCCATTCATAGGGCCCTGTTTGCTCCAGTAGCCCTCACGGTGGCCACAAGCGCGGTCATGGCGCTGCTGATTGGCCTCTTCATCATCCGCATGCTCATCTTGCTGGCCAACCATGAGGAGGTGGAAGAGACAGCGGCACGGACGGTAGCTGACACCGCAGCCGACGGCGGTGAGAGCGCTCGGGGCGGTGTACCGTGGATCCGTTTCGTCATGTGGCTGGTGCTGGCGGGCGTCGCCGGTGCGCTGATCGCGGGATATGTGGGCCTCGCGGCCTTTGTTGCGGCCCGTCTGGTGGTCGCCTCGACCGTGATCGCCGGCCTTTATGTGCTGAACGAATTGATCGAAGCGTTTTTCGGCGGCCTGAGCCCGGACACGGTTCACGCGCGCCAAGTCTCCCGTACGCTGGGCCTTCGGCAGGAGCGGCTTGACCTGCTGGGCACGCTGACGGCGGCGGTCCTCAAACTGATGCTGCTGGCCGTCGGCCTGCTGCTGATCGCCGGCAGTTGGGGCACCTCCACCGCGGACGTGATGGACACCATCGAGCGCGCCTCGTTCGGGGTGCGCATCGGCACCACCACCATCACCTTGGGCAATGTGCTCTATGCCATCACCCTTCTGATCCTCGGCATCTTCATCGCCCGCTCCATCCAGCGCTGGGTCACGACCAAATTCCTACCACGCACCGGGCTGGAGCCGAGCCTCCAATCCTCCATTGGCACCATCGTCGGCTATCTCGGCACCATCGTCGTCCTGATGGTCGCGATGGGAGAGATCGGGCTCAATCTCGAAAACATCGCCTTGGTGGCCGGCGCGCTGTCGGTCGGTATCGGCTTCGGCCTGCAGTCGATCGTCTCGAACTTCGTCTCGGGCCTGATTTTGCTGGCGGAACGGCCGATCCGGGTCGGCGACACCATCAATGTGAAGGGCGAGGAAGGCTATGTGCGCCGCATCAGCGTGCGCTCCACCGAGATCGAGACTTTCGAGCGGGCGACGGTGATCGTCCCGAATTCCGATCTGATCTCGGGCATGGTGAAGAATTTCACCCATTCCAACACCACCGGCCGGGTCATCGTCGCGGTGAATGTCACCTATGACGGCGACTTGGAGGAGGTGCGGGACATCCTCGTCGCCTGTGCCTGCGACCACCCCCAGGTGCTGCAATCGCCGCCGCCGCGCGTGTTCCTGACCAAATTCGCCGATGCCGGCCTCGGCTTCGAACTCCGGTGCGTGGTGGCGAACGTGGACTACGGGTTGACGGTGAAAAGCGATCTGCACTTCTCCATCCTTACCCGCTTCCGCAAGGCGGGCATCGGCATGGCTTGCCAGCCCTGGGCGGCACTCGCCCGTGCCCCGGCCGACATGGTTCCCGCCCCACCCCAATCCAATGAACCGGCCCCCCCAGCGCCGCAGGCCGTCGTCGCTGCCGCCCCCCAGGCTCCGGCGGCGGCACCCGGCCCTGCGGGCACGATGTACGAGAAACCGACGAAGCCGGGAATTGTCGGGGCGGCGCAGCAGCCGGAAGGGGCGTGATCGGAGGAGGATGCTAACGCTTCCTAAACCTCGCCGCCCTCACATAACGGGCCGATCCATTTCCTGTCCTGGAGGCCGCATGCGCGCCGCTCCCCTCATCGTGCTCCTCTCCTTCCTTCTGGCCGCCTGCGGCACGACGGAGGTGGAGCCGACCAAGCCCGCCTTTTACGACAATCTTGCCAAGAGCGGGCAGCCCGTGGACCCGGCCGCCGCCGCTTCCATCATCAGCGCCTACCGTACTGGAAAGGGCCTGTCCGCCGTGGACATCGATCCCGCGCTGAGCCGTGTCGCCCAGGATCAGGCGGACGCCATGGCCAAGGCCGATACGCTCTCGCACGAGGTGGGCGGCCGCACCTTCGTCATGCGCATGAAGGCGTCGGGCTACGACCCCGCAATCGCGGTGGAGAATGTGGGCGCCGGCTATCACACCCTCGCGGAGGCCTTTTCCGGCTGGCGCGACAGCCCGCCCCACAACAAGAACATGCTCACCCCGGGCGTGACCCGCATGGGGATCGCGACCGCCTTCAATCCCCGCTCCAAATACAAGGTCTATTGGGCGCTGGTGCTGGCTCAGCCGGAGAAAGCGCGCTGACGCAAGGCGTCCGCGCCCCTCTGCGGTGCATCGCACAATGTGGATGGACGCGGACGCAACAGAGCTTTAGCTTACCTTCTGCCTAAGCTTTAAGCAGGAAGGTGACGTTGTCCGCATCGGGTGAGTATGAACGCCGTCGCGCCGCGTTCCAATGGCACGTTCCTGTGCGTTACAATATTGCGGTCCATGCCTGCGACAGCTGGGCCGAACGCGAGCCGGATCGCCCGGCCCTGTTCCTGCCGTCCGCCGGCGGCTTCGCCCCGCTGAGCTATGGCGCGGTTGCCGCCGCCTCAAACCGGCTGGCGCGGGCGTTGGCCCGCCAGGGGATCGGACGTGGCGACCGGGTGGCGATCCTTCTGCCACAAGGCATGGAAGTGCTCGCCGCCCATCTCGCCACCTATAAGCTCGGCGCCATCGCGGTGCCGCTGGCGGCGGTGTTCGGCATCGACGCCATTTCCTACCGCCTGGAGGATTCCGGCGCCGCAGCCCTGGTGACCGATGGCAGGGGGCTGGCCAAGCTGCCCGTGCGTCCCGCCAGCCTGTCCGTGCTGGTCTGCACCGACGGCGCCTCTGGGGATGTGTTCGGCTTTCACGAGATGAGCGCGGGCGAGAGCGCGGCACCGCTGCCCATCGACAGCGGACCGGACGATCCGGCGTTGATGATCTATACCTCCGGCACCACCGGCCAGCCCAAGGGTGCGCTGCACGGCCACCGGGTGCTGCTGCCCCATATGGCCGGCATGCGCTTCACCCATGACGACCTGCCCAAGGCCGACGACCGCATGTGGACGCCGTCCGACTGGGCCTGGGCCGGCGGGCTTTTGAACACCTTGTTTCCCGCCTTGGCGCTGGGGGTTCCCGTGGTGGTGCAGCCGCCGGGAAAATTCGATCCCGAGCGCGCCTTCGACCTGATGGCGCGGGCCAAGGTGCGCAACGTCTTCATCCCCCCGACCGCGCTGAAAATGATGCGCGCGGTGGTGCGGCCGAAGGAGCGTTTCGGCTTCGACCTGCGCACCGTGGGGTCGGCGGGGGAGGCCCTGGGGGCGGAGACGTTCCAATGGGGGCGGGAGGGGCTGGGCGTTGCCATCAATGAATTCTACGGCCAGACCGAATGCAATTACGTCATCGGCTCCAACGCGACCATGGGCGTCGCCCGGGCCGGTGCGACGGGCAAGGCGCTGCCGGGCCATGAGGTGGCGATCCTGACGGCGGACGGCACGCCATGCGCCATCGACGAGATGGGGCAGATCGCCATTCGCGCGCCCAACCCGGTGATGTTCCTCAGCTATTGGAACCGCCCGGAGGCGACGGCGGAGAAATTCGCCCACGGCTTCATGCTCACCGGCGACCTCGCCCGCCAGGATAGCGACGGCTATATCCATTTCCTCGGCCGGGACGATGATGTGATTACCTCGGCCGGGTATCGCATCGGACCGGCGGAGATCGAGGATTGTATCCTGCGCCATCCCGGCGTCGCCATTGCCGCCGTTGTGGGCAAGCCGGACCCGGTGCGCACCCAGGTGGTGAAGGCGTTTCTCGTTTTGCGCGATGGGGTTACGCCGAGCGAGACATTGAAGCGGGAGATCCAGGATCTGGTCCGCAATAATTTGGCCGGATATGAATATCCCCGGGAAATCGTGTTCCTGGACGAGATGCCTTTGACCAGTTCGGGCAAGGTCATTCGGCGCCTGCTGCGGGAGCAGGATTAGGACGTCTCGGCAAGGGGTTAGCGCAGATCCCGTGTCACCGGCGGGCGCCCCGCGCGGGGAAAATGTTTCATGTGAAACATCGCGGGGGCGCGGAAGAACGGCGCGGAACAAGCCGGATTCGGCCCTTTTCTCCCCCGGAACTTGCAAATTCCGCAGAAGTTCAAGCGCGGGCGGGCCCCGCTCCCGGCCAGACCGGCATGCGGGCGATGATCAGGCGATAGGGGCCGAGGAACAGGCACACCATGGCGAGCTTCACCCCATAGTCGAACACCGCCCAATTCTGCCACGGCAGATCGGTGCCGGCGAAGGCCAGGGTGAAGAACACCACAGTGTCGATGGCGCTGGAGATCAGGCCGGAGACGAAGGGCGGCATCCACCAGGCGCGACGGCGCAGACGGTCGAACACCGTGGCGTCGAGCAATTGGGCGACCAGGAAGGCGGTGCCGGAGGCGAGCGCGATGCGCGGGGTCGCCAGCAGGGCGGAGAGCCCCACCGCCAGGGCGAATCCCACATAGATCACCTGCCGCGTGCGGGCCGGGCCGAGGCGGCGGTTGGTGAGGTCGTTCACCAGGAAGGTGACGGGGTAAGTGAAGGCGCCGTAGGTGAGATAATCCGCAAGGCCGAACGGCTCGAACGGAAACTGCACCAGGATATTGGCGGTGAGCACCGCCGCGCACATGCAAAAAACCGCGAGCGAAAACGCCCGCGGTTCGGATTGCAGGGGAAAAAGGCGCGCCATGCCGGATCGCCCGTGCCGTCGATCGCGAGACGCGATCAGGCGGCCGGCTTCACCTCGGCCATGGCCTTGACCACGAGACGCTTGATCTCGAGGGCGCGCTGGGAGAGTTCCTCGTCGCGGGCCTTCTTGAGGAAGGCATCGAGGCCGCCGCGATGATCGACGCTCTTCAGCGCATTGGCGCTGACTCGGAAGCGCACCGAACGGCCGAGAATTTCGCTCTCGAGCGTCACGTTGCAGAGATTCGGCAAGAACCGGCGCTTGGTCTTGTGGTTCGAATGGCTCACGAGGTGGCCAGTCAGAACCCCCTTGCCGGTCAGGTCGCACCGCCGGGACATGGCAGAAGTCCTTCAAATTCGTTGATCGCGGACGCGGAAGCCCAGGGCCGTACCCGACCCCTCGTCTCACACCCGCATGTATCGGGAAGGCGCTCGTATAAGGGGAGCCGGCTTCCGCGTCAAGCTCGGGGGCAGGCGGAACGACCCAAAGCGCGGGCCCAGCTTTAGCCGACCCGCCGCTCGGCGAGGGCGGCGAGTTGGTCGGCGACAGTACCCCAGCCGTCGTGAAAGCCCAGCTCTTCGTGCGTGGCGCGGTCGGCGCCGTTCTTGTGCATCACATGGGCGGCATAGACGGTGCCGTCGGGATGGTCGCGGAACGTGATGATCGCGGTGATGAAGCCCTTTTCCGCCGGCCGCCAGCCGCCCAGCAGCACGTTGGTGAAGACGATCCGCTCCTGCGCCGCCACGTCGAGGAAACAGGCGTCGAGATGGGGCACGAAGGCGCCGCCATCCTCGCTCATCCGCGTCACGAAGGCGCCGCCGGGGCGAAGATCCATCTGCGCCACCTGGCAGCGGGTGGGCGCGGGAATCCACCATTGCGCGAATTGCGCGGGATCGGCCCAGGCGTTCCAGACCACGCTCCGGGGCGCCTTGATGATGCGGGAGAGGGTCAGGTCGAGATTGGGATCAACGCTGGGGGTCATTCCGGTGTGTCCTGGTTCGCGGTGGTGACGAAGCGCTCCAGCCGGTCGGTCCGGCCTTCCCAGAGCGCGCGTTGGGCACGCAGCCAGGATTCGGCGAGCGCGATGGATTCGCCCGCGATGGCGCAGGTCCGCACCCGCCCCGCCTTGTGCGTGCGGATCAGGCCCTGCCCTTCGAGGAAATGGATGTGCTTCATGAACGAGGGCAAAGCCATTTCGAACGGCGCCGCCAATTCGCTGATGCTCGCCGGCCCCCGGCCCAGCCGGTCCAAAACGGCGCGGCGGGTGGGGTCGGCCAGCGCCTGGAAGACACCGTCCAAACGGTCTGAATACTGATCCATAAGGCTAAGTATCACGCACCGATACTTAGCGCAACGGCTAAGCGTTGGACTTCGCTCCCGCCGGCAGAAACAGCGCCTGCGCCTCCCGCGCCACCTTGGCGATGAAGTCTGCCGCCACCTTCACGCGGGCGAGGTCGCGCGTGTCGGCATGGGTGAGCAGCCAGAAGCTGCGGATCAGCGAAACCTCCTGCGGCAGGATGGGCACGAGGTCGTCGACGGTATCGCCCATGAAATTGGGCAGCACGCACACCCCTGCCCCGCCGCGCGTCGCCATGAATTGGGCAACGAGATTGGAGCTTTTCAGGCGCGGCCGCAGCTCGCGCGAGACCGCCGGCACATAGTCCAGCTCGGGCGTATAGATCAAATCGTCGATATAGCTGATGAAGGGATGGCGCAGCAGCGCCGCCCGGCTCTCGATGGGGCCATGCTGGGTGAGATAATCGCGCGCCGCATAGAGGCCGAGGCGATAGTCGGTGAGCTTCCTGGCATGCAGCCGCCCTTCCTTGGGCCGGCTGATGGAGATGGCGATATCCGCCTCGCGCTTCGACAGGCTGAACAGGCGCGGCATGGCCAGCAATTGGATGTCCAGCGCCGGATGCAGCGCCGCGAGCGCGCCGATGCGCGGCGCCAGGAAGAAGGTGCCGAACCCGTCCGGCGCGCCGATGCGCACCGCGCCGGAAACGCCGAGATCGGCCCCGCCGATATCCTGCTGGGCGCCGGCGGCGAGGGTCTCCATGGCTTCCGCCGTGGCCATGAGCCGTTCGCCCGCGCTGGTGAGCATATAGCCAGCCGGCTGGCGGTCGAACAATTTCGCCCCGAGGCTGCGCTCCAGCGTGGCGAGGCGCCGGCTCACCGTGGAATGCTCCACCCCCAGCAGGCGCGCCGCCGTGGTCAGCTTTCCCGCGCGCGCGATGGCGAGGAAATGGCGCAGGTCCGCCCAGTCGAACGCAGCCGATGGCATGTGAAATTCCGCACAGTGACGGTGCATTAATAGCGCTAGATGTGCAAAAAATGATAGGCCATTGTGCCGGCCAACAAGCGACGCCAAATTTCGGGAAACGCTTGAACCCTAGGGAGGCGCATCATGCGCGAGATCGGCCATTTCATCGGCGGCAAGCACGTCGCGGGCACGTCGGGACGCTATAGCGACGTGTGGCAGCCCATGACGGGCGAAGTCGTGGGCCGCGTGGCGCTGGCCTCCGCCGCCGAGATGCGCGCCGCCGTGGAGAATGCCAAGGTCGCCCAGATCGGCTGGGCCGCGACCAATCCCCAGCGCCGCGCCCGCGTGATGATGCGCTTCCTGGAGCTGGTGCAGCGTGATTATGACGCGTTGGCGGACCTGCTCGCCCGCGAGCACGGCAAGACCGTTCCCGACGCCAAGGGCGACATCCAGCGCGGCCTGGAAGTGATCGAGTTCGCCTGCGGCATCCCGCACCTGCTGAAGGGCGAGTTCACCGACGGCGCCGGCCCCGGCATCGACGTCTATTCCATGCGCCAGCCGCTCGGCGTGGTGGCCGGCATCACGCCATTCAACTTCCCCGCCATGATCCCCATGTGGAAGTTCGGCCCCGCCATCGCCTGCGGCAATGCCTTCATCCTCAAGCCGTCCGAGCGCGATCCCGGCGTACCCATGAAGCTCGCCGAACTGATGATGGAAGCGGGCCTGCCCGCCGGCATCCTGAACGTGGTGAACGGCGACAAGGAAGCGGTGGACGCGATCCTCGACGACCCGGACATCCAGGCCATCGGCTTCGTCGGCTCGTCCGCGATCGCGCAATATATTTATGCGCGCGGCGCGGCGACCGGCAAGCGCATCCAGGGCTTCGGCGGCGCCAAGAACCACATGATCATCATGCCGGATGCCGACATGGACCAGGCGGTGGACGCGCTGATCGGCGCCGGCTACGGCTCGGCCGGCGAGCGCTGCATGGCCATTTCGGTGGCGGTGCCGGTGGGCGAGGCGGCAGCCGAAGCCCTGCTCTCGCGCCTCGTGCCCCGCGTGGAGAGCCTCAAGATCGGCCCCTCCACCGACGTGACCGCCGATTTCGGCCCGCTCGTCACCCGCGAAGCGCTGGAGCGGGTGACCAATTATGTCGATATCGGCGTGAAGGAAGGCGCCAACCTGCTGGTGGATGGTCGCGGCTTCAAGCTCCAGGGCTATGAGAACGGCTTCTACATGGGCGGCTGCCTGTTCGACAATGTCACCGCCGACATGCGCATCTACAAGGAAGAGATCTTCGGCCCGGTGCTGTGCGTGGTGCGCGCGCCGGACTACAAGGAAGCCCTGCGCCTGCCGACCGAGCACGAATATGGCAATGGCGTCGCCATCTTCACCCGCGACGGGGACGCCGCCCGCGACTTCGCCTCCAAGGTGCAGGTGGGCATGGTGGGCATCAATGTGCCGATCCCGGTTCCGATCGCCTATCACACCTTCGGCGGCTGGAAGCGCTCGGGCTTCGGCGATCTCAACCAGCACGGGCCGGACGGCGTGCGCTTCTACACCAAGACCAAGACCGTGACCTCCCGCTGGCCTTCGGGCGTGAAGGACGGCGCGGAATTCGTCATCCCCACCATGGGGTGATACCAAACCGGCGCGCCTGGCCTTGCTGCGGCCGCGCCGGTTCGCTCAAACCGCTTTAAGCGTAGACGCCTCAGGCGCATGACGCGGCCGGTTCCAGCGCCATGCGCCTTCCTTCGGCACGCCGGACCAACCGGCGGCCGGATTTTCGTATTTGGGAGGGTGCCATGTTTGAATTGACGGAAGACCAGCAGGCCATCCGCGCCATGGCGCAGGATTTCGCGCGCGAGGAAATCGCCCCCCATGCCCAGGCGTGGGACGAGGCGGGGCATTTCCCCATTCCCACCCTCAAGGCCGCCGCCGCGCTCGGCATGGCCGCCATCTATGTGCGCGAGGAAAGCGGCGGCTCCGGCCTGTCGCGGCTCGACGGCACCTTGATCTTCGAGGCTTTGGCCACCGGCTGCCCCGCCACCTCGGCCTTCCTGTCGATCCACAACATGGTCGCCGCCATGATCGACCGCTTCGGCAGCGATGCCCAGCGCCTCGCCTGGCTGCCGGGCCTGTGCAGCATGGAGCGGGTGGCGAGCTATTGCCTCACCGAACCCGGCAGCGGCTCGGACGCAGCGGCGCTCAAAACCCGCGCGGTGAAGGACGGCGATCATTACGTGCTGGACGGGGTGAAGCAGTTCATCTCCGGCGCCGGCGCTTCCGACCTCTATCTGGTGATGGCGCGTACCGGCGGGCCGGGGCCTTCCGGCATTTCCGCCTTCGTGGTGGAGGCGGGCACGCCCGGCCTCTCGTTCGGCGCCAATGAGAAGAAGATGGGCTGGAAGATCCAGCCCACCCGCGCCGTCATCATGGAAGGCGTGCGTGTGCCGGCGAAAAACCTGCTGGGCCGCGAGGGCGAGGGCTTCAAATTCGCCATGGCCGGGCTCGACGGCGGGCGGCTCAACATCGCCGCCTGTTCGCTCGGCGGCGCGCAGAGCGCGTTCGACAAGACGCTCGGCTACATGCGCGAGCGCACCGCCTTCGGCAAGGCGCTGAACGAATTCCAGGCGCTGCAATTCCGCCTCGCCGACATGGACACCGAGCTGGAAGTGGCGCGCACCTTCCTGTGGCGCGCGGCCGCCGCCTACGATCGGGCCGATCCGCAGGCGACGCGCCTGTGCGCCATGGCGAAACGCGTGGTCACCGACAGCGGCTTCGAGGTCGCCAACCAGGCGCTGCAATTGCACGGCGGCTACGGCTATCTCGCCGATTACGGGATCGAGAAGATCGTCCGCGACCTGCGGGTGCATCAGATCCTCGAAGGCACCAACGAAATCATGCGGGTCATCATCTCGCGCGCTCTGGTGGCGCGGGCGAACTGATCCGACACAGAACAGACAGGGGAGGACATCATGGCCAGCATCGCATTCATCGGGCTCGGCAACATGGGCGGGCCCATGGCGGCCAATCTGGTCAAGGCGGGCCATAGCGTGCGCGGCTTCGACCTTGCCCCCGCCGCGCTGGAGGCCGCGACGGCCAAGGGCGTCGCGATCGCGGCGACCGCCGCCGAAGCGGTGGCCGATGCCGATATCGTCGTGACCATGCTGCCCAGCGGCAAGCATGTGGTGGGCGCCACCACCGGCGAAACCGGCCTGTTCGCCGCCGCCAAACCCGGCACTTTGTTCATCGACAGCTCCACCATCGACGTCGCCTCCGCCCGTGCCTTCCATGAGGCGGCGCTGGCGGCGGGACACGAGCCGCTCGATGCCCCGGTTTCCGGCGGCGTGGGCGGGGCGGAAGCCGGCACGCTCACCTTCATGGCGGGCGGCACGGCGGAGGCGTTCGCCAAGGCCCAGCCGATCCTCGCGCTGATGGGCAAGAAGATCGTCCATTGCGGCGATGCCGGCGCCGGCCAGGCGGCGAAGATCTGCAACAATATGATCCTCGGCATTTCCATGATCGCGGTCAGCGAGGCGTTCGTGCTGGCGGAGAAGCTCGGCCTCTCCCATCAGGCGCTGTTCGATGTTGCCTCGACCTCCTCGGGGCAATGCTGGTCGCTGACCACCTATTGCCCCGTGCCGGGGCCGGTGCCCACCAGCCCCGCCAATCGCGGCTATCAGCCGGGGTTCGCGGCCGCGCTGATGCTGAAGGATCTGCGCCTCTCGCAGGAAGCCGCAGGCCAGGCGGGCGCCGCCACAGCCCTCGGGGCCGCCGCCACCGCGCTCTTCACCGCCTTCGAGGAAGAGGGGAATGCCGGCAAGGATTTTTCCGGCATCATCGAATGGGTGCGCACCCGCGAGGCGTGAGGCGCGCTTTTTTCATGACACATCGCGATGCCCCGGCTGGTCCGGGGCATTTTTTTGTCTTTGCGATCCATCGAAACGGGGAGGCGAATGGTAGCAGCGGGCGGATTTGAACCGCCGACCTCCGGGTTATGAATCCGGCGCTCTCACCAACTGAGCTACACTGCCACATCGCACGCCGCTCGGTGCCGGGCACGCGAGCTTGCGGAGGACGGGATATAGGGGAGCGGGCGCGGCGGTGTCAAGAAAGCGCGTGCGTTCTTCAACCGCCGGTTTTCCCCTCAACCGTGCGATTTCTTGATGCGCACCAGCTTGAAGAAGCCGACCGGGAACACCGGCGAGATTTCCACCACTTCCATGTCGCCCTGGCGGGCCGCCCAGGCGCCGAGGCGGCTGGCCTTGAAGGCGATGCTCCAGCCCACCTTCTTCACCAGCGGGGCGAGCGCGCTTTCCACATGCATGGCGGGGCCGGCATCGGCGCCGAGCTTGGAGGCGATGATGATCTCGCCGCCCGGCTTGAGCACCCGGCGCATCTCGTCGAGCGCGCCTTCCGGGTCGGGCACCAGGGTGATGACGAAGGGCACCGTCACCGCATCGAACCGCGCATCGGGAAAGCCGAGCGCGCAGGCGTCCATGGCGGCGAGCAGCGACACCTGCTTGAGGCCCCGCGCGACGGTCTTCTGCACCGCCTTGCGCAGCATGTCGGAGGAGAGGTCGATGCCGGTGACCCGGCAGGTCCGGGGATAATAGGGGAGGGTCAGGCCGGTGCCGACGCCGACTTCGAGGATGTCGGGCCCGCACTTCGCCGCGGCGGTCGCGGCCTTGCGCTGGGCATCCGCCAGCAGCTTCTCATAGACGGTGTCGTAGATGGGCGCCCATTTCGCATAAGCGCGCTTCTGGCCTTCGAGATCGTACTGGACCGCCATGTCTGCCTCTGCCCCAGCCTGTGCATCCCGGCTCTCGCCCCGCCGGGACGTCGTGTCATGCACGTGGTGTCATGCACGCCCTGTCGTGCGGCAACGCGCCGCGAACATCTCTTGCGCTCAGGCCACCTGCGCCTGCAGCGCGTCGCGCACCGCCGAGCGGGTGCGCAGAATGGTGCCGCCGCCCAGCAGGCGGGCGCCGCCGTCCGGAGCATCGTAGAGCACGCAAGCCTGTCCCGGCGCAACGCCTTCTTCGCCCAGGTGCAAATGCACCAGTGCCTCCCCCTGCGCATCGAGCCCGAGCCGGCCGGGCGCCGGCGGGCGGGTGGAGCGCACCTTGACGAACACCTCGCGGCCCGCCGCGCAGGCGTCCGCGAACGGCTCGTCGCCGAGCCAGTTCACATCCGATATGCGGATCGCATGGACGGCGAGCGCCTCGCGCGGGCCGACCCTCACCTCGCGCCGGGCGGCGTCGATGCCGATGACATAGAGCGGCTCGGGCGTGGAAACGCCCAAACCCTTGCGCTGGCCGATGGTGTAATGCATCACGCCGCGATGGCGGCCGAGCAGCCGCCCGTCGAGGTGCACGATGTCGCCGGGATCGCCCGCTTCGGGCCGCAGGCGCTGCACGATTTCAGCATAATCCCCGCCCGGCACGAAGCAGATGTCCTGGCTGTCCGGCTTGTCCGCCACGGTGAGCCCGAGTTCGACGGCGAGCGCGCGCACCTCGCTCTTCTTCAGGTGGCCGAGCGGAAAGCGCAGCCGTGCGAGCTGCGCCTGGGTGGTCGCGTAGAGGAAATAGCTCTGGTCGCGATTATCCTCGGCGGCGCGGTAGAGCGCGCGGCGCCCGTCCGGCAGGGCGCGGCTGGAAACGTAATGGCCGGTGGCCAGCACGCTGGCGCCGAGATCCTCGGCGGTGGCCAGCAGATCGCGAAACTTGACCGTGCGGTTGCAATCCACGCACGGGATCGGGGTGACGCCCGAGGCATAGCTGTCGGCGAAGCGCTCGATCACCTCTTCCTTGAAGCGGCTTTCGTAATCGAGCACGTAATGGGGAATGCCCAGCTTCTCCGCCACGGTGCGCGCGTCGTAGATGTCCTGCCCGGCGCAGCAGGCGCCCTTGCGCAGGGCGGCGGCGCCCTGGTCGTATAATTGCAGCGTCACGCCCACCACGTCATAGCCGGCGCGTGCGAGCAGCCCGGCGACGACGGAGGAATCCACGCCGCCCGACATGGCGACCACCACCCGCGTGGCGGCGGGGTCGGCGCCGAGGTCGCCGATCTGGTCGAGGAGAGACGAGGGCAAGTTCATAAGGCGGAATTACCGGCAGTGGGACGGGGCGCACAGCAGACACCTGCTGGGCCACGTCCCTTTAGTATAGGTTGCCGCCGCCAGTGTGCAATTGCGTCGCAACACACCATCCATGTGCGCCAAGCAGGGGCCCATGGCGAAACCCGCGTCCCGCGCACTCAATCCGCCGGTCCCGCGCCCGCCAGATGGTGGAGCACGATGCCGCTGGTGGTCGCCACGTTCAGGCTGTCGAAGCCGGCGGCCATGGGGATCGAGACGGTGCGGGTGCGCGCGAGAAGCTGCGCCGGCAGGCCCGGCCCCTCGGTGCCGAACAAGGCCGCGACCCGCGCCCCACGCTCCAGGCGCGACAAAGGAAGGGTGCCGGAGGGGCTGAGCGAGACGATGTCGAAGCCCGCGTGCTCCAGCGCCTCCACCAGCGCGCCGCCATCCGCCACGCGAGCATAGGGCACGATCAGGCTCGCCCCCACGGAGACGCGGATCGCCTTGCGATACAGCGGATCGCAGCTCTCGTGATCCAGCAGCACCGCGGCGGCGCCGAAGGCGGCGGCATTGCGGAAGATACCGCCCATGTTGTCGTGGTTGGAAATGCCCACCAGCCCCACCACCAGCGCCCGCGCCGGCAGGGCGGCGAGCAGGGCTTCGGGCGCGGGCGGCGGCGGCGGCTCGACCAGGGCCAGGATGCCGCGATGGATGTGGAAGCCGACGATGGCGTCCATCACCGGCTGCTCCGCCACATGCACCTGAACATCATCAGCCAAAAGGGCGAGCACATCGGCGAGGCGCGCGGCGCTGGCGGGGGAGAGCAGCAGCGCGCGGATGCGATGGTCGGCGCGCGGCGCCAGCAGGCGCAGCACCACCTCGCCCTCGGCGATGAAGCGATTGCGGCGGCCGATCAGGTCACGCTCGCGCACATCAATGAAATCCGCGATGCGCGGATCGCGCGCATCGTCAATGGAGACGATCTCGCGCACGTCAGGCAAAGCGGGACGGCGCGGGACCGGCGGAGGCGCGTATCACGAGCCTCGGCTCCAGCACCACCCGCTCGGCGGGACGCGAGGGATTGGCGATGCGCGACAGGGCGAGGGCGGCGGCCGCCCGGCCATATTCGGGAATGCGGGTATAGACCGTGGTCAGCGCGGGATGCCACAGCGCGGCCTCGCCGATATCGTCATAACCGACAATGGAGAAATCGGCGCCCACGGTGAGCCCGGCCGCCTGCACGCCCATGACCGCGCCGAACGCGCACAGATCGTTGAAGCAGACCGCGGCGGTGGGCGGATTCTCCAGCGCCAGCAGGCGCGCGACGCCCTCCCGGCCGTGTTCGCGCAGGCCCGGTCCGACGCTGTGCAAGTGCGGCTCGAACGCCAAGCCCGCCTTGGCGAGACCCGCCTTATAGCCGGCGAGCCGCTTGCGCCCGGTGGACGTGCCTTCGAGCCCGCCGATCATGCCGATGCGCCGGTGCCCCAGTTCGACCAGATGCGCGACGGCAAGGCTCACGCCGAGCTGATCGTCGGAGCCGGCGAAATCGAAGCCCGAGCCTTCCACTTCACGCGTCACCTGGACCACGGCGATGCCGCTGATGGCAAGCGCGCGCAGATCGGCGATCGTGGTGTCCACGGCGGGCGAGATGATGAAGGCATCGGGCCGGTATTCGGCCAGCGTGCCGAGCGTGCGGGCCTGGCGCACCACGTCTTCCTGGCTCACGCCCAAAAGGATGGTCTCGCCAGCGGCGCTCAACGCGTCCTCGAGCGCAGCCAGCAGCTCGGTGAAGGAGGGATTGACGATATCGTGCAGGCCGACGCCGATGATGTTGGTGCGGGCGGTCCGCAGGGAGGCGGCGCCGCGATTGGCGACATAGCCGCGCTCGCGCGCCATGTCCTGCACCCGCTGGCGGGTGGCCTGCGCCACCACCGGGCTGTCACGCAAGGCAAGCGAGATCGTGGCCGTGGAAAGCCCAAGCTCCGAAGCGAGGCGTTGCAGCGTCACCCTGCCCAGGCCGGCGTTTTCCGTATCGTCCATGATCCCTCCGTGCAGCCAAGTCTTAGACGCTTCGCTTGCTCACTTCATCCATGCTAAACGATTTAAGCCCCGCGACCAAAAGACAAAGTCATATCGGAGGGAAGGAAATGGAAAATCCGCGCATCGGCTTCATCGGCGTCGGCCTGATGGGCCACGGCATGGCGAAAAACCTGCTGGAGAAAGGCTTTCCGCTCACCGTCCTCGCCCATCGCAACCGCGCGCCCGTGGAAGATCTCGTGACACGCGGCGCGCGCGAGGCGAAAAGCGCGGCCGAGCTTGCCTCAACGTGCGACATCATTTTCCTCTGCGTCACCGGCGCGCCGCAGGTCGAGGCCGTGGTGCGCGGCCCCGGCGGCATTCTGGAGGGCGCGCGGCCCGGCCTGCATCTCGTCGACACCTCGACGTCCGAGCCCACGCTCACCATCGCCCTGCATGCCGAATTGAAGGACAAGGGCATTTCGCTGTGCGATTCACCGCTCGGCGGCACCCCCGCCAATGCGGCGGACGGCACGCTGATCGCCATCGTCGGGGCCGAGGATGCGGCCTTCGCCGTGATCAAACCGGCGCTTGAGGCGATCTCGGCGCGGATCAACCATGTGGGCGGCCCCGGCGCGGGCCACACCATGAAGCTGCTGAACAATTTCCTGTCGCTCGGCTATGGCGCGCTCTATGCCGAGGCGCTGGCGCTGGCGGCCAAGGTGGGCGTGACGCCGGCGACCTTCGACAGCGTGCTGCGCGGCTCGCGCATGGACTGCGGCTTCTACCAGACCTATTTCAAATATGTGCTGGAGCGCGACGAGAACGCCCACAAGTTCACCTTGGCCAATGCGCACAAGGACATGCGCTATATCAACAATCTCGCCTCGGCCACCGGCGCGGCCAATTTCATCGGCGCGACCATCAAGAATGTCTATGCCGCCGCCGAGGGGCTCGGCCGGGGCGATTGGAACGTGCCGCAGATTTCCGACGTGGTGGCCGAACTGAACGGGGTTTCCCTGGGCGAGATCCCGCAATTGAAGGCCGCGGCGGAATAGCGACGCCTATTCCACCTCGCTCTCGACCGGGCCGCCATCAATTAGCCGGCGCAAGACCAGCAAGGCCTCGCGCAAGGCGGCGTGCGAAGGCGGCGACAGGGCGAGCCGCACGGCATTGGGGGCATGGCCGGGCGTCACCGCGAAGGCACTCGACGGGGTGATGGCGATGCCCTGCCGCGCCGCCGCGCCGGTGAACGCCTCCGCGCGCCAGGATTCCGGCAGTTCCAGCCAGGCATGGTACGAGCGCGGGTCGGCCTTGAGCATCGCCCCGTCGAACACGCTCCGCGCGATGGCTTGGCGCACCTGGGCATCGGCGCGCTTGGCCTTCACCAGCCGCGTGACGATGCCCTCACCCATGATGTGCAGCCCCATGGCCAGCGGGAGGCCCATGACCGCCCAGGCGCCGGACCGCACCGCAGCCACCAGGCGCTCGCTCCAGGCGGGCGGCCCGGCGATGAAGCCGAGGGTAAGCCCCGGCGCGACCCGCTTGGAGAGGCTGTCCACCAGCAGCACATGGTCGGGCGCGCGCACGCAGAGCGGTTCGTCGTCGCACAGGAAGCCGTAGATCACATCCTCCACCGCCATCAGGCTCTCGGCCTTGAGCAGATCGGCAATCTCGTCGCGCCGCGCCGCGTCCATGGAGACGCCGAGCGGATTGTGCAGGTTGGGTTGAACGTAGATGCCACGTAAAGGCGCCGCGCGATGGGCGCGCAGGACCGCGTCGGGCTTCAGCCCCTTATCGTCCATGGCCAGCGGCACCAGGGTGATGCCGAGCCGCGCGGCGATCCATTTCACCGCCGGATAGGTCATGGCCTCGACGCCGATCCGCTCGCCGGGGGGCGCGAGTGCCGCGAAGGTGGCGGCGATCGCCTGCCGGCCGTTGGTGGTGAACGCGATGCCCGCCGGATCGGGACGCCAGTTCGGCCCGGCGAGAAAATCGGCGGTGGCACTGCGCGCGGCCCGCGTGCCGGCGGCGCCGACGGGCCGAAAGGCCTGCGCAAGCCCACCCGGCCGGATCAGCCCCGCGAGCACCTGTTCCAGTTCCGCGTCCTGGGTCGGCAGAATGGGAAAATTGAGTTGTAGATCCACCGTCGCGTGCGTCGGCTCGCCGAGGCTCGACGTGCTGGCCGCCCCGATGGTGCGCACATAGCTGCCCCGCCCGACCTCGCCGGCGATCAGGCCGCGCCGGACCAGTTCGGCATAGACCCGGCTGGCGGTGGAGGGCGCGATCTTATGGGCATAGGCGAAATCGCGCTGGGTCGGCAGGCGGCCGCCGGGCGGCAGGCGACCCGAGGCGATGTCGGCGGCCAAGGCATCGGCGAGGGCGCGGTAATCCTGCGGGGCCATTTATTGCTCCGAGTACAATATATTGATTGCACCGATATCATAGCAGGGCAATGAATGCGAGCAATTGATCGAGGTTGCTCACATGACACGGTTAAATCAGTCCATTGCCCCGGGTGAAGGCCGGATCGGAACTCAGCAGGCCCCCACCCCACGGGACGCGATGGCCCGGCGCCCCGGCGCCCAGGCGGGTGGCCGCGCGACCGGCCTCACGATAGCCCGGCCCGATCGCGTCTCGCCCGCGCCGCCGGATGGCCGGCTCGGCTTGCTCGGACTGCTACTGCTGTGGCGGCGGCGGGCGCGCAGCCGGCGCGAACTCGGCGGGCTCAATGTGGATCAATTGCGCGATGCCGGCATCAGTGGCGAGGTCGCCAAGCGCGAGGCGGCAAAGCCGTTCTGGCGGGCCTGAGGAGAAGCCTCAGCGCTTCACGCCATAGGCCTTCATGAACATGCGGACCGCGCGCTCGACGACCGCTTCGATCTGGCTGCTCTGGATCGAGGCGGCGGCGCCGAACAGCACGGGGGCCAGGATCGTATCCTTCGAGAGCGAGAGAAACTGGCTGGCCGCCGCGTCCGTATCCTCGATGTTCAACACGCCCTGCTCGACCTTGGCCTGAAGAAACTCCGACAATCGCCGAATGCCGGAGTTCGGCCCGGCCTCGAGGAACCGCAGGCCGATGGCGGGAAATTTCTCGGCAATCGCGATCACGGTGCGCACCGTCGCCACATGGCACGGCCGCAGCATGGCCTCGATGAAGGAAATGCCGAGCTTGGTGAGGGCCGCTTCCACGTCCGGCTCGGCGGCATCGAGGACGAACAGGCGTTCGGCCGTCTCGGTGCATTCGGAGCCGACAAGGCTGGCGAACAGATCGACCTTGTCGTGGAAATAAACGTAGAGCGTCCCCTTGGAGACGCCGGCCGCGCGCGCGATCTCGCCCATGCTGGCGGCATCGAAGCCCTGTTCGAGAAAGACTTCCCGCGCGCCGGCCAGAATCTGCCGGCGCTTCTCCGGGTCCTGGCCGGCCAAGGTTTCCCTGTTTTCCACAAGCGTCAAAATTCACTCCCTGCGCCAGCGGCTGCGCGAGCAATACGCGGCCATTGCTACATTACCCTTCGCCGAAAGGGCCGCCCCGTCAATTCGTAGAAGCCCCTGAAAGGAAAAAAAATGACCGAACGGTTCGGTCGCACTTGCAACGGCCGAGCTGTCGGGATAGAAAGGTGGTGTCTTGACCGAACCGTTCGGTCACATCAGGTGCCGCAACCCGGGTGTGATCGGCGTTGAGGGAGGAGAGCACCGCCCCCGCTCTCCTCCTTCATTTTCCTTCTGCGCATCAAGATCGGCCCGCCGCCGCGGCGTGTTCGATGACAGCCAACACGGGCGTCTCGATCGTCGGCGCGATGCTGAGATGGTTGTTGCCCTCGCGCTTCGCCTCGTAGAGCGCGCGATCCGCCGCCAGGATCAGCGCCGCCATGTCAGCCACCGTCCCAGGGCGCGTGGAGGCGGCCCCGGCCGATGCCGTGCACATGCTTTCGCACCCCTCAACCAGTCCCGAGAGATAGGTGAAAGTCGCCATGATGCGCCGCGCCGCTATGGCGGCCTGCTGGCCGTCCGTCTCCGGCAGGAGCACCGCGAACTCCTCGCCCCCGATCCGCCCCGCCATGTCGCCCGCGCGCAATTGCGTCGTCGCCGCGGTCGCGAAAGCCAGCAGCACCGCATCGCCGACCGGATGGCCATAGGTGTCGTTGATCAGCTTGAACCGATCGAGATCGAACACGATGACCGCGCTCGGCCGAGCCCGCCGGGCATCGCGCGCCAGCGCCGCGACGGAATGGACGAACAGGGCCCTGCGATTCGGCAGGCCGGTCAGCCCGTCGGTGTCGGCGGCCAGTTGCAGCTGTGCCGCGATTTTCTCTTTGGTCAGCGTGACCAGCAGGAAGGCGAACAATTGCAGCATCACCACGTTCTCGAGCGCGATCGCCGAGAACCAGACGTTGGCGAACATGAACACCGGCCCCTGCGGCTGTTCGAGCGCGATCGGAATGCGCAGCATCAGGGTGACGCAGTGAAACCCCAGCAAGGCGGCCAGCGGAATGCGGCTTGGCAGGCCCTTCACCTGCAGAAACTCGATGGTCGCAAGCGCGCAATAGCTCGCCAGCAGGGTCGAGGAGAGAATGACGCGCGCCAGGAAATTCGTATAAAAATCCGGAAACTGGCATGCCATCAACCAGATGATCGACCCCGCCACGGCAATCAAAGGTTCCATCCGACGGCCGTTAAAGGCGCGCACGGCCGCATAGATCAGCCCGCCGGAATAGATCAGGAACGCGGTGCCGAGGATCTGCGAAAACGGGCTCGGCAGGGACTCGCGCGCGGCGTTGAGCGCGATGCCCAAGGCGATGATCGCATAAGCGACGCCGCCCCAGAGCAGGAGGCGTTCGCTACGGGCCTGCGACCACGCCCAGATTTGCAGCACGGCACCGATGCCGGCGGTAATCACCAGCAAAAAGAAGAGGGTCTGAGGTTCGGATGGCATCTTGACCTTTTTGTCTCCGGCGGGAGGCTACGCCGGCTCCCCCCTCGCGCCAATACTCTTTTTTCGCGCATAGCGTGTATCATGGCCTAAATTGCGAGCTGCTGGCGCCCTCGGCGCAGGATCGGCTAGCCTCGCCTTCTCTTCTGCCCGCGCGAGTCTCAGGCCGCGCCCTTCCGGGACGCCCCAATGACCCCTCCGGCCCGCACCGACGTACGTTTCTCCCGCCAAGCCTGGGCAGCCAATATCCCGCTCTACGATGCCATCCGCGCCATGCCGTTCAATGCGGAGCTGGCCGCCGGCACGCTGCGGGAAGATCGTTTCAAGCATTACATCGTCCAGGATGCCCATTACCTCATCGGTTTCGGCCGCGCCCTGGCGCTGGCGGCAGCCAAGGCGCCGGACCCCGACCGCATCGTACAGTTCGCCAAGGGCGCGGAGGTGGCGATCGTCGTCGAACGGGAATTGCACGGCTCTTTTTTCCAACAGTTCGGCATCGGGCCCACGGCGTTCGCCCGCATTCCGCTGTCGCCGGCGTGCCACCATTACGTTTCGTTCCTCCTCGCCACCGCCTACGCGGAACCCTATGAGGTGGTGCTCGGTGCGCTCTTGCCGTGCTTTTGGATCTATGCCGAGGTCGGGCGCGACATCCTCGCCCGCGCCGCGCCGGCCAATCCCTATCAGGCCTGGATCGACACCTATGCCGGGGAGGAGTTCCACGCCGCGGTGCAGGAGGTGATCGCCGCCACCGACGAGGCGGCGGAGCAAGCCGCGCCTGCAACTCGCGCCCGCATGTCCGCCGCCTTCGCCCGCGCGACGCAGCTCGAATGGATGTTCTGGGATTCCGCCTATCGCCTGGATACTTGGCCGGTTTGAACTGGCCGGTGTGAGCTGGTCCGTGTGAACGTGGTCGGTGTGAAACCTGGCCGGCGTCCCCAGGCGACTTTTCCTGTCCTTCGCGCTTGACTTGAAATGAGCGGCACCTCCATCCACAGCATGGTCTTGCCGCCGTCGTCGGAGATGGACACACTCCGCGCAAATAACCCGGCGCCGCGGAACAGCGGCGGCACGTGCTGCGCAGATGGAGCCGTCATGACCCCCACACCCGCATTCGCCCGCATCCCGTTCTCCTCGCTCGCGGCGGGATGTCTGCTCGCCATGGTGGCGATGCTGCCGGCGCCGGCGCATGCTGAAACCTGCCTGGAGCAGATCGTCGTGCTGCAGAAGCGGGTCGATGCGGTGCAGGGCAAACCGGCCACGCCCGCGGCCGAGCCGCAGAGCATCGGCGCCCAATTGAACCACGAACCGACCCCCGGTTCGGTCGCAGCCGCAACCGGCAACCTGCCCCCGCCGGTGGGCCCGGCGGCCGCCCTCAACGCGGCGCAGAATTTCCAGGCCGCCGGCGATGAGGCCTCGTGCCTCAAGGCGGTAAAGGAGGCCCGCGACATGCTGGAAGGCCGTTGAGGTCAAGCCCCTCTGCCGCGGCTTCGCTCCCGCGTGCGGGTCACGCACGCGGCCCGTCTCGCCCGATCCCTTGGCTAAGGTGACGTGATGCTCGATCCCTTTCTCGCCGGTCGCCTCACCTTTTCCCCCGCGCCGCCAAGCAAGCCGCCGCTTCCCGCCGGCCGGCACCTTTTGGGCATTGCCGCGGAGCGGGACGCTGTGCTTGTGGTGCCGCCGGGGCTCGATCCCTCCCGTCCGACGCCGCTCGTGGTGCTGTTCCACGGCGGCGGCGGGAGCGCGGAGAAGATCCTGCCGGTGCTCGAGGCCCAGGCGGGCCTGCACGGGTTCCTGCTGCTGGCGCCGCAATCGCTGTTTCCCACCTGGGACATCGTGATCGCCGGCAATGGTCCGGACCGGGAGCGGCTCGACCAGGCGCTCGCGGAGGTCGGGTCCCATTTCCTCGTGGACCGGCGCCATCTGGCGTTCGCCGGCTTCTCCGACGGCGGCAGCTACGCCCTCTCGCTCGGCCTGACAAATGGCAACATCGTCAGCCACATCATCGCGTTTTCCGCCGGCTTCATGTCGGTGCATGCGCAGGAAGGCGCCCCGCGCGTGTTCATCGCCCACGGTCTTCAGGACGAGCAATTGCCCATCGCCACAAGCGGCCGCTCCAACGCCGCCAAGCTCCAGGCGGCGGGCTATGACGTGCAATATGTCGAGTTCAACGGCACCCATGCGGTGCAGCCGCCGATCGTGTCCCTTGCCATGACTTTCTTCCTCGGTGCCCACGCTAAGGCCTGAGGCCTCTGCCCGCCCCGTTTTCCGACCATCCCCAGCGCCTGAAAACACGATCGCCCCGGGGTGGCCCTGGGCAAGGCTGAAACATAGCTTTTGATCTTGGGGCGTTCTGGGGGTAGAGGATCAGCCCGATCGTGAGCCCCATGACGTCATCAGCTCCTCCTCCCGTTCTCGCCGATCTGCGTGCCGAGATCGACCGCATCGACGAAGCCATGCACCGTCTCCTGATGGAGCGCGGCCAGATCATCGACCGCCTGGTTGCCGTGAAGCGCAACCAGAGCGAGGGCTCGGCATTCCGCCCTGCCCGCGAGGCCGCCATGATGCGCCGCCTCGTCGATCGGCATGCCGGCCTGCTGCCGCTCGATACGGTCGAGAGCATCTGGCGCGTCATCATTTCCACTTTCACCTATGTCCAGGCGCCCTATGCGGTGCATGCCGACCTCTCGGTCGGCGAGCCGCAGATGCGGGACAGCGCGCGCTTCCATTTCGGCTTCACCACGCCGTTCATCTCGCACATGGGCCCGCGCGGCGTGATCGAGGCGGTGGTCGGCTCCAAGGGCGACCTCGGCCTTCTGCCGGCCTCCGCCCTGTCGGGCGGCGATCCCTGGTGGACCACGCTGGAAGGCGCGGATGCCCCGAAGATCATCGCCCGCCTGCCGTTCGTGGAGCGCGCCGACCATCCCGCCGGTCTGCCGGTATTCGTGGTTTCCCACCCGATCAACGATGCCGCCGTGACCGAGGTGGAGACCTGGAGCCTGCATCTGTCCGGCTGGAGCGCCAAGGCCTCCGGTGCCCTTGCCGCACACGGTGATATCCTGGTGGCTGCCGAACGCGCACCGGGCCAGGCGGCCGTGCTGCTGAGCGTTCCCGCCGGCACGCGCGACACGGCCCTGGAAAGCGTGCGCCAGGCCGGCGTTGTCGTGAACACCGTTCTTCCCGTGGGCAGCCATGCTGCCCCCTATCGTCTCGGCGCGGATGGCATTCGCCGTTCGTGACCTGTGGAGTTGAGTATGTCCGCCCCCGCGCAAAGCCCCGATCTTCCCGCCCGTCCCGCGCCGCGCCCCGGCGTCTTGGACATCCGTGCCTATGTCCCAGGGAAGAGCCATGCGCATGGCGTCGAGAAGGTGTTCAAGCTCTCGTCCAACGAGACGCCGATCGGGCCGAGCCCGCAAGCGCTGAAGGCGTTCGCGGAGGCCGGCGCGCATCTGCAGGCCTATCCCGACGGCACCGCCGGCGTGCTGCGGCAGGCCATCGGCCGGACCTTCGGCATCGACCCCGACCGCATCATCTGCGGGGCCGGCTCCGACGAGATCCTTTCGATGATCGCCAATGCCTTTATCGGGCCGGGTGACGAGGCGATCTACAGCCAGTTCGGTTTCCTGGTCTATCCCATCGCCACGCTGGCGGCAGGGGGCACCCCCGTGGTGGTCCCGGAAACCAACCACACAGCGAACGTGGACGCCATGCTGGCAGCCGTGACGCCGCGCACGCGGGTGGTGTTCCTCGCCAATCCGAACAATCCCACCGGCACCTATCTACCGTTCGAAGAGGTGCGCCGCCTGCATGCCGGCCTGCCGGGCAACGTGCTGCTGGTGTTGGACGCGGCCTATGCGGAATATGTCCGCCGCAACGATTACGAGACCGGGCTCGAACTGGCGCTGACAGCCGAGAACGTCATCATGACCCGCACCTTCTCCAAGATCCACGGGCTGGCGGCGCTGCGGGTCGGCTGGGCGGTGGGGCCCGCGGCGATTCTCGACGCGATGAACCGCATCCGCGGCCCGTTCAACATGAATACTCCGGCTCTGCTGGCGGGCGCCGCCGCCATCGCCGATACCGCGCATGTGGACCTCGCGGTAGCGCACAATGAGCACTGGCTGCCCTGGCTCACCGCCGAGATCGAGAAGCTGGGCCTCAAGGTCACGCCCTCGGTGGCCAATTTCCTGCTGATCCACTTCGAGGACAAGCCGGGGCGCACGGCGCGCGATGCCGACGCGTTCCTCTCGGCGCGCGGCCTGATTCTGCGGGCGGTCGCGTCCTACGGCCTGCCGAACGCCTTGCGCATGACGGTGGGCACGGAAGAGGCGAACCGGCACGCCGTGGAGGCGCTTGCCGCCTTCGTCGCGGGAGCGGAGCATTGAACACGCCGCTCATCGGCCGTCTCGCGGTCATCGGCGCCGGCCTGATCGGCTCCTCGGTGGCCCGGGCCGCGCGGGAGAAGGGTCTGGCGGGCGAGGTCGTGGTGTATGACATCGACCCCGACGTGCGCGCCCGCGTGCGCGCACTCGGCTTCGCCGACACGGTCGCCGAGCAGGCCGAGGATGCGGCGGCGGGCGCCGACATCGTCATCGCCGCGGTGCCGGTGGGCGCCTCGGGCGCGGTGGCGGCGCAGGTCGGCCCACGGCTGAAGGCGGGCGCGATCCTTTCGGACGTCGGCTCGGTGAAAGGCGCTGTGATCGAGGCCATGGCGCCGTTCGTTCCGGCCTATGCCCATCTGGTCCCGGCCCATCCCGTGGCCGGCACCGAATTCTCAGGTCCAGAAGCGGGTTTCGCGAGCCTGTTCGAAAATCGCTGGTGCATCGTCACCCCCCCGGACGGCGCGGACCCGGCGGCGGTGGAGAAGCTTTCGGCGCTCTGGCGCGGCTTCGGCTCCAATGTGGAGCAGATGTCGGCGCAGCATCACGACCTGGTGCTGGCCATCACCAGCCATGTGCCGCACCTGATCGCCTACAACATCGTCGGCACGGCCGAACACCTGGAGAAAACCCTCACCTCCGAGGTGATCAAGTTTTCCGCCGGCGGCTTCCGCGACTTCACCCGCATCGCCGCCTCCGATCCCACCATGTGGCGCGATGTATTCCTCTACAATCGCGAGGCGGTGCTGGAGATGCTGGCGCGCTTCAACGAGGACCTCATGTCGCTGCAACGCGCCATCCGCTATGGCGACGGCGAGGCCCTGTTCCAGCATTTCACCCGCACCCGAGCGATCCGCAAGTCGATCATCGACCAGGGGCAGGAAACCGCCGCCCCCGACTTCGGCCGTCGCGGCGGCTGAGGGGCGCCGCTCAATAGAGCGGCGGAATGATGCCCACCGGGAACTTGCCGAGCTGGAGCACGCCTTCCTTCAGCAATAGGGAGAAGGTGGCGCCCCGGCGCCCGGCGACGTCGCCGGGCTTTCCCGCCAGCGCCAGGGCGCCGACGATGGGGGCAAGGTTCGGCGGGATGAGGCCGGTGCGGGCGAGGTTCTTCGTCACCTCCTCGATCCCGGCAAAGCCCACGTTCACTGCGCCATTGAGCCGGCCCGCGGGGTCGAGCGCCAGCGCGCCGGAGGCGCTGATCGCGGCCTTCGGGGTGGTTACGGTCAACGTATCGAGCTTGAAGATGCCGCCTGCGGCGGCCCAGGCGCGAAGCCGGTCGGCCACCGCCATGGGGCGGAAGTCCTCGGCCGCCGTCACCGTGCCCTGCAGGTTCAGGTTCAGCGGCCCGGTGGCGCCGGCGGCAGCCAAGGCCGCACTCTCGCCACCCTCGATGGAAGCGGCATAATCCACCCCGTCGGGCACGGCGGTGGTCGCGGGATTGCGGCGGGCGTGGATCTCCACATGCTTCGCCGAGAGCACGGGCAACGGATCGGTGCCCGGCGCGGGTATCCATTTCACGTCCGGCTGATCCACCACCAGGGCGAAGCGCTGCGGCCGGCCGCTGGTGTCGCCGATGCCGCTCATCTGCAGCAGCGACCAGTTGGCCTCATAGATGCGCCCGCTCCTCGGGTCCTCCACCTTCGCCGGTGCGGCGAACTCTGCGACGATATGGTTCGGCGCCCAGATCTGCGCGACCACATGGGCATTGGCGGCGGAAATGCGAAGCGGATCGCCGCCCTGGGTGTCAAGGGTCGGCGCCTTGCAAAGCAGCTCGAACCGGAACGGAAAGCCGCCGAAGGTGCGCTCACCGCAATTCCAGATCCGCCCCAGCGTCTTCTCCCGTACGATCCAGGCGTCGATCTCACGCTGCGCGCGATCGGAGGCATAGAACCAGAGGCCGCACCAACCGATGGCGAGCACCACCAGCAGGCTGAACGGGACAGCAATGATCCAGCTCTTGCGGCGACGCGGCGCGGTGGGCGTATCTGTCATGTGCGTTCCTGTAAGTCCGGTACCGAAAATGCCTGTCCCACGCGCCGGAAATGCGGCCGTTCGGGCACGCCGGGGCGCCGGTCTGAAATGCCTGCCCTTGCAGAGCGCGGAAGACGCTGTTAGGCGACGATGAACGTTCCGTGTCAATGCCGGCCGGCACCGCAATGATCTCCACTGCAGAACCACCACACGAGCATTGGGTGTTCGCCTATGGCTCGCTGATGTGGAATCCCGGCTTCGCCTTCGCGGAGAAGGCGCAGGCGCGCCTGCTCGGGGCGCATCGGTCCTTGTGCGTCTATTCCTACCACCACCGTGGCACGGCCGAACAACCGGGGCTGGTGCTGGGGCTCGACGTGGGCGGCTCGTGCCGTGGCATCGCCTATCGCATCGCCCCGCAGGACTGGGCGCAGACCCACGCCTATCTCACCGCGCGGGAACAGATTTCCGGGGTCTATCGGGAGCGGGTGCGGCGGGTGCAGGTGCTGGAGGGCGCGCGGCGCGACGCCCCGGCCGTGGCCTATCTCGTCGACCGCGGCCATGCCCAATATGCCAAGGGGCTCGGCCTTGAGGATCAGCTGCGCCTGGTGCGGCGGGCCCATGGAAAATCGGGACCGAACCGGGATTACGTGGTTTCCACCGTGCACGCGCTGGAGGCGCTCGGCATCGCCGATTCGGGCCTGAGCTGGATCGCGCACGAACTCAAATCGGGAGGTGGATAGGCCTCCGCTGGACTCCGGGCAGGAACCTGCCCGCCCGGAAGGAGGTCAGGCCGCGCGGCGGCTGGCGGCCGCGTGCGTGTGCATCATGTGGGTCGGGGCCGGCAACGCGAGACGCTCGGGCGGCGGCTCATGGGGCTCCAGGAAGCGCGCGAGGCTCTCGGGCACGTCTTCGCCGAAGACGTGGACATGCACTTCCTCCGCCTTCATGCGCCGGGCCGCCCGCCGCGCCGGCTCGCCCGCAGGACCCGCCCACATGGCGATCGGCCCCGCCGGCGTGCGCCGCGCGACGATGGCGAGCGCGTCCGGATAGTCCGGCGCGGCGTCCGCATCATAGATGGAGAAGATGTGGCGTTGCCCGTTTTCATCGCGCCAGAAACGAAAGCGCGGACCCAAAGGACCACCCGTCAGCCCGGAAAGCCGGCCGGCATCAAAAAGGGGAATGAGGAGCGAATCAGTCGCGTTCATGAGAACGAAACTAGAACAGCCCGAATCGGTGATCAAGAGTTTTCCACAGGGGCGAATTACGGGGATAAGCCGTCCTCCGCCGCAGGCTCGCCCCGGTCGATTTTCGGCGCGTTCGGGCCAAGCTCCTGCAATCCTTCCTGAAGCAGCCGCTCAGAGGCGGTTTCGATGTCGTTCTGCATCCGGCGCAGGAACGCACCGCGCGGCAATCCGACGGGGATAACCGGCAAAATTTCCACCCGCACCGTGCCGGGGCGGCGGATCAATTGGCCGCGCGGCCAGAACAGCCCCGAGTTGAGCGCGATGGGCACGCAGGGCACCTTCAGCGTGGTGTAAAGGTGCGCCACACCGAATTTGTAGGCCGGCGGCGCGCCGGGGGGACGGCGGGTGCCTTCGGGAAAAATCAGGATCTGGCGGCCTTGGGCGATCTTCTCCAACGCGGCGTCCGTCATGCCCCGCAGCGCCGTGGATTTGGCACCGCGGTCGATGGGAATCATCTCCGCCTTGGCGAGGAACCTGCCGAACATGGGCATGGACATCAGTTCGCGCTTCAGGATGAAGACCGGATCGGAGAACAGCGGCAGCAGCGCGATGGTTTCCCAAGCCGACTGATGCTTGGACACCACGAGCAACGGCCCCTCGGGGATGTTCTCCCGCCCGGTGATCTCCACCTTCATGCCGACGACGAAGCGCAGCAGCAGCAGGACGAGGCGGACCCACAGCATGATGAACCGGTCCCACAGCACCCGCCGGGCAACGAAGGGCATCATCAGCAGCAGGACGAACATCACAAGGATCGTGCTGGCGTAGAACAGCACCTGAAACAGGATCGACCGCAGAAAAATCACGCTTCGTCCCCTGGCCCCGTCGTGGCATGCCTTATCGGCGGATCAGCGATTGGCCGAGACCTGCGCGGGCGCGGGCGGCGGCGAATCGAGCGGCGCTACCGCCTGGGCGGGGCGGATTTTGGCCTGGGCCATCATGTACTTCAAATATTCCTTCACGAGGAGCTTCACCATCTGCGGATCGCTCCACCATCCCCGTTCGCTCACGCGGTCACTGACCACGGGATACGCCACCAGCTCCACGTCGGGCAGCGCGCGGCCGAGTTCGAACATGGCGCGGGGCATGTGCCAGGTGGAGGTCACCACCATCAGCGAGCGGAACCGCTTCGCCCGCGCCCATTCCGCCGCCTCAATGGCATTGCCCCAGGTGTTCAGCGCCTTGTGGCCGAGATCGACGCAACAGTCGAGCAGCGCCTCGCTCACCGGCAGGGCGCGACGCAGTTCGCCCGGAGAGGTGCTGCGGTTGACGCCGGTGATCAGCAGGCGCTTGCCATGCCCTTCGGCGAGGAGTTGCACCCCGTCGGACACCCGCGACTGGCCGCCCGTGAGCACCACGATGGCGTCCACCGGCTTGAGGGCCACCGGCTCCCGGCTGGCGATGCGGGCCGTGAACATGAGGAAGCCGCCTACCAGCGCCAGGGTGGCGCTGCCGATCACGAGGCCGACCGTGAGTGCCAGGATGCGGCGGCGCGACCGGCGCCATCTGGTGGGCCGGACCGCGGCTGCGCCCGGATCAGATCCCGTTGCTGCGTTAAAGCCGGTCATAGGGGCAGCATGACTGTGGAATGAGGCGGCGGCGAGGAGAAAATCTGAGCCGCCTCATTGGATCGTCCTCAACGTCCGGTAGACGGTCACGCGCGAGGTGAGTGCGGTGACACCCGCCACCAGCACCACCAGCCCGGCGATGCCGAGGAAGCCGTACAGGCCGGGATACAACCAGGTGAGGACGGAGGGGTCTTCCGGATCGCCACCGAAGCCGAGGCGCGGCAGGCTGGCGATGGCGAGGAACACCGCCGCCGCGCCGAGCCCGCCGAGCAGGCCGCCCTGCGCGCCGATCTTAAGAAAATGGCGCTGGAACTGGGCGGCGATGAAACCGTCGCGGGCGCCGACGAAATGCAGCACCTCGACGATGGTCCGGTTGGTCGCCACCGCCGCGCGGGTGGCGAACACCACCGAGAGCACGGTGGCCACGGCCACCAGCACCAGCACGCCGATGCCGGTCGCCATCACGCCCTCGGCCATGGAGCCGAGCCGACGCGACCAGGAGCGATGGTCGTCGAGGGTGGCGGTGGGGATCTTGTCGGTGAGCGTGCGGCGCAGGCGCGGCAGGTCCGGGCTTTGGCCGGGATCGAGCCGCAGCACGATGATGCGCGGCACCGGCAGGTCGGAATAGTCGAGCCCGGTGCCGAGCCAGGGCTCCAGCAGGCGCCCGGTCTCATCCTTGGTGAGCACGTGGACCTCGGTAATGCCGGGGGTCTGCTGGGCGATGTCGGCGGCCGCCTTCACCTGGGCATCCACGGCTGCGGGGTCGCCGGCGCGGATCTGGATCGTCACCTCGCGCGACACATCGCTGCGCCAGATGGCCGCCGTGGTGCGCACCGCGAGCACCGTGCCGAGGGTGAGGCTGGCCAGGAAGGTCATGATGGCCACCACCGCCACCAGCGCCCGCCCGGCCACGGTGGCGCGCGGCACGATGGAGCCCTGAGTCTTGCGGCTGGCCTTCTTGCGGGCCGGCGCGGCGGGCTGGGGCGCGGCAGCCTTGGACGCGACAGTCTTGGAGTCGGCGGGAGCGGGCTCGCGGCTATTCATAGACATAGAGCCGCCCGTCCGCGATCACGAGGCGCCGCGCGTCGAACTGGTCCATGAGCGCGATGTCGTGGGTGGCCAGAAGCACCGAGGTGCCGGATTTGTTCAGTTCCACGAACAGGCGCAGCAGGCGGCGCGCCAGGGTGGGGTCCACATTGCCGGTGGGTTCGTCGGCGAGCAGGAATTCCGGCCGGCCGATCAGGGCGCGGGCGATGGCGGCGCGCTGCTTCTCGCCGCCGGAGAGCACCGGGGGCAGCACGTTCATGCGGTCGCCGAGGCCGACCCAATGCATCAATTCCGTCACTTCGGCGCGGTAGCTGGTCTCTTCCTTGCCCAGCACGCGCAGGGGCAAGGCCACGTTCTCATAGGTGGTGAGATGGTCCAGCAGGCGGAAATCCTGGAACACGACGCCGATGCGCCGGCGCAGCACCGCCACTTCGTCGGGATCGAGCGAGGACACGTCGCGGCCGAACAGGGTGATCAGCCCGCGCGTCGGCTTGAGCGAGAGGAACAGCAGGCGCATCAAAGTGGTCTTGCCGGCGCCCGAGGGCCCGGTGAGGAACTGGAACGAATTGGGCTCGATGCTGAAGGTCACGTCCTTCAACACTTCCGGGCCCATGCCGTATCTCAGGCCGACATTCTCGAAGCGGACCAAAGCCCCCACCTTAAGCGAATCGGACGGTTTGCGCCCGCCAACCATAGACCTTGCCGGGGGGCGTGGCGAAAGGCCCGCCCGTCCGGCGCATGCGGCAGGAGTCTGGACGCTCGCCCGCGCCCGGTCCATGCTCGCACGAAATGAGAGGAACCATGTCGCTCCCTACGGTTAAAGTTCTGTTCGACGAGAACCGCATCGCCACCCGCAATCGCGAGTTGGCGGCGGAAATCGCCGCCCTGCAGCCGGAAAACCTGCTCGTGGTGGCCGTGCTGAAGGGCTCCTTCATGTTCGCGGCCGACCTGCTGCGGGCGCTGCACGGCTCCGGCCTCACGCCGGAAATGGAATTCGTCCACCTCTCCTCCTATCGCGAGGCGACGGTTTCGTCAGGCCAGGTGCAGATCCTGCGCGACGTGGAGAGCGACGTGCGCGACCGCGACGTGCTGCTGGTGGACGACATCCTGGAATCCGGACGCACGCTCGCTTTCGCCAAGGATCTCCTGGTGGCGCGCGGCGCCCGCCGGGTGCTGGTGTGCGTGCTGCTGGAGAAGCCCGGCAAGAGGGCGGTACAGATCGAGGCCGACCTGGTGGGCTTCGAAAGCCCCGACCTGTTCGTCGTGGGCTACGGCATGGACGTCGCCCACGCGTTCCGGCAATTGCCCTTCATCGGCCATATCGAAGGGCTGGACTGATCGCAGCGGCGGGAGGATCGCTCCCGTCCGCTGATCCGCTCGTCCCGAGCGTTCAGAAATTTTGCAGCAGCCGCTCGATATAATCGAGTTCGAGCTGCGGACGGTTGGTCTGCTCCAGGCGGCGGCGCAATTCCTCCAGCACCTGGCGGGCGCGCTGGACGTCCACCTCCTCCGGCACCTTCACGGAATAATCGTCGCCATAATCCTGGCTGCGCAGCGGCCGGCCCAGCGGGTCTGTGCGCTGGGCACCCTCGCCGGGAAGGCCGCCGGGCCCCTGGCCGTTGGGGTTGGGCTGCTGGCCTTCCGCCAAGGACTGGGCACCCTGGCGCAGGGCCTGGAGCGCGCGGCCCTGGGAATCCAGCGCCCCTTGGGCATTGCCTTCGCCCAGCGCGCGCTCGGCATCGCGCATCGCCTGTTCGGCCCGGCCGAAGGCGCGGCCGGCGCGGCCCGCCGGTCCCTCGCCGCCCTCGCCTTCGCCGGCCTGGCCTTGACCCTGACCTTGGCCTTGACCCTGACCTTCGCCCTGGCCCTGTTCACCTTGCCCTTGCTGACCTTGGCCCTGCTCCATGCGGCGCAACTCGTCCAGCATTTGTCCGAGGCGGCGGCGCAGGTCCTGCTGGCCTTCCTGGAGCGGGCTGAAGCCGTTCTCGCCCTGCTGCCCCGGTTCGCCTTGCCCCTGCTGGCCCTGTTCGCCCTGCTGACCCTGCTGGCGCTGGCGATAGGTGCGGTCGCGCAGGCGCTGCTGCTCCTGGATCATGTTGCCGAGCTCGCTCTGCCCCTGCTGGCCCTGCTGGCCGGCCTGGCGATTGCCCGGCTTGAGATTCTCCATCATGGCCTGGAGTTCGTCGAGCAATTGCTTGGCGGCATCCTTGGCGCCGCTGCGGGCGAGATTTTCGATGCGGTCCAGCATGCGCTGGAGATCCTGCGGGCGGATGACGCGGCTGTTCTGGTCGAGCGGGCGGGCATCGGCATTGCCGTTGCGCCGCGCCTCCTCGGCCAGTTGGCGCATCATCTTTTCCATGGCGGCGCGCAGGTCCTGCGTGAGGCGCTTGATCTCCTCGTCGCTGGCGCCGCGCTCCAAGGCGTCGCGCAGCGCCTGCTGGGCATCGCGCAATTCCTTCTGCGCGGTGCTCAGATCGCCATCCTCGATGGCGAGTGCCATGTCCCAGAGATAATCCACCACGCCCCGCAGATCGTCGTCGGTGCGGGCATTGTGCAACTGCCAATAGGCGCTGCGCAGGCCGAGATACTGGCCCGGTGGGATGGCGAACTGGTCCGGCGCGAGCGCCAGCGCCGCGAGGATGTCCTGCACCTGCCGGTTCGCGCCGGCATCGAGCGCGAGATGCTGGCGCTGCTCGATCAAGGCGCGCGCCAAAGGCTTGCTGAAGGTGCGCGCCGGCAGGCGGAAGGTCTTGGTCTCGCTCTCGCCGGTGTTGCCGGCGGCGTCGGTCACGGTCAGCTTCAGCCGCACCAGCGCACCCGCCCAGGGATGGGCGACCAGATCCTTGAGGGTCTGCGCGGCGCCGGTCTTGGAGCCGGCGCCAGGCAAGGCGAGGTCGAAGTCGGGCGCCTCGACCAGCGGCTTGGCCGCCACCGGCGCCGGAGCACCGGGACGCGGGAAGAACGAGGGCGCGGGCGGCGCGGCGGTGAACACCGCGCGGGCGCCCTTGGCGCCGTAATCATCCTCGATGCGATAGGCGAGCGCGAGCTGGTTGCGCTGGCCCGCCTGCGGCTCCTTCGCGAAGGCGATAACCGGCTTGGCATCGGGTATTGCGGTAAACATCCAGGTCACGCTGCGACGGTCGGGACCGGCGAACGAGACCTTCCCGGCCTCAGTGATCTCGAACCGGCGCTCCGGCGCGGTGGACGCGGACGGCGCCGGGGCTGGCCCCACGCTTTGCGGGCCCTCGGAAGCGGGTTGCGCCGCCTCATCCTGCGGCTTCAGTTCCGCAATGCCGCCTTCGGTCTTGAGCGCGGAACCATCCAGGCCCACGGCGCGCACCACCAGCACGCTGCCGGCGGGCACGGAAAGAGCGGTCGCCTGCAAGGTGGTGGGATCGTCCGAGCGCAGGCCGGGCAGCACCACCGGCGGGCGACCGGTATAGGCCGGCGGATCGACCCAGGCATCCAGGCGATAGGGGGTGCGCACCACGGCACCCGACCAGTCGAACGCGCTTTGGATGCGCATCCAGCGGTCGCCGGCGGCGAGGAAGAAGGTGGCGAAAAGCGCCAGAACGGCGAGTGCGCGGATCGCGCGGGGATCACGCGCGGCAAGACCCGGGGCCGGCAGGCCGGCCTTCAGGCTGCGCGCGGCCGCCAATGTGCGCGCCACATGGGCGCGCCACAAAGCGGCGCTGACGGGATCGTCCGCGCGGGTCGCGAGGGCATCGGAGATGGCTGTGGCGGGGCGATGGGAGAGCCGGCTCTCCCGATCGAGGCGCGCGAGCGCCTCGGCACGGCCGGGCACGCGGCCACGGACCAGGGGAAACAGGCTGGCGAGAAAGACGAGGGCGAACAGGCCGAAGCCCGCCATGCGCGCGAGCGGCGGCAGGACGAGCCAAAGGCCGGCCCAGGAGACGGCCAGAAACGCGGCAAGAACCACCAAGGCGGTCGCGAGAACGGGCCAAGCCTGCTCCCATGCCAGCACCCAGCGGGCACGGCTCACCGCGCGGTCAAGAAACGCCGTCGCGTCCCCGTCCGCCTCGGATCGCGCGACACCGCGCGGCGTCTTCACTTCCGGTGTCCCGCTCACGCGACCTCCGAACACCAGCCCCAAAGATCGAAGCTTAGCATGGTTGTCGCCGCAGGCCAGCGCGAGCGCCGCCGCATGCCCTCACGTCTCGTTCAGATCGACAGGGCTAGC